>JAAEOR010000917.1 GCA_024222895.1 Hyphomicrobiales bacterium | reverse complement strand
GTGTGGCGAAAAAATATGCAAACCGCGGACTGCAACTTCTTGATCTCATCCAGGAAGGGAATATCGGCCTCATGAAGGCTGTTGACAAGTTCGAGTACAGACGAGGCTATAAATTCAGCACCTACGCGACCTGGTGGATCAGACAGGGAATCACCAGGGCCATTGCAGACCAGGGTAGAACCATCCGTATCCCCGTCCATATGATCGAGACGATCAACAAGCTGGTCCGCACCTCGCGCCAGATGCTGCACGAAATCGGCCGCGAGCCGACGCCGGAGGAGCTCGCCGAGAAGCTCCACATGCCGCTCGAAAAGGTGCGCAAGGTGCTCAAGATCGCCAAGGAGCCGATCAGCCTGGAGACCCCGATCGGCGACGAGGAGGACAGCCATCTCGGCGATTTCATCGAGGACAAGAACGCGATCCTGCCGCTCGACGCCGCCATCCAGTCGAACCTGCGCGAAACCACGACCCGGGTGCTGGCGACGCTGACCCCGCGCGAGGAGCGGGTGCTGCGCATGCGCTTCGGCATCGGCATGAACACCGACCACACCCTCGAGGAGGTCGGCCAGCAATTCTCGGTCACCCGCGAGCGCATCCGCCAAATCGAGGCCAAGGCGCTGAGAAAACTCAAGCATCCGAGCCGGTCGCGGAAACTCAGGAGTTTTCTGGATACGTGATCACGGCGTATCATGCCGTCCATGTCCGGGCCGCCCGCGAATACCTACGATTTCACACCGGTTGTCGATGGCGACTTGCCGCGCATCGCCGATTGGCTGGCCCGGCCCCATGTCGGCCGCTGGTGGCGCGATCCCGAGCGGCAACTCGCCCGCATCCGCGCCGGCCTGAATGCGGACTGGCTGGAGAGCTTTCTGATCCGCATCGGCGGACGGGCGGTCGGATACATCCATACCCACGATCCCAATGCCGAGCCCGGCAGCCCATGGACCGACCAGCCCGCGGGAACCCGCGGCGTCGATTTGTTCATCGGCGAGGAAGATTGCATCGGCAAGGGCCATGGCAAGAAGTTGGTCGCGCGCTACGTCGACGATCTGCTGGCGCGGGCCTATGTGAGCCGGGTGATCGCCGATATCGACCTCGACAATCACGGCTCGCGCCGGGTGTTCGCCTGCGCCGGATTCATCGAGAAGGGCGAGGTCGATCTGCCCTGGGGGCGATCGATTTATGTCGTCCGCGAGGGCTCGTCGTCTTCTTAGAGGCGGCCGCCGGGCGCCGGCGGCTCCGAGCGCGCCGCGGCGAACTCCCCTAATCATGCGTCCGCGGCGGCCAGCGTTCGCCGTCGCCGACCATCCAGTCGCCGTTGGAATCGGCCAGAGTGCGATAGAGGAACGACAGCCGCAGCGACGGCCCGAGGGCCCGGGTCAGCACCCGCGCGAGGTGGCCGGCCCGCGCTGCGCCGAGGCCGGGGGCGAGGCGTTCGGTGAGCCGCCACATGACGCTTGCCGCCGGAACCTCGAGGCGGCGCAGATCGGCGAGGAATTCCGTATCGTCGTCGAGGGCCGAAAAGGCATCGAGCAGGGGCCGCGCGCTGCCATGGCACGGCCCGCCATCGAGCCAATAGACGCGGTCCGCCGGTCCCGGTCCCGCCGCCGTCGCGGCGGCCGCGGACAGGGCCTGACGGATGTCGCTGTGATAGGCGAGCCCGGCCGCCGTCAGCCGCGGTCGGTTGCGCTCGAACCAGTCGAGGGCCAGGGCCAGGTTTTGGATCAAAAGCAACGGCGAAAGTCCGCCGCGCGGCGCGCCGTCGCCGAGCTCCGCGAGTCGGTCGCGAACGGTTTGGCGCAGCGTGTCGAGGCGGTCGTCGGCGACATCGACAATCCGGTACCAGCGCGACAGCAGGATGAATGGCGCGTAGCGCCACATCCGGGGCGTGTCGACGGCATCGATCAGGTTCATCAGCACGGCGACCGCCTTGTACTCGTGAGGCGGGCGGCCCGGGCCGGCGGCGCCGCCAGTATCCAAGCGCCGGCGCGCCAGGGGGCGGCCGACGGCGATCGCCTTGACGCCGGCGACCGCCAGGCGGAAGAAATAGCGGCGGTCCTCGGTGCGGCGGAGTGTCTCGTCGAACAGATCGGCGGCCAGCGCGCGCAACCGCGGCATCATCACGGTCGACGGCAGCAGCGCCGGGCCGCGAACGACGGCGTAGGCGAAATCATTGGTCGCGCAGCGCGGGCCGCCATCCGGCGGCGGGATCGTATTCGGCCGCCGCCCGTCGGCGCCTTGGTCCAGGGTCGACGAGAAGCAGAGATCGGCATCGGGAATGGAGCGGAAAGCGGCGATCTTGTCCGCGAGGGCCCGCGCCAGCAGGGTGTCGTCGGCGTCGAGAAAATGGATGAAATCGCCGGTCGCTGTGGCGACCCCCGTATTGCGCGCCGCCGACACGCCCCGATTGCTCTGGGCGATGAGGCGGATGCGGTCGCCGAACCGCGCCACGGCGCCGGCGGTGTCGTCGGACGACCCGTCATCGACGACAATGATCTCGTCGGGCGCGGGATCTTGTGCCAGGCAACTGTCGATGGCGGCCGTCACCAATCCCGCCGCGTTGTAAGCGGGAATGACGAGCGACACGGTGGGCCGGAAGCGTTCGTCTTCGGGACAGCACAAATGGGCCAGCCAGCGCAGGTGATAGAGGCGCCGAACGACGGCACCCTCGTTGTCCTCATGGCAAGCGCGCTCGAACGCTTGGGCATGCCACAATGGCGCCGAGGACGCGCACGGCCGCCCGACGAGATCCGCCGCCACGCCGGCGTCACCGGGCGCGTTCCTGGCGATATCGCGCAATCGCTCGCAGATCGCCGCCGGCGTCTCGATTCCGCCTATTTCACCCCGCACCACGCGAGCGATGACGTCATCGAAGAATTTCTCTGACATGGCGCGAGTATAGGCGGGCGCGGCGCGACGCCGAACGCGGAAATCAGTCTTCCGCCGCGGCGACCGGAGCGCGCCGCCCCGCATTGGCCGTTGCGGCGGCGGGCGCGGAGTCGTATCTACGGGGTCGGGCCCGTAGTTCAGTTGGTCAGAACGCACCGCTCATAACGGTGTTGTCGCAGGTTCGAGTCCTGCCGGGCCCACCATAATTTCAATAGGTTAGTGTGCAGCGCGATCGTGGTGGAATAGTTGTAAGTGCATTGATTAAGTGCGAAATCCACGTGCGTTGTTCCGCTCATAGGAAAGCTCGTGTCTTGTGAACGGTTGTCGGACGCCTGCCGCGGCGCGGTGGGTTGCGGCGCTTTGCGCTGAGCGGCAGATATCAGACAAGCGTTCACAAATGCCGACGCTCGAGCTGGCATGTCTTAAGTTCGTTGGCAGCGAAATGACGATTGCTATAATGCACCGAGGAGATCTGCTCTCATGGCAACTGACATTGCCGGTTGGCTGGAAGGCCTCGGGCTCGGCAAGTACGTGGCGACATTTGCCGAAAATGAGATCACGAAGACCGCCCTACCCCACATCACGGAGGATGACCTCAAGGACGTCGGCGTCAGTTTGGGCGCCCGGCGCATCATTCTTGCCGCTATCGCCGAACTGCAAGCCACCAACCTTGCGGGTGAGTCCGTCGCGTCCGTGGAACCGAGCGAATCGGTTCAGCGGGCGGAGCCGGAACGTCGCCAGCTCAGCATAATGTTCTGCGACCTCGTGGGGTCGACGGAGCTTTCGCAGCGATTGGACCCGGAAGAACTGCGTGAGGTGATGCGGCAATACCAGGATGTGGTGGCCGGCGCGGTCAGCCGATACGAAGGCCATGTCGCCAAGTTTCTTGGCGATGGGGTGCTGGCCTATTTCGGTTGGCCTCGGGCCTATGAGGATCAGGCGGAGCGAGCCATCCACGCGGCCATGGATGCGATCGCTGCGGTCGAGGGCCTGGAGGCCGATGACGAGGACAGCTTGCAGGCACGTGTCGGCATCGCAACGGGGCAGGTGGTCATCGGGGATATCGTCGGCGATGTGTTCGGAGAGATGGGCGCCGTGGCGGGGGAGACACCCAACCTTGCGGCACGGCTGCAGGCCTTGGCCGATCCCGGATCCGTGATAATCGAGGCCACCACGCGCCGCCTCGCTGGCTACGCCTTTGAACTCCATGACGAGGGCGTGCATCGGCTCAAGGGCTTCGCCGATCCCACTCGGGCTTGGCGCGTTGTTGGAACGGCGAGGATCGAGAGCCGCTTCGACGCGGCGCGCGGGTCGACGCTAACCGGTTTTGTCGGTCGCTCGCAAGAGATCGCCCTGCTGACGGACCGCTGGGAAAGTGCCAAGGGTGGAGAAGGCCAGAATGTCCTAATCTCTGGCGAGGCCGGGATCGGCAAGAGCCGAATATTGCGGGAGTTCCGGGAGCGCCTGGATGGGGAACCCCATACCTGCCTTCGTTACCAATGCTCGCCCTACCAAATCAACGCCGCTTTCAATCCGATTATCGAACAGCTCCAGCGGGCCGCCGACTTCAGGCAGGAAGACACCGTCGAGGGTAAGCTCGACAAGTTGGAGCGCCTTCTGGGGGCTACGCAGGACGATGGTTGGGTGGCAAGGGCGCTGATGGCGGCGCTCCTGTCATTGCCGACCGAGCGATATCCGGCCCTCGACATGACACCCCAAAGGCGAAAACTGCAAACCATTGCAGTGCTGGTGGCACAGCTGGAAGCACTTACCGAAAGATGTCCGGTCCTGGTGCTGGTCGAGGACATCCATTGGATCGATGCGTCGACCCTTGAGACGTTCGATGCCGTGGTCGATCGTGCGCAGGAGTTGCCGGTCCTGACCGTGATGACCCATCGACCAGAGTTCGAGCCGCGTTGGACCGGCTACGGTCACGTTACGCATCACTCCCTGAACCGGCTCAGCCGCAGTGATGGGAAGGAATTGGCCGAGCGCGTGACCGGCGGCAAGGAATTGCCCGACGCGGTCCTAACGCAGATCCTGGAGCGGACCGATGGGGTGCCGCTGTTCGTCGAGGAGTTGACCAAGACCGTGCTCGAAACGGGTTTCCTCAAGGAGTCGAACGGTCGATATCTTCTCGAGGGTCCACTGCCGCCACTGGCCATTCCTTCGACGCTGCACGACTCGCTGATGGCGCGTTTGGACCGACTGGCGCCGGTAAAGGAGGTGGTCCAGGCGGCGGCCTGCATCGGCCGGGAGTTTCGGCCCGATCTGTTGGCCGAGGTGGTTTCAATGGGGCGGACCGCCCTCGACGACGCACTGTCGCAGCTGGTCGAGGCACAGCTCATATTCCGCCGTAGCACGGTCGAGGGCACCAACTACCTCTTCAAACACGCGCTGGTGCAAGATGCGGCCTACGAAAGCCTTCTGATAAGTAAGCGGCAACAACTGCATGCAAGACTGGCGCGCGCGATCGAGGACTCGGAGGAGGCTGATTCCTTGGTGCTGGCGCGGCATTGCGCGGCCGCCGGCTTGACGGAGAAATCTGCCGCGTTCTATCTCGCGGCAGGCCAGCGTTTGCTCGGCGCCTCGGCCCTCCCGGAAGCGTCCGGGGCCCTGGAACTGGGCCTGCAGCAAGTCGAAGCGCTTGCCGCTTCCGTCGAGCGTGATCACCTGGAACTCGACCTGCGTGTTGTCTTGGGAACCGCAAGGATGGCCGGCTTGGGGTGGCCGCATCCGTCTGTTGCCGACGCGCTGGAGCCGGCCTTCGCCCTGGCCGGGACGCTGAATGACCGGAGGCACCTGGGGCCCATCCTTTGGGGGCTTTGGGTCCATTACCAAACCAGGACCGAATTCCCGCGGGCTCACGAGTGGTTGGCGGAGCTTGATCGCGCCGCCGGGGAGGCCGAGGTTTCGGAGCTCTCCGCAGTCCGGGACATGTCGAGCGGCTGCCAGTACTTCTGGCAGGCCGAATACAATAGGGCCTCCCGCTACACGGACCACATCAGGGCGACATACGACGAGGCCAAGTACGCGCGGATCGTCGAATTCACGAACCATGATCCGCTCTGCTTCTCGCTGCACTGGGCGGGCAGCTTTCTCGACTGGATCATCGGCTATCCCGAGCGCTCGTTGCAGCGGCTCGAGGATGCGGTCGCCATAGCCAGGCGATTGAACCACCCCTTCAACTTTGCATTCGCGATGACGGCGGGCTCGCAGGGTCTGCTTCTCCGCGGCGAGCGCGAGCGCATGCTGTCTCATTGCGACGAGGTTGAGCGGGTCGCCATTGACGAGGGCCTGGGGCCTTTCGCCGAGAACGTGCTCGTCGGACAGTGGCGCGGGATGGCATGCATCCTGGGCGGCGACTTCTCCACCGGTTACCGCCTCATGAAGCGGGGAAACGATTTCTGGAACCTGAGCGATGGGCGCATCTGCAACGCCCTATTCTGGAGTTGGATGTCCTTGGGACTTGGCGGAATGGAACAGACTTCGGAGGCGTTCGCATTGATCGACCGCGCGATCGCCCATTGCCGGGAAACAGGAGATTGCTATATGGAGCCGGAATGCCTTCGGATAAGGGGAGAGCTCTTGCTTCAAGGGGACGCGCCCGACCGCGGCGCCGCGGAGGCCGTCTTGCGCGACTCCGTGCGGCTGGCCCAAGCGCATGAGGCCAAATCCTGGGAGCTCCGAGCGGCAACATGCCTTGCGAGGCTATGGCAGTCGTCGGGACGGGAGGCCGAAGCGCTTCGCCTCCTGGCGCCAATCTACGAATGGTTCACGGAAGGCTTCGACACACCGGACCTGCGCCAGGCAAGAGACCTTCTTTCTGAACTCCAGTAACTAGTCCGGACTTCTCACAAGGGATCGCGATGTCATCGCGGGCGGGCGTTGCCCGATCCGCCAGGAGAGGGCCGAAAAGCATAGCC
>JAAEOR010000916.1 GCA_024222895.1 Hyphomicrobiales bacterium | reverse complement strand
GGCGCCTACTCCAACATGGCGTGCCTGAATCCAACCGCGACGGTCGCCTGGAACAGGCTGATCACCGAACGACCCGACGCCGGCCTGGAACTGGAGACCCGGATCGGCCGCTTCATGGACAATGCGATCGCGCCGGTCCTGACCGCCGGTTATCCCGGTTATGCCTGCGACAAGCTGATGGCGTCCGTCGGCGGCTGGGCCGAGATGTCGCCGCGGCTACTCTTGCCCTATGTCGGCGTGCCCGACCATTTTCGCGAACCGGTGATCCGCTGGGCGGGAGAATTGATCCCGGAATTTGTGCCCCCGCTAGCCCATCCGCTTTGATAATAATGGAGCTTGGCAGGTAGCGTGTGAGTATCCTTGCAGAGCATGGCCTGCATTCCTCAGCGGCGATGCGATCAGAATGGAAGGTGGCGCCCCACTAGTCCGCTCTTTGTCAGAATCGCAGTGGCGATTGAGGCGCGCCGTTGTTCGCGCCACGATGCATCGGCAATCCCCCCGACCCCTTGCTAGGGCATGCACGCATCTCCGAACCTTCTTGGATACCGGGCCTCTCAGGAGCCTATGCGCAACCGTGCAACGGCGCGCTCCTCCCCCGCGTTCTGCGGGGGAGGTGACAGCCGAATGGCTGGCGGAGGGGGCGTTGGGACGCCGACCGTGAAATCACGGGACAATCGCCGTGCGTGCTGTCCGGACGGTTTCAGACGTTCGTTTCCTTGCTGGTGACAATTCCTCTGTGATGCACTCCGCCTTGATGGTGCTCGCCGTCGCCTGGTGCAAGTGCCCCCTCCGACGACGCTTCGCGTCGTCACCTCCCCCACAAAAAGTGAACAAAAAGTGGGGGAGGATGGGCGCGTGTCTTTCCACGTTTCAGCGCGACGATCCAACGGCACGCGGCGCCTAGTTTTCGGCTGGCTTGATCGGCGGATGCCCCAAAGAGGCGCAACCGATCATATGACGCAGAAGATGCTGGTGACTAAAGGTGGCGCCGCACCGGCCGACTCGGCAAACTCGGCTCGTAGCGACTATGCAGTCGTCGCGGCCAGCCACCGGCCCCCCGGATCAGGTCCGGAGGCCGGCCGCGTCGAACAGCGGCTGAGAACGCCGCAGTCGCTCAGGCGTCGAAGGCGAGGTCGTAGCCGGCGTCGATCAGATCCTCGATCGACTCGATCGAACCGTCGCCGATCCCCTTCAGCACGATCGTCATCGACCCCGTCCCGGCCGTGTCGATCACGATCTTGACGTTCTTGCCGTCGCCCTTGTCGGTCACCGTCGAGGCACTCTCGACCTGCGCCTCCGTCAGGTCGTCGTCGCCCGACGAGTCGTGGAAGCGCAGCGTGTCACTCTTCTTCAGGTCGGTGATCTTGACGTTGCCGGCGTTCGAGTCGGC
>JAAEOR010000915.1 GCA_024222895.1 Hyphomicrobiales bacterium | reverse complement strand
ACGGCACCGTCTACATCCTGCAGGACGGGACCACCCAGTACCAGCACGATGACAGCGAGACCACTTCCGACAGCTTCACATATACCATCAGCGACAGTGTTAACGGCTCGAATACCAGCACCGTGAGCTACACCATCACTCCGGTCAACGACAACGCGCCGGTGAGCACCAACAATGCCTATGCCTTGAACGAGGGTGCGCTGGAGAGCGGCAACAACATCATCACCGATGATACCGGCTCGGGTCTGGACAGCGACAGCGATCTGCCGGCCGATACCCTGACCATCGAGAGTGTCAATGGCACCGCCTGGGCAAGCCTGACCGACAGTACCCACGGCACCTATACCTCGGGCCTGGGTTATAAAGAGGTAAGCACCACCAACGGCGCCGTCTACATCCTGCTGGACGGCACCACCCAGTACCAGCACGACGGCGGCGAGACCACCAGCGACAGCTTCACCTACACGGTGACCGACAGCACCAACGGTTCCAACACCAGCACGGTGAGCTACACCATCACTCCGGTGAACGACAATGCACCGGTAAGCACCAACAATGCCTACACCCTGAACGAGGGTGCGCTTGAGAGCGGCAATAACATCATTACCAACGACACCGGCTCAGGTGCGGACAGTGACAGTGACCTGCCGGCCGACACCCTCACCATCGAGAGCGTCAACGGCACCGTCTGGGCAAGCCTGACCGACAGTGCCCACGGCACCTATACCTCGGGCCTGGGTTATAAAGAAGTCAGCACCACCAACGGCACCGTCTACATCCTGCAGGACGGGACCACCCAGTACCAGCACGATGATTCGGAGACCACCTCCGACAGCTTCACCTATACGATCAGCGACAGTGTTAACGGCTCGAACACCAGCACGGTCAGTTACACCATCACTCCGGT
>JAAEOR010000914.1 GCA_024222895.1 Hyphomicrobiales bacterium | reverse complement strand
TTTCCGGGATATTGGCCTCGACTACTGGGTCACCGGTTTCGGTACGGGCGGCACGCTGAAGGGCGTGTCGCGTGTCCTGCGGGAGCGCAGCGAGCAAACCAGGATCGTCGTGACCGAACCGGACAACGTTCCGATCCTGGCCAGCGGTATCGAGCAGCCGCGCGACGACTCCGGTCGGCCATCCGCCAGCCACCCGATGTTCCGCCCGCACGCGATGCAGGGCTGGTCGCCGGACTTTATTCCGAAACTGGCCCAGGACGCGCTGGATGCCGGCGTTATCGACACCTACCAGCCGGTCGCGGGTAGTGAGGCGCTTCGCGCGGCGCAGGATCTTGCCCGGCGCGAGGGCATATTCTGCGGCATCAGCGGCGGCGCCACCTTTGCCGCCGCGCTCAAGGTGGCCGAGGCCGCGCCGGCGGGCTCGCGAATCCTCGCGATGATCCCGGACACCGGCGAACGGTATATGACGACGGTTCTGTTTGACGACGTCGCCGAGACCATGACCGACGAGGAGATGGAGATCTCCCGCTCGACCGACGGCTATCGCTTTGACGCTACATCCTGCCGTGTGTCCGCCCCCGCCGTGGCCGAGGACCCGAAGCCCGAGGTGAAAGCATTGGTCGAAAAGACCATTGCGGAGAAACCCGTCGTCTTGTTCGCACTGGAATGGTGCGAGTTCTGCTGGTCGGTGCGCAAGATGTTCGATGCGGCCGGCATCGCCTATGAATCCGTCGATCTCGACTCCGTCGCCTATCAGGAGGACAATCTCGGTGGCGACATCCGCGTCGTGCTGAGGAAGTTGACCGGCGCTCCGACGATTCCGCAGATCTTCGTCGGCGGCAACCTGGTTGGCGGCGCCACCGAAACGTTCGACGCATTCAACGACGGATCGCTCAGGCAACGGCTCGAGGAAGCCGGGGTGAACTTCGATGCGAACATGACGCGGGATGCCTACAGCTTCCTGCCAAAATGGTTGCACCCGCGATGAGACCGGAACGCATAATGACAAGCAGGTCGTCCAAACCACTCGAACGAGCAGGCGCCTATGGCGAGGTCTTTCGGCAGAAAGTCCGACCGCTGCACGCAACAGCCTCGGTCGAAGAGCTCAGACAGGCATTCTGCCAGCCGCTCGGCGAACATCCCAAAGACGCCACCGCCGTGATCGAGGAGTTGATTGCGGCGGCGGAGCCGGGCCTCGTCGGAAACACCGACCCCAATTTCTTTGCCTGGGTCATGGGGGGGTCCGATCCCGTCGGTGTCGCGGCCGACTGGCTGACGTCGATCTGGGGCCAGAACGCGGCGATCTTCCAGACCGCGCCGGCGGCGGCGATCGCGGAGGAAGCGGTATCCGCCTGGCTTCTCGATCTGCTCGACCTGCCCCGCGAGAGCTCGGTCGGCTTCGTGACAGGGGCGACGATGGCGTGTTTCGTCGGTCTGGCCGCGGCGAGGTCGGTGGTGCTTGCCAGGGCCGGCCATTCCTTTGAACAGGATGGTCTTCAGGGCGCGCCGCCGGTGCGGATATTCGCCAGCGACGACGCGCACGAGACGAACTTCGCGGCGCTCCGCCATCTGGGTTTCGGCGAGAGGAACTTTGTGCGTATTCCGTCCGACGAGGCGGGACTGATGGACGCCGGAAGGCTGGCTTCGGCCATGGCTGCCATTGACGGGCCGAAGATCATCATTGCCCAGGCAGGTCATATCAACTCGGGCGGCTTTGAGGATTTCGAAGCGATCGCAAGCCTGGCGCGTCAACACGGTGCCTGGCTTCACATCGACGGCGCCTTCGGTCTCTGGGCGCGTGTCCTGGACGAAAAGGCCCATCTGACCAAGGGCGTGGACCTGGCTGACAGCTGGTCCGTCGACGGTCACAAATGGCTGCAGATCCCATACGACTCGGGTTTTGCAATCGTGCGGGATGCCGAGGCACATCGTCGTGTGAT
>JAAEOR010000913.1 GCA_024222895.1 Hyphomicrobiales bacterium | reverse complement strand
TTCGCGTTGGCCTGTTCCAACGCCACACGTGCTGCTTCGACCTCCAACGTTTTCTGGTCGACCAACGCCTTGGCCTCGGTGTTTGCGATCTCTGCTTCGCCCAACCGAATATCCGCCTCCTGCTGGGCCGTCTCCGCGTCCGCCAGCGCCTGCCGTGCCGCCTTCAATTCCTCAGATTCACCGACGGCCGGATCAAATTCGCCGTCGGCAGTTTCCGTTTCGCCATCGGGCGTGCCCTCATCTGCCGACGCCTCCAGCCGGGCGAGCTCGGCACGAGCGAGCTCAACCGTCTGCGAGATTTCGTCCCAGTCTTGCTGATCTGCCAAGAGCAGCTGTCCAACCAGGGCGGCTTCCCTCTTCGAACTTTCCGCTTGTTCGATCGCTGCCGTCACACCGGCTTCCGCTTCGGTCGCGAGACCCCGTGCGGCGGCGAGTTCGGCTTCGGCTGTCTTCGCTTCCGCCTCTACAATTGCAAACCGTTCCGCGCCGGCGGCGACCGCGGTCTTCGCCTCGACATGCGTCTTCGTGGCAACGGTCTCTACCTCGGTCAGAGCGGTTACGTTGGCGCTGGCCGTTGCTGCTTCGGCTTCGGCCGCGTTGAGGGCTTCTTCGGCCGTGACGGCGAGAGCCGCTTTGTCTTCCGCTTCGGCTTCGGCCGCCACAGCCGTGGCGCGAGCCGACTGAGCCAGCGCCCGGGCATTGCCGACCGACCCGGTCGCCGATTTACGCGCTTCGGCCGCCGCCTCGGCGACCGCTCGCGCTGCCTCATGCTCGGCTGTCGCATCGGCAAGAGCGTCCTCGGCGTCGGCCACCGCCCCGGCCGCGACCTCAATCCGTGTTTCGGCGGCGATCACCGTTTCCTGCGCCTCGACAGCTTGTTGCTCCATCTTGGCCAGAACCCGGTTCGCCTCTGCCAGGGCATCGGCGGCAGCCTTCTCCAGATCCGCCACTTCTTTGGCGGATCGCTCGGCGTTCGCCACAGCCTCCATTGCCGCGACGGCGCGCTCGGCTTCCGCCTCGGCAACGGCGAGCGCCTCGCGGGCGCGTTCCAGCGCTGCGAGTTTGTCCTCACGGGCGATCGTCATGCGATCCCACCACGCCGCACGTCCGGCCTCCAACGCTGCTTCGATGTGAATACCCCGGGTCACCTGGAAGTCTTCGATGTTGAGCGCCGCCGTTCTTCGCGCTACGCGGGCCGCCTCTTCGAGCTGCTCACGCCGCAACGCGTCCTCCTTCAGCTTTCGCTTCAGGCGATTAAGCCGCTCGCGTTCCAGCCGGGCCTCCTCCTCCATGATGAGAATCTGCTGGATACGGGCCTCCTGGCGGATATTGAGATAGGAGTTGAACTGGAGCACATCCAGGATTCGATCCGGCGCCGCGATCGGGCCCCGGAAGACGATGCCGACCTGCGGCGGCGGTCCCGGGTCATCGATGTCGCCTGACTCGAGTGTCAACGTCCAGTCGCTGTCGATCCGCATCCTGTTCAGATCGATGGCCGCACTGCCCGAGGTACCAGCGGCATCCGTGTCGACCGTCATGTTCTGGATGCGAACCGTTCCTGCAGCGATCGAAAACGCTGCCTCGGCCTGGGTAAATGCCAGCGCGCCGGCATCTATATAGCTGGCGAAAAGGTCCCGCAGCTGATCCTCGTCGAACTGCTGCCCACGGTCGGAGGCGCGGATGACCAGGTTGGCGGCACGCGGATTCACATAACGGGCCTCACCGGCGCTCAACGCCAGGGTACCGCCGCCGGTCAGCGAAGAGATCAGCCCCGCCGGCGATCGGCCGGTCGCCTCGAAATCAACCGACACGTCAAGGGTTCCGGTCGCCACCGCGCGGCCGGCCCGATGCCAGATCACCGGATCCAGCGATGCGCCGAGCATGCTCATCTGGCCATTGACGTTGGCGTTGCCGCCAACGTTGCGGATGGACAGGCCGCCGGTCACCTTACCCCCGATCACCTCGCCGGACTTCACCGAAAGTTCGATCCGGTTCGGCACCAACGTCATCTGGAGTTCGGCATTTGTGATGTGAATTGAATCACTGACCGTCAGCCGTTCGGCGGCAACGTCCAGCTCGGCGGAAAGGCGCCCGTATACGGGCTCGCCGAACGGTGTCCGGGACCAGGGTTGATCCGGATCATCGCCGGGCCGAGGTGCGAAACCCAGACCCAGGGAAGTGATCCAGCCGAGGTCGACCGTATCCAGCTCGATCTTGCCACCATCAATACGAACACCGCCGTCGTCAGCCTCGGCGATCCGGAGATCGCCCGTCATCCGCTGGCCGGCGACGACACCATTTGTCCACGACATCTCGGCCGTTGGCCCAAGCACATTGATATCACCGGCGAGCGCCAGCGGCGTTCCCAGCGCGGCTCCCGGAATCGCAAGACCCACCATGCCAATCAGTGGATCCACATCCTCCGTCTTCAAGTCATATGTACCGGTGTATTTGGGCGGAAGTTCCGCGGCCAGGATGAGGGTGCCATTGCTCTCCAGCGAGAGGTCCCCAAAGCTGAAATCGAGCTTCGTTGCCATCCCTTCCTGCGGAACGCCCGTGGCTTCGAGATCGATGCTCGCGCCGCCGATATCGACATTCGCGGCATCAATCCCGGCCTGTCGGGCGACCCCGACAGCGTCGTAGGATTTCAATGACCCAACGACCCGGGCGCTGCCGGTGCGCCAGGTGGCAGGCGCGCCGGCAAGCTCGATCGTCACATCGAACTGCGAAGCGCCGGCAGAACCCCGAACCTCAAGCTGTGAATTCGGCACGCCGTTGTCCAGGACCGAGTCGATCTTGACGGTGGCCGTTGCCGCCGACAATGACGATGCCGTGCGATTGAACCACCGTGAGACCGGTGTGTCCGGCGCCAGCCGGTCGACAATGCGGGCCAGGCCGGCGAGTTCGCCGGCGGTCAGCTGGGCCTCCAGACGCCCGCGCGGCTGGGAGAGGACATCGTCGATCTGTCCCCGGGTGACCTCGAAGCTCGCTCCGCCGACATCGCCGATCCGGATTCCATTCACCGTCAGATCGCCGTCGTCGAACGCCGCATCGATTTCCACGTCGCGCATCCTGACGTCTTCGGTCGCAAGCTCGCCGGCAGCCAGCTTGATTGCATAGCTGTCGGCGATCACCGTGGCATCGGAGAAATCATGTCCGCCCAGAAGCTCGGCCAGCGCCCTGATCTGAGTGAAGTCGAGGCGATCGGCCTGAAGGTCGGTGCGCAGGCTTCGCTTCTGCCCGGTCTCACCGGTGCGCGACCACGAAAACGCACCTGCGATGGTCGCATTGTCGATGCGGGTGGACATGTCCTTCACCGAAACGCTGTCGGGCGTGACCGTCGCTCGTCCGGTAAGCTCGAACGGCGCCAGCAGTCGCCCGGCGCCGTCCTGGTTCTGACCCCGCCACCACGCAGCGAAGGTCGCGGGCTGTCCGACCGCAAGGCGAACCTGGCCACCGAAGCCGACCTGCTCGCCGGTTGAAAGCTGCCCGTCAGCCTGAAACGCCGCCTGTCCCGGTAAGGTCGCCTGCAATCCTTCGATGCGCCAACCGTAGTCCTCGGGCCTTGCCCGGAACCGCACATCCCGAATGATGTTGCCACCGACGACGATGGCCGGTACGTCGAACCGGATCTGGCCGGGTATGGGCGGCACGGGAATTCCGGCAAGCCATTCGACAAACCGGGTGGCCGCGGCGCCAACCTCGACCGGCTCCGACGGCCCGGCTCCCAGCGACCGGTCGAGATCAAGCTGGCGGGCCTGAAGCGTCGCCTCAAACCGTGCATCTACGCCGAGTTCGATGATTGCGGAGCCAGCCATGCTCGACGGCCGGTCCGGCGGCCCCTCCGAAAGCACCGCCTTGTCGACGAGCAACCGATCGCGCGTGAGCGTGAAACTGCCTTCGCTCCGCCACCCGGGCGCGTCACCCGAACGCTGCCCGTCCGACGCGACCACCTGGGTGAGGTTGTA
>JAAEOR010000912.1 GCA_024222895.1 Hyphomicrobiales bacterium | reverse complement strand
GGCCCGCCGATCAGGCCTGCCCGCAATGAAGATCACCGACATCGAAGTCCATGTCCTGCTCGCTCCGAACATGGACCCGACCCAGACCTCGTCCGCCCAGGACGATTTTGTCGTCATCATTCATACCGACGAGGGTGTCTCCGGCATCGGCGAAAGCGACGTCAATCCGTGGATGGCCAAGGCCTGCCTGACCGCGCCCGGAACCCACACCATGGGGCTTTGCATCCAGGAGATGCTGATCGGCGCCGATCCGCTCGACATCGCCGGGATCTGGGATCGGATCTACAAGGGCACGGCCATGAACGGCCGCCGCGGCCTGGTGGTCCACGTGATGGGCGCGGTCGACATGGCGCTGTGGGACCTGAAGGGCAAGGTGCTGGACAAGCCGGTTTGGGAACTGCTCGGCGGTCTCAAGCAGGAGAAGGTGACCCCCTATGCGTCGCTTCTGCCGGCCGGCCATTCGTTTGCCGAGTATCGCGACGCCCTGGTTCAAAATGCCCTCAAGGCGAAGGACCTCGGCTTCCGGGCGATGAAGCTGGAAGTCATCATGAACGGTCCCTACGCCCACGGCGGAATGCGCGAGTCCTACGATCGCCATACGGAGGTGATTGCCGCGGTCCGGGCAGCCGTCGGCGACGATCCGACGCTGATGGTCGATGTCGGCTACCTTTGGCCTGACGCCAGGAGCTGTCTGGACGTGATCAAGGACTGGGCCGAGTTCGACCTGTTCTTCCTCGAAACGCCAGTCTGGTCGGACGACACGGATCAGCTGGCGATTGTGGCCGAAGCAGCGCCGATGAAGATCGCGGCGGGTGAGTGGCTTGCTACTCGCCACGAGTTCAGGGAACTGATGGACATCGGCAGGGTGCAGATCGCCCAGCCGGATGTCGGCCGGGTCGGCGGCCTTTCCGAGGCGAAGATCGTTTGCGAGATGGCGGCCGAGCGTGGCGTCACGATCGTGCCCCATTGCTGGAAGACGGCGATTTCGATTTCCGCCACCGCCCATCTTGCCTTCAACACACCCCACTGCGCCTTCATCGAGTATCTGCCGCAGCAGCTTTGCTTCGAGACGCTGCGCCGCGAGCTTGCCGACGAGGATCTCACCTTCGCCGATGGTTCGCTGTCGCCCCCGACCAAGCCCGGCCTCGGGGTCGTGCTGAACCGGGACGCGCTCCAATCCTACACGGTCGCGTGAGGCACTGATGGTCGCCGCCGCTCTTTCCGGGCCCGATCAGCGCCGGACACGGAGTACCGGCGCGACGCTGCTCGCGGTTCTGATCTGGCTCGCACCGATCGTCTTCGTTGCGGTTCCCATCGCATCGTTCTTCTTCTTCAGCTTCTGGAGCAAGGTCGACAACCAGTTCGTCCCCGACCTCACCTTCGATAACTACGTCCGCTGGTGGTCCGATCCGATCTATCTGCGGGTCTTCTTCATCACCGTCCAGATTGCCGTCGGCGTTGCCATACTCGATTTGCTGGTCGGCTATCCGGCCGCCTATCTGGTGACCCGGGCGCGCGGTTCGCTTCGCGGTGTCCTGCTGGCGCTGCTCGTCGCACCCTTGTTCATGAGCTACATCATCAAGCTCTATGCGCTGCGGAGCCTGCTGGGTGGCAACGGCTATCTGAAGCGCATGGGCGACGCCATCGGCCTCGACCTGCCAATCAGCGCGCTTTTGTTCAGCCAGGAAGCGGTCTTCTTCACCATGGTGCTGGTCTACCTGCCGTTCGTCGTGCTGCCGATCTATGCCAGCCTGATCAACGTGCCGAAAAGCCTCGTTCATGCTTCGGCCGACCTCGGCGGCCGGCCCGGCCAGACCTTCTGGCGGGTGATCTTTCCACTCAGCCTGCCGGGCACCGCGATCGGCGGCATGTTCGTGTTCGTGCTGGCGCTCGGCGATTTCGTCACGCCGCAGATGATGGGGGGTACGCGCGGCTTCACCTATGGGAAGCTGGTCTGGAGCCAGTTTGGCCTCGCCTACGAGTGGACCTTCGGTGCGGCCATGGCGGCCAGCATTCTCTTCGTCTCTCTCGCTGTCGTCGCACTGGCCACCTGGATCACCCGCCGGGCGGGGGTGTCGCTGTGAGCCGGGTCGAGCGCTTTGTTCTGTTTCTGCTGTCGGTGCTGTTTGTCCTGCTGCTGCTTGCGCTGCTTGCGCCGGTGGCGATCGTCGTGCTCGGATCGTTCTATCTCGACGATTTCGGCAACTTCGATTTCTCTGCGCCAACCTTGAAATGGTACGCCGGGGTCTTCGACGATCGCCAGATCGTCGATGCGATGATCAATACGCTGATCGTCGGGTTCGGGAGCGTCTTCGCCGCGATCGTGATCGCGATCCTGATGGCGCTCTACCAGTTCTGGGCGATCCGGCGGGCGGCACTGGTGCTCGACCTGCTGATTGTCCTGCCGTTCGTGCTGCCGCCGCTGGTGGTCGGGCTATCGCTCCTGGTGTTCCTGCGCGAAATCGGTGTCCCCACCGGGTTGACGGCCGTGATCATCGGACATTCGCTGTTCGTCCTCGCCATTGTCTACCGGTTGATCCACAACCGGCTGACTCAGATGGGACACAGTTTGATCGAGGCAGCCATGGATCTCGGGGCGACGCCGATGCAGACTTTTTGGCGGGTGATCCTGCCGCAGATCCGTGGCGCCATCGGCGTGGCGGCGATCCTGGCGTTTACGCTCTCCTTCGACGAGACGCTGATCAGCCTTTTCCTGGTGGGCGATCAGAACACCCTGCCGATCATGCTGTGGGCAATGATGCGCACGGGTTTCTCACCGTCGATCAACGCCCTTGCGACGCTGATCCTGACGACGTCGCTGTTGATGATCTGGCTGGCCGCCCGCCGGGATGGGTCACGCCGGGCGGCAGACAAGTGAGAAATGCGCCCTGATAGAAACGCCTGCCGCCGGGGCGGGTCAGCACGTCGAACACCACCGCAAAGCCCAGGAGCAAACCCTTGATCACCAGCTGGGTGGAACTGGAGAACGTTCATCAGACTGATGCCGTCGCTCGCCCACTGCAGCGAACGCGTGACATCAGGTTCCTCGGCTTTCTTTCCATCAATGCGACATCAGACTGTCATCCCGGCTGAGTTGTGTGTCCTCATGGCCATCCCGATCCCGAGATTGTCCCGCGCCAGCCCGGGGGGAGAGCGTACCGGCAACCATGGCGGACACAACGCCGGCCAGCATCACGGGTGCGACCCTCAGTCCCAAACGCTTCCTTGTCCTAACTCCGAACCACATACTCCGCGCCGGATCGTCTTGCCGCTTGCATCAACGACGCAGATCGCTGTCGTCTTCTGGGATACGTCCAAGCCTACCGAATGGGCCATCAAGCTTCCTCCAACAATCCGAGATCAACCGAGCCAATACCCGGATCACGGCATTATCGGGATGTCAGGCCGCCGCCGCGATTACCCGATGTCCACAGCTTCACAAGCGGACATACGTGGACTAGCGATCCCGGGTCACCTGTTTGTGTGGCCGCGCCTGTCCAGGGCTTCTAATCCGGACTCAGCAGGTGCAACCGGAGGACGCCCGCATGAGCGCCAAAATCAAGGTAGAGAACGACGAATTCGTGGGCGTAATTACGCTTAACCGCCCCAACAAGCTGAATGTCGTTACGCCTGAAATGACAGAGGTATTGGCGACGGCGGTCGAAGACATGAATGCGAACGATGGCATTCGTTGCTTGATCATAACCGGCGCCGGCGACCGTGCGTTTTGCGCCGGCTCGGACATCAGTGCGCTCGACGACAATTCGACGGCCTGGAACTTTCGAAACCGACCGCATTATTGCGATGCGATTCGAGCGCTCCGCAAGCCTGTGATTGCGGCCATCAATGGCTGCGCACTCGGTGGCGGGCTCGAAATCGCACTGGCTTGCGATATTCGGATTGCTTCGGAAAACGCCACGTTCGGAGCGCCGGAAATCAAACTGGGCTGGATCGGCGGTGGGGGAATGGTCGCATGCCTAGCCGCGTCGATCGGACAAACCAACGCTGCTCTGATGTTGATGACCGGCGACCCTATCGACGCAATGACTGCCGTTAGGCGGGGCCTGGTATCTGGTATCCAAGATCGTCGCCCGCCAATCTCTCACCACGACCGCTCGGATACTGGCCCGCACAATCGCTTCACGCGCGCCTATCGCTGCAGAAACCGCCAAGATCAATTTGCGGGCCATGTGCGGCATGTCATACGAGAATGCCATCGCCTACGAGCGCGACCTCGGCACGATCTGTTTTGCTACCGAGGATGCCCAGGAAGGGCGCCGCGCCTTCGCTGAAAAACGGCCGGCAATGTTCAAACGCAAGTAATCCGGATCAACTTTCGGAGCTCTCCAATGGATGGTCGCCCTTCTTGTCGGGCGAGCATCGGCGGTAGATCGGTCCGCGATCCATTACCGCTTGCAACATGCCGTCCCGCAGATAGTCACCCTCTTCATCCGCCGTCGCCGGCCGGCTCTGTTGACCGGGATAGCCGAGCAGCGCGCGCACCCTCGGCTCCATATAGTAGGCGGCCTTAGCTGCCTCGCCAATGGCCTTCAGCGCAGCGGGATCGTTGCTGTCTAGCGCTTCCACAGTCTGTTTTGCGGTGTCGCCGGCGGGCGCATGTAGGCCACGCAGCAGGAGCTGCAGCAAGTCGCGCCGGAGGTCGAGTACACGATCAATGGCCGCGTCGTGCACGCCGACCTGACTTGCCGACGGCATGCCCTCACGTTCGGGGATCAAGACGTCGGCGATCGCCGCGAGGGCCTTGCGATCATCATCCGTCAATGCGTTGCTCATGTCGCCCGCTCCCTTTCGCCTCCGACTTCGATCATGTTCAGCACGCACCGGAGTGCGACGGCGCAGATCGTGGCGGTTGGATTTACGCTGCCGCAAGTAACAAATACGCTGCCGTCGAGGATGTAGAGGTTGGGCACATCATGGCTCTGACCCCATTGGTCGACAACCGAGCAATCCGGATTTGATCCCATGCGGCAGGTTCCCAACAGATGCCAGCCGCATTCTCGTACGAGCTTGTTGCTAATCATTTCGGTGGCCCCGGAGGCGGCCATAGCCTCCTCCATGCGCGCCACGTTGAAATCGAGAATGCGGACCGTGTTCTCCTGAACGCGGTACCGTATCTTCGGTGCGGGAACGCCATCTGAATCGGTGAGTTCTGGATCAAGGACGACACGGTTGCTTTCCAGGGGCAGATCTTCAGCGCTGACGGCCCACTCGAACGAACGACCCATGTATCGCCGCGTGTTGCGATGCAGTTCGGCGCCCCACTGATCGTCCTTCGGATACGCGCGCATTGGTCCCCCCGTCGGGCACACATTCCATTTGCCGCCGCGCACAAACCCGCGCGACGTGTCGGTCTCGTAAAACTGCTTGGAATTAATCGCTTCGCCGAACGGACCCATCCAGCCGTCCAGCGGCTCGTCGAAGCAGCCAACAACGGTAGCATTCGGGTGGTGCATAAGATTCTTGCCGACCAAGCCGGAGCTGTTGGCCAGGCCGTCCGGATAGCGTCCCGAAGCTGACAGCAACAACAAGCGCGGTGTGCCGATACCGTTGGCGCAGACGATGACTCGTTCGGCCTTTTGCCTATGCTCGACACCGGCGCGATCGACATAGATGGCTCCAGAGACGCGGCCGCGAGCGTCGACGGTGATTTCACGCACCCGTGCGCCGGTGATCAGCTTGGCGCCATGGGCAATGGCATCCGGCCAGTGAGTGATATCAAACGAGCCCTTGGCTTGTTCGGGACAACCCTGCTTGCATGTGCCGCGGCGCGCGCACTGGCTGAGCCGGCGGTAGGGGCGCGACGGGATTGCTTGGTAACCTGGCCACCAATGCCAGCCCAGTTTGTGCATTCCTTCTGCCGCCTTCAGGCCGGTGCGGCCGATCGGTAGCGGCGGCAGCGGTGGGGGTGTCATCGGCGGGTGGGCAGGGTCGCCAGCGAGACCGGAGACGCCCATTTCGACATCCATGATGTCATAGAATGGCTCCAGGTCCTCGTAGGCGAACGGCCAATCGTCGGCGACGCCATCCTGCGTCTTGACGCGGAAATCGGACGGCGTGAATCGATGCCAGTGCGCGCTGTAGAGGATCGTGCTGCCGCCGACGGCATTGTACATCACCGGATCGACGTCGGTCTGCGAGGTGTTGATGGGATAGTCGCTTTCAAGACAGCGCACGTTGGGATTCGCATGCCATCGCTTCTGTGCCAGCAATTCCCATTCCGGTTTGTCGCCTGAATACTCGCCGACATCGACTATCGGTCCTTGTTCCAGGCATACAACGCCGACACCGGCTTCAGCGAGGTGTTTAGCGGCTACCGCGCCCGATGCGCCAGCACCAATGATGAGCACTTCGGCGACGTCCGAGGCCCGTGATGTATCGACCATAGAGCGATCCTCCCCAGTATATGTCCTGTCCGTCAGCCGGTCCCGCAGGTTGGTTCGTCATCGAACGCTCGGTCGGCGGACACGGCGGGCGGCGCCCCGGGCGCGGAATTCGGGTGCCAGGTTCATTGGCCGATCGAGAAACAGTCGCTCGTCCATCAGTCGCGGCTGTTCCGGGACGTGGATCGGGAAACCGATCTGTGTTCGGACGTCACGTTCGATATCGATACCAGTTGCGACCTCGACCAACTGCATGCCAGCGGCGGTCAATCTGAATACTGCGCGGTCGGTGATGTACATGACCTCCTGCCCGCGCTCCAGCGCGTAGCGGCCGCTGAATGTGAGCTGATGCACGCTCTGTGTCCATTTTCGGACTGTCCCCTCGCGCTCCAGGTTCACGCCGCCCTCACCGTCGGGTCCAATCCGGAGACCGTTGGTCGTGAGCGTTCCCGAAAACACTACTTTCCGGGCACCCTGGCTGATGTTGATGAATCCACCGGGACCGCCGATCGAGTGCCCAAAGCGACTGACATTGACATTGCCTTCCCTGTCGACCTCGGCGAATGAAAGGAAGGCAAGGTCGAGCCCGCCGCCATCGTAGAAGTCGAACTGATCGGGCTGGTTCACGATCATGTCGTAATTGAAACCGGCGCCAGCGTCCTTGCCGGTGGCCGGGACGCCGCCGAAAATCCCCTGCTCCACGGTCAGGGTCAGCTCCTTGTAGAATCCCTCTTCAGCGGCGACGGCGGAAATGCCGTTGGATACGCCAAAGCCAAGATTGACCAGTGCGCCCGGGAACAATTCCATTGCACCGCGCCTGGCGATTGCCTTACGAATGCCGGGTGGGAGGGCGGCGAAGGCAGCGTCGGGCCGGCGCACCAAGCCGGCATAGGCCGGGTCGTAGGCGGTTTCGTAGGTTTGCCGTTGGTCAGGCGCCTCGACCACATAATCAATCAGCGCGCCCGGAACCTTGACCTGCTTTCCATTGAGTGTACCTGCGGTAGTCAGTCGCTGAACCTGGCAGATAACAACCCCGCCACGCCGCCGCGCAGCTGCCGCGATGGAGAAGTTCTCGCCGAAATACGCCTCGTCCTCCATTGTGACATTGCCGTTCTCGTCCGCCGTTGTAGCGCGAATGACCGCAACATCGATCGGAATTGACCGGTAAAGCAGGTAGTCCCCGTTTCCGATCGTGACTAATTCGACCAGATCCTCTGTCGCGCATGCGCTCTGTCGGCCGCCGCCATGGCGAGGATCGACAAATGTATTGAGACCGGTCGTGGTCAACAATCCCGGCCGGCCAGCTGCCATGTCGCGGCACAGCTGAGACAACACACCCTGTGGCAAGGTGTAGGCCTCGATTTCGTCGGCAAGGGCGAGTTCCGCCATCTTGGGACAATTGTTCAGGCCGCCGCTAATGACCCGCCGGGCGAGCCCTGGAAGAGCAAGATGATTGAAGCCAGCACTGTCCCAGTCGCCCAATGAGACGATGCTGGTGAGAGTCAACCCGCGCGGCGAACCGGTGGCGCGGAAACGTTCTCGAAGAGCGATGATCACATCCTCCGCGACGCCATGGCCACCGCCTGAGCCGCCGAACACAACACTATCGCCATCGCGCACGAGACGGGCGGCGGTGGGGGCATCGATGACCTTGGACATGCTCTTGCAAATTCCTCGTGGCGCGTACTGCAACTAATGCGAAGCGGTCTCGCTCGCTAATAATCGGCGCGAAAACCCGCAGCGGGCAAACCGAGCCAATTTCAGTGGAGCGGACATAGACTTAGAATTCCCACCACCGGTTGGACGAGTCTTGGATGGAACCATCGCAGGCCCCAATTCTGCGATCATCTTCCCTTCAGATCGAAGCTCATCCAACCGCCTCATCATTGGGCACCCATTTCAGGATGTGTTGAGCTACCGTGGTCAGTTCCCCGTCTTGATTGGTAATACGAACCGTTGCGACTGAGCGCTTGCGCTCCACGTCGATCTCGGTGATTTCGTAATGTACGGTGATGGTATCGCCCAGAAAGACCGGCTTGAGGAACCGGATCCTGTCATAGCCGAGCGACACTGGCGTTTCGTCTGTATCGCGGGTATGAGCGATTGCCATAGTGGAGGCGGTGGACATGAATCCAACCATCAATGCGCCATGGGCCATCAGCCGGCCATAGCTCGATTTTTCCATATAGGCTTTGTTGACGTGGTTGGGCGATAAGTCGCCGGTTATTCCCGCGAACAAGTAAACGTCGCTTTCTGACACGGTTTTGCTGAAGCTGACTGTTGCCCCAATTTCCACATGAAATCCTTGCATCGCTCTCCTCTTCGCAAACGGCTAGCAGGAACAGGCCTTCAGACGCTGGGCCTGCCGGCCCCACTTAAACAATCCCGCTTGGCGAGACGTCGTTGTTCTACGACGCCTTGTCGACAGCCTCCGCGGCCGTCCACACCCGGGCCTCGGTGGGAAGCGGCGGGTATCCACGGATCTTCGGTTCTGCACCTTCGATATCCAGCAAGTACTTCATCGCGTCGTTGGTGCGCTCGTAAAGACTGTCCGTGAGAAAATCCCGTTCGACGGACTGCTGCGGGATGTCACGTCTACCGATCGCCAAATGCAGAACGCGGCGTGGCGCACCGCTGCGGTTTGCGGTTCCGCCGTGCCAGGTATGACCGTTGATCACGGCGACCGTGCCGGCTTCGCCGGTCAGCAGGAGTTCACCCGGGTAAGGGGCCTCGGCATCCTCGGGCATGATTTTGCGATCTTCCGGCGTCACTTCGATGTGCTTGACCTCCGCCATGTTGACGTCCGGCACGTTGAGCGACACCCAGCGATGGGAACCTGGCACCACACGTGTCGCGCCGTTTTCCTCGGTCATGTCATCCAGCATGATCATTGAATTCACCACCCGCCAGTCGTCGGGGGCGGTGCGCGGAACGTCTGAATGGAGCACTTGCTGGCCCTGGCCCTGGAGTGGATTCCGTGCGTTCAGGGAGTAGGTGTGGATTTCGCCAAGGAGATGGTGGGCCGCTGCCAGGGTCGGGGCGCAGGCAAGGCAGCGATCGAAGGCGGGCGATTTGTTGAAGAGATTGGACAACCGCGGTGCACCGGGTTCGATGTGCACTTCGTGACCGCCGAAATCCCCTTCTATTTCGCGCAACCGGTCGAATTCCGAGCGCATCTCGTCAGTCGCTTTCTTACTGAAGAAAGCCTCGGCAACGAAGAATCCGTCATCGTCAAGTTGGCGGCGCTGTTCGTCAGATATCGCATCCGTCTTGACACCCAGAGTATCCAACGCTTCGGCAGTGTTCATGAGTTTCTCTCCCTTTAAACACTGAGAACTTGGAGGTGCCCCCCGTCGTGCAACCGCGTCCGGGACGTTCGCTCGTCAGGCTACTCTTCCGTTGGCGCGAGGCCCATAGATTGGATTAGTTTAGCGTAACACTTGTGTCAGTTGGTTCAAGCCAGTCTTGGAGCAGCCCGGCGAGCGGGCCCGCATCGCTGTCAGCCAGAGTGTTTGTTCCGATGCAACGCGACGGACCTGAGCGCGAGTGCACTACGGAAGCCGCAGACCGAGGGCCGGGATCGCGAACCCATCGAGTTGTAAGCATCCTGCGCCACATGACCGCTGACACACGGGGCGTGAGGCGAGTCCGTTGCGCGGGCAGAACGCGCATACCTCAGCGCAGGGACCGGGTCACACCTGACCCTCATACTCCACCGCATCGATCGCACAAATAGCGCGCAGCAAGCTCAGCCCGGTGTGATAGCCCGGATCGAGATCCGGGGTGGCCGGGACGTAGTCGATCGGGCCGTTGGCATCGCGGGTCTGATAGGCGAGGCCGGCGTCGGCGCGCCAATAATTAGTCAGGAACGCAGCATGGGCGCGCTGCCAGAGATCGAGAACCGCCGGGTCGCGGGAGCGCCGATACGCAGCAGCGGCGGCGCCGATCGCTTCCGGCAGCGGCCACCACGGGTAGTAGGAACTAGCCGGCGCACCGGTCGACAGGGATACGCTGAGGCAGATACCTGGCGGCTCAAAGCCGAGCTCAAAGGCACCCAGCAGGATCGCGTTCAGGTCGGCGGTCCGCGGGTCGTTTGCGTCAACCATCGCCTCGAGGCCGTAACCGGCGAACTCGATGGCATGGCCGGGATTGCAGAGATCCTGGCCGGCGTGATCGGAAAGCGCCACAGCGCCGGCGTGCGTGTGTGCCCGGTTGTGTTTCAGCACATAGTCGATGAACCGGCTGGCGAAAGCGGTGTCGGGCACATCGAGCATCGGTGCGGCACCGAGCAGGATCATGCGCGGCCCGTAGTCGGTGATCACCACCGGGTCCCCGTCGGCGTTGGCGTGCTCTTCGACAAAACGGCCGTCCTCGATCGCCGCCGCGATCTCGACTAACCGCCGCCGATCGCCGTCGACCGCGGTGGTGTCGAACCGGCGCGCCGCGGTCAGCAGGCCCTTGGCAACAAAGATATCGGCAAAGGTGAACAGGTCCGGCGTTCGCTGGCTCGGGCGCGGTGCGCCGTCTTCGCCGGGGCTAACGGGTTCGAGAGCGCCGTCATAGACGAAGTAGCCATGCCCGTGGGCGTCGTGGAGATCGCGAAGCGTGCGGTAGAGCGGCTCGGCGGTTGTCAGGAGCCGGGCGGCGAGGGCCGGGTCTTCGTTCTCGAAGAACGCCGCATGACTGACCAGCGCTTCCAGCCCGCGCCCCTGGATCCAGCCATAGATGAAATCGGGACTGCGCCAGCCGTCGGAGCGGTCATAGTCGGCCAGCGTGATGCTGTTGACCTTGGTGTTGAGGAAGGCGCCGTGGAGCCGCGGGCGCGCCAGCATCCAATCCAGGTTGCCGGCGTTGATGTCCACATAGGTGGCACGCGCTTCGGAGAGAAAGGCGCCGGCCACGTTGTTATTCCTTGACGCCGCCGGTAGCGATGCCGCGGACGAAGTTGCGCCGTAACAACGTGAAGATCGTGACACTGGGGATCAGGACGATGGCAGCAGCAGCGCTGAGCTTGCCGATATCGACGGTGAAGCCGGTCTGGAACAGGGCGAGGCCGACCTCGACGGTATAGAATTGGCGCTTGCTATTGACAATCAGCGGCCAGGTGAACGCGGTCCAGGCCTGGAAGAAAGCGAGAACGGCCAGCGCCCCCATCGGGCCGCGCAGCAGCGGCACGACGATCCGCACAAAGATCAGGCCTTCGCTGGCACCGTCGACCCGGCCGGCGTCGAGCAACTCGTCGGGAATCGATGACAGCACGTTCTGACGAATGAGGAAGATGCCGAAACTCATGACCAGGTAGCCGATCAGCAGGCCAGCCACCGAGTTCAGCAGGCCAAGCTCCTGGACCTGGAAATAGAGCGGGATCATGTAGACCTCGAACGGCACGATGGCCGTCGCCAGGATCACCGCGAAGATCACATGCATGCTGCGAAAGGGAAACTTCGCCAGGATGTAGCCTGCTGTCACCGAGGTGATCAGGATCGCAATGGTCGAGGTGACCGCAAACATCAGGGTGTTGGCGATCCAGCGCAACAATGGCGTCTCAGCCAACACCACCTTGGCGTTATCGAGGGTCGGGTTGGTGGGGAGGATTGTCGGCGGCCATTGCAAGATTTCCTCCGGCGTCTTGAAACCGTTGGCGACCAGCAAAACCAGCGGCAGCAGCATCAGCAGGCCGAAGATGATCAGGGCGACGTCGACCAGCCGCTCCAACACGATATTGCGGGTTGCTCCGGCGAAGCCGCTGCCTTCGGTCGTTGCGTTTTTCTCGCTCATCAGCGTGACCTGTCGCGCAGCAGGGAGAACTGGATCAGCGTCAGAACCAGCACGATCGTGAGAAGGATGACCGCCTCTGACGCGGCGTAGCCGACCCGGAAATTTCGGAAGCTGTTCTCGATCATATCGAGGACCAGAACCCGCACCAGTCGGCCGGGCGCGCCCTGGGCGTCGGAGGCCAGCACGAAGACCTGGGCGTAGACGTTGAACCCGACTACCAGCGTCACCACCGACACATAGAGGGTGATCGGCTTCAGCAGCGGGATGGTGATCAGCCGGAAGGATTGCAGCGGCGTCGCGCCGTCGAGTGCGGCGGCCTCGTAGAGGCTGCGCGGCAGGTTGCGCAATCCGACCAGATAGATCAGCACCGAGTAGCCGAGCGCCTGCCATGACACCAGAACGATGACGCAGATCACCGACAGCACCGGATCGAACAGCCACGCCTTCGGCTCGATGCCGAAGATGCCGAGGAAGGCATTGAGAGGGCCGAGCTGGGCGTCGAAGATCCACTTCCACGCCATCGCCGCCGGCACCAGGGAGACGATATGGGGGATGAAGATCGACGTTTCGTAGAAAGCGGCGAAGCGGGAGCGGGTCCGGTAGAAAATCAGAGTGGCCAGCACCATCGCCAGCGGCAGTGTCACCACCAAAACGCCGAACGCGATGATGGTGGTGTTCTGTAAAGCGGTGAGGAACAGGGAGTCGCTAAAGAGCTCGCGATAATTCTCAAAGCCGATGAACGGCTTGTGCTTGGAGAGGATGTCCCAGCGGTGGAAGCTGAGGCGGATGATCTCGCCGATCGGAATGATGCGGACCCAGGTAAAGACCACCAGGGTCGGCAGAATCGTCAGAACTGCGAAGATCCAGAGCCGGCGTCGCATGCCCACCTGCCAAACCGGCTCGCCATCGCAATGGCAAGCCGGTGACCAGTTTCTATCCGCTGCCGGTCGCCCGGCAAGCCTGCTCTCCTATTGCGTCGAGAGCAGACCTTCGCGCTCCAGGATGCCGTCGATCTCTGCGGCGGCTTCCTGAAGGAAGGTGTCGATTTTGGCATCGTCGCCGGCCAGCGATGCATCGTTATA
This sequence comes from Hyphomicrobiales bacterium, assembly GCA_024222895.1. Classification (GTDB taxonomy): domain Bacteria; phylum Pseudomonadota; class Alphaproteobacteria; order Rhizobiales; family Kaistiaceae; genus Bauldia. Next base: position 4,121 of record JAAEOR010000912.1, on the reverse strand, counting down.
GGCCGGAACCAGGCGCTCTGCGAGGCGGGTCAGCACCTCCTCAATCGGTCCGATCGCCGGCAGTGCAAAGAACCCGTAGTCGTCCGGATAGTCGACAAAGGCGCCGATGGCCGGTGTCTTTTCCACCACCGCCGAATAGTCGACATCGGCCCGATTAGGCAACCAGCCGACATTGTCCAGGAGCCAGGTCTGGTTTTCCGGGCTGGTGGCGGTAGCTGCGAAGTCCCAGGCAGCATTGCCCGCGTCGCCATCGGTCGAGACATAGAGGTTGACCGGTACGACTATCGATCCGGTCGGCAAGGTTGATGTGGCGTAGCTGAGGTCGGGCGCCTTGCTGGCGATGTCGCCGATCACCCAGGACTCGCGGATGAACATGGCGGTCTGCTCACGCTCGAAGGCCTCGGCGTCGGCGGGCATTTCCGGTGTCACAGTCTTGTCGACAAAGACGCTGTCGAGATACTGGCTGAGTGCCTTGCGTCCGGCCTCATTGGCGAAGTTCGCCTTCCACATGCCGCTGTCGTCCTGCTCGATCACCGAACCGCCGAACTGGAACAGGTTGATCCAGAATTTCTCGGCAATGCCCTGACCACCGCCGCTGAAGCGCAGGCTCCAGCCGCTGACCACCGGATTGCCGTTATCGTCGCGCTGAGTCAGCTTCTCCGAGAACGCCATGATGTCGTCCATGGTCGCCGGTGGTGCGTCCAATCCGGCTGCGGCGAACATGCCGGTGTTGTAGTAGAGCGCGGACTGGCCGCGGAACAATGGCACCGCGTAGACGGTCCCGCCATTGCTCGCCTGGTCGACGAAAAATTCGCCGAATGCGGTACCGTTACTGACGAGGTCGGCTGCGGAGGATGCCGCCGGCTGGAACAGATCCGCTTCGAGATAGCGCTGGGCGGTCGAAGCGCCGAGCTCGATGACATCGGCGGCCTGGCCGGCGGGTAGTGACAGGGCGATGCGCTTTTCGTGTTCGCGAAGCGGAATGGCCTCGACGACGACGGTCAGATCGGGGTGGCTCTCCGCCATGCCTTCGGCGACATGCTCGTAGAAGGGAACCATTTCGGGGAATCCGCTCCAGATGGTGATTTCCTGGGCGTTCACGACGGTCGATCCGGCGAGCGCGGTGCCCGCCATAAGAAGGGCAACGCTGGCGATCCGCGACGTCCCTGCGAGAGCTTTCATAGCGTCCTCCGTTCAACAGGATTTTCTTGGAATTGCGGTGACGGTGAAGAGTGCTATGCAACCGGTTGCGTGTCAAGGTTTGCAAAGATAGTGGGTCGACCAAAATCGACTGATTGTCGCCCCGCATGAGAGATCAGGCGCGGGTCAGCGACGCCGCCAGCGTCACTGCCTCAACGGCTAGCCGCTCGGCCGCGCCGGGCGCAAAGGTTGCAGGGCGGTTGTAGAAGCGGTGGGCCTCGTCGACCTCATAACCGCCATGGGCAAACTCCGAGGCCGGCGGAATATAGCCGGGGTTGGCATCGGCGTAGCCGACTACGAACGCCGGTTGGCGAATGCCGGCAGCTTGCAGTTGGTCCCGGATCGCCAGAGCGGTCTCGGCGAATATCTCTCCCGGTAAGGCGACCAACAATGCGCCACCCCAGTCAAGGACGGTGACGCGCGCCGGGAATGGGTTGAGGGGGGTCGCCATCGTGGTTTCCGCCCAAGTCGCCCAGATCGTGTGGATTGCAGCCGCAACCGGATCGGCGTCGCGCGCCGTGGCACGCCATCGGGCGGCCAGGGTCTCGGGGTCCTCCGCTTCTCGGCGGGCAAAGTCGAGGCCGACCGCGGCGTTGGCAGCGCCGGTCTTACCCGACAACGGATCTTGCTCGGCAGCAAGCGCGGCATCGGCGATCCGGCGGCCCAGTGTGGCCGCTCGATCGAACGTCCGATCCGGGTTGGCGGCCGTGGTGAGTGATGAAGCGGCGCTGTGGCCATGATTGGCGTCGCCGCAGCAACCGGTCATGAACAGGGCAGCAGCACCCGGGTGGGCTTCTTCAAGCGCATCGCGGACAACGCCGGGATAATCGGCTGTCCACAGCGTGTTGTCGGCACCAAGCACGACCGGGTGGCAGGCATAGGCGGTGACAACGGCGATCCCGCGGTTGTCTTTCCCGTGAATGCGCAGCACCGGAACGGCGCCGTCCACCAGTCCGTCTGGGTGCCGGCGGTTGCGCGCCACATCGGGATCATGGCCGGCGCCGAAGTATAGTTGCGCCGGTCGCCGGGCGGCAGCAGCCTGATCGAGTGCGGTCACACAGGCGTCCTCCAGGCGACCGTAGTAGTCACCGTCGACCGGACTGAACAGACTCCCCGGCATGACCGCCGGTCCGCCATGCGTGTGCAGCGCGGCCACTACAATACAATCGGCCGGCAGCGTGGCGCGGTTCCGAACGCGAGCACAGAATTCTTCGTCGAGGCCAATTACATCGGCGACCAGGACGGCGGTGTCGTCGATCGCCACCGCTCGCACGGTGAGTGGATCGTGGGTGCCTGTGGCGGTGCCCTGGCGCGCGGCAAACCCGGCCATGGCAAGGCCGGCCGGTGGTGTGATATCGACGACCGCTGTGCCTGCTTGAACGGTCATGACACTTCCCGACCGCCGACCAGGACCATGTCGATGTCCAGGTCGGTCGCACCCGGGTGCCAGGTGAAGCGGATGAGATCGGCGGGGGCGCCGACCGTCATTATGCCGCGGTTGCCAACGAATCGCCCGGGATTGTCGGTCGCCATCCGCAAGGCGTCGGCGAGGGACACACCAGCGTCGCGCACCGCGGTCGCGATGCCGACCGACAAAGGAACCGCCGCCCCGGCGAGGTAGGGCGTGCCGGCCATGGCAAGACGTCCATCGGCCGAGAGTTCGACCCGTCCGCCGATCGGCTGGTCGTAGAGGCCCGGTGGCTGACCGCCCGGCGCCGCCACATCGGAGACCAGGACCGCCCGGTCGAGGCCCTTGGCGCGGATCATCGCCTTCAGGACATCCGCCGGCAGGTGGTGACCGTCGGCGATGAAAGTCGCGGTCAACCGGTCATCGGCGAGTTGGGTCCAGATGAAGTTCGGATGCCGCGGCAGTGTGGCGGCGGCACCGTTGCCGAGATGGGTGGAGAGGGTCGCTCCGGCGTCGACCGCCGCGCTGATCTGTTTTGGCGTCGCGTCGGTGTGGCCAATCGCCACTTGAACCCTCCGGTCCACGAGACCGCGAATATAGTCCGGGGCACCCGGATCATGCGGTGACAGGGTCACCATGCCGATCAGGTTGCCGCAGGCCGCCTGCCAGCGGTCGAACTCGGCCAGGTCGGGTGGCCGGATGTGGGTGGCCGGGTGGGCGCCGCGCGGGCCGTCGCGGGGCGACAGATGCGGTCCCTCCACATGAATGCAGGGGATCGCATCGGCAAGCACGGGATCGGCATCACGGGCGGCCTGGATGGTCCGGGCCCGGTCCGCGATGGTTTCCTCAGCCGCGGTGATCAGGGTCGGCAGGAACGTTGTTGTCCCGCGGTCTCGTAGCGCCGCAAAAACCGCTGCAACGGCGCCCGGTGTCAGGCCATCGCTATTGAAGTCGTGGCCGCCATAGCCGTTGACCTGCAGGTCGACAAGGCCCGGCGCGATCCAGGCGGCTTCCGTTTCGTCACCGGTCGCGATCGCGGCAATCCTGCCGCCGGTGATGGAGACGTTGAGCGTCCGGCCCGTGACCGGGTCCCGTCCGGAAAGGACGGTCGCGGTCAAAGTCCGGCGACCCGATCGCGGAAGCGATCGACGAAGCGGGCATTGGCCTCGTCGCCGCCTGGCGCATTACCACTGCGCCAGATCGGCGGCTCGACGCCTTGTTCGACCAGTTTGGCGACGGTACGGATCAGCAGACAGTTGAGTGCAAAGGCGTTGGCAAATGTAGAGGCGGCAGCGATCGGCTCGCCGAGGCCCGGGATGTCGACGACCGCGTCACCGGTCTCGACCTTGGTGTCGATGGCGATGTCGACGATGTCGTGCAGGTTCTGGGCGGTCGGGTGGCGAGCCGGGTGATCCTTGGCGGCCGCCTCGGCATGGCGGCGGGAACTGATGCCGATGGTCGAGACGCCGCGCCGCCTTGCTTCCAGTGCGGCGTCGATCAGCGCCGCGTTGAT
>JAAEOR010000911.1 GCA_024222895.1 Hyphomicrobiales bacterium | reverse complement strand
TGACGGCGGCCCGCGGACCGACCTCGACAATCTCGCCGAGATACATCACCGCGACGCGATGGCTGATCCGCTCGACCACGGCCATGTCGTGGGAGATGAACAGCATTGCCAGGCCCAACTCTTCCTGAAGCTTCATCAGCAGATTCGCTACCTGCGCCTTCACACGGACGTCGAGGGCGGAGACTGCTTCATCGGCGATCAGCAGCTTCGGTTGGAGCGAGAGCGCCCGGGCAATACAGATGCGCTGGCGCTGTCCGCCCGAATACTCATGCGGAAATCGGTCGAGCATGTCCGGCGAAAGGCCGACTCGCGTCATCAGATCGGCGGCGCGGTCGCGTGCCTCGGAGCGTCCGGCAAGTCCGTGCACGATGATCGGCTCCATGAGAGCCTCGCCGGTCCTCATCCTCGGATTGAGGCTCGAGAGCGGATCCTGGGAAACCATCGGCATGCGCTGGCGGGCGGCGTTCAGCGCCGGCCGGTCCATCGCCAGGATATCCTCGCCGGCAAGATGAGCGGTTCCCGAGACGGGCTCAACCAGCCGCAGGAGCGATCGGGCGATTGTCGACTTGCCGCAGCCCGATTCCCCGACGATCGACAGCGTCTCGCCTTCCGCCAGGTTGAAGGATACGTTTTCGACGGCGTGGACATATTGGCGTGCGCGGCCAAGACTCCGAGCCCAACCCCGACATCGCGACAACGTCGCGACACGGACACGCGCGTTCAGACCCACATGCAGGAATGGACCGAAACGGCGATACCGCAAGAGCCCTTGTTCAGGTCCATTTTCTCCGGCCTGGGTGCCGGGCACCGGGCCACCTATCCCTCGCGAAACCTGAATGAAATTCCTTGTGTTTTGGGATGATGCATTGCAGCCTGATGCCGTTCATTCAAGATTGATGATATCAGGGAGGACAAGATGTTACGTGCCGGAAGAATCATCGCTTTAGCAATTGGAGCTACGATATTTGCCGCGCCAAATGCCCAAGCTCAGGATTTGGCGACTGAAAATGCCGCAAGCATTGTGCGCGGTGGTCAGCTTTACGACAAATGGTGGAAGGTCTTGAAAGGCGCAGAACCGGGCGACACCCACGCCGCATATCCCGCTAGCGCCGAGAAGTCAGGATCATCGACATGGCGCTGTAAAGAATGCCACGGCTGGGATTATATCGGCCCGAAAGGTCGTTATTCCTCGGGATCGCACTTCACGGGAATCAAGGGCATTGAGGGTGTGTCCGGGGGAGACCCGGCCGCCATCACAGCCGCAATTCGCGGCGAGCCGCATAACTTCGGATCCGATCTCATGGACGATCAGGCAGTGGCGGATCTGGCGATTTTCGTATCCAATGGGCAATTCGATACATCAGCCCACATAGCGGACGGCAAATCAACGGGAGATGCTACGGTAGGGGAACCGCTCTACGCGACGGTTTGTGCCGGCTGCCACGGCGATGACGGCGCGAAGATCAAGGATATGCCGCCGCTAGGCGAGATTGCCGACAATCCGCAGGAAACCATGCATAAGATCATGTTTGGGCAACCGGACGAGGCGATGCCTGCACTGTATGTATTCGGGCCACAGGTTGCAGCCGATATCACTGCCTACCTGCATACGCTGCCGAAGTAACGATAGACTGAACCGGGGTTCTCGTCCCGGTTCTTCCTTCGCCATAATCCAACTTCAAAAGGCTAGCGAGTTGCCTGACAATAAGACCGGATCACCGGGCCTAGTCCGGCGGCTGTGGCGCTGGTTTTGGGGACCAACCGCCCGTTTTGGCTGGGGAGCGATACTGATCGTCGGCGGTATTGGCGGCATCTTGTTCTGGGGCGGATTCAACTGGGCGATGGAGCTCTCGAACAAACCCGAGTTCTGTATGAGTTGCCATGAGATGGCCGACAACGTCGGCAAGGAATGGATGGCGTCAACCCACTACAGCAACCCATCCGGCGTGCGTGCCACCTGTGCCGATTGCCATGTACCCAAGGAGTGGCTGCCCAAGGTGATCCGCAAGATCCATGCCACGGGTGAGTTGTACGGGCATTTCACTGGAAAGATCGACACGCGTGAGAAGTTTGTTGCTCATCGCGCAGAAATGGCCGAGCGGGTCTGGGCATCGATGAAAGCTTCGGATTCACGTGAATGCCGTAATTGCCACAGCGAACATGCGATGAATTTCGAGGAACAATCTCAAAGGTCCCGTGAGAAGATGGTACCGGGAATTGAAGAAGGAAAAACCTGCATCGAGTGTCATCACGGTATCGCCCACCGCCTGCCGCCGCGTGACGATTAGGTCAAGTGAAGCTCATTGTAGAATGGACCGATTTCGGCGCGAATTTTGTTATCGTGGGAAGGCATTGGCAAGCCCGGAACCTTCGCCGCCGGGGCTGCTTTGAGAGTATGATCGTTCGCATACTCTCCTAATATGGGATGAACCGCCGCTACGAACGCGCCTCCACCGTGCTGACGTCGAACATGGGCATTGAGCGGTGAGGCGAGGTCCCCGGTGATGACGTCATAGCCGCCACGCTCATCGACCGCGTGGTGCATCATTGCCATCTCGTCACCAGGCGATCGGCTCGCCGTCCCGGAAGAAACCGCCGGTGGGGCCGTTGTCTCCGGACAAGGTCGCTGCCCAGACGATCGACGCGGCCCCTTGCGAAACATGGCGCGGCGCCGACCGGCCGCCCATATCGGTGCGGACCCATCCGGGACAGACGGCATTGATGCGGATATGACGGTCGGAAAGGTCGTTGGCGTAGATCCGCGTCAGGGCGTTCAGCCCCGCCTTGGAGACCTTGTACGCCGAGCCCGGCCAGCCGGCCTGCTCATAACTGCCATCGGCAACGGCGGCGACGAATTCGTCCAGCAGGGCGTTCAAGCGCGATCGATCGAGGGACGGATCAAGAAAACGCTTGCGCAG
>JAAEOR010000910.1 GCA_024222895.1 Hyphomicrobiales bacterium | reverse complement strand
TGCCGCGCCGAAAAGGAAAGCGACCTCGAAGCCGAAGCGACCCGCCAGTACGCCGCCCAGAGCTGTGCCGCAGAAGACGCCGGCATAGACGACAGCGACAAAAGCGCCGAACGGGCGCGTGCTTCTCCGGTCTTCGGCGGTACGGATGGCATATTCCTGACAGGCGATTGTCGCCGTCGCGTAGAACACCGCCATGACGCCCCGCCAAAGGGTGATCAAGACGACATTGTCGCTGAGCCCGATGGCAACCAGGGCCAGCACGGTCAACGGCACCGAGGCGAGGAACAGGCGCCGCGGGCCGAACCGCCGTGCCAGCGTCCCGCCGAACGGCGATAGCGCCGCCACTGCAATGAGATAGAGGGCGAGGGGCGCCGCGGCGGCGGCCTCGGGGGAGAGCCATTCCGGCCGGGCCGCGCCACGGGCGTAAAGTGGCAAGAACGCACCGGCGATTTCCGTCGCGACCGAAAACAGGAACAGGGGAAGTCGGATGTCATTGATGTCGGATACGCGCATCCGCAAAGGTCGGGCGGGCGCGATGCTCGCGTTCATGGTCGTCGCGATGCGCGCCCGCGCAGCGACAGGCAATGCAGCCAGTCGCTCGGCCAGATCCTCGGCATGATCGTTGAAACGGGCCGCGACGCGGCCGAGACCACCGAGCCCGCCGGGCCGGATGCGGTGCAGGAAGTTGCCATCACGCTGCTCGCGAAGCAAACGAACGATACGGTCGAGCGGCTTGCCGATTGAGTTCACCGCGATCGCCAGGGCGAGTTCCAGCGCGATGAATGCCGCGACCAGCGCGATGACAATGACGTCGAGGAAAACGCCCTGCAGTCGGCGTTGAACAAAAAGCCGGCTGATCCCAACCGTGATTCTTCCAACCAGTTCGTTGCCGTCAAGGATCGGCAGGACAAAGGTGGTTTCCGGGACGGTGATGAACTCACCCAGATCGGTCCCCAGGGATAGTGAAGGGGCGGCGGGACGCCGGACGGCGGCAATGGTCTGCCCTGACGCCGAGGTGACCGTGAGATGGTCGACCTCGTCGAAACCCTGAAGCGTCGCGGAGAGATAGGGATCGAGACCGACTATCGCGTCGAATGGGATGCCGAAGCCGAGCGCCGTCTGGACCTCGTCGCGGATGATCGAGCCGATCAACCGGGTGCGATTGGCCAGCTCGGGCTCGATCGCGCGATCGAAGGCCGCGACAGCGGCGGCGCCGACGGCGATAACGGAAACGATGACCGTGGCGATCAGCACTCCCGCCGGTCGGGTGCGGAGACGGTCGCGGTCGTGGCCTTGAAAACCAGACTTCATGGCGCGCCATCCCCAGCGGCCAGCAGTGCCTCACCCTCCGCGCGGTAGCGGAACTCTGCCGTCTCAAGGAGACCAAGCAAGTCGTCCGCGTCGCTCTCCGCCGCCGGAGGGGGATGCCCCGCCGCGCTGCGCCAGCTGACGCGCTCGAAGCCGGCAATGGTCTTGTCGATCGACTCGAACAATTCGATTTGACGA
>JAAEOR010000909.1 GCA_024222895.1 Hyphomicrobiales bacterium | reverse complement strand
TCGACGGGTCCGGCCAAAGGCGTGACCCATACCCGCAAGTCGTTAGCTTGCGTCCTCGCAAGCGCAGCCCAGAGCTTCGAGTTGACCCCTGATGACGTGGTGCTACCGGGATCGTCCTGTACCCATATTGGCGGGTTCAGCCTCTCCATGGCGGGGCTCTTGGCCGGCGCGCGCGTCGTCATCGCCCGGGCCTTCGACCACGATGAGATGGGACCGCTTCTGCGCACCACGCGGCCGACGCTGCTGTCGATGTTGCCGACCGCGCTTCTCCACCTCATTCGTGAGCACGACATGACAACGGCCGACTTCAGCTCGCTGAGACTCGCCCGCTCAGCCGGGGACAAGGTTTCCGCCGAGCTAGAGAAGGAGTTCATGGCGCTGACCGGGAAAACGGTGAGTGAGGGCTACGGCATGACAGAGTTCGGGCTCGCCGCGCTCAATCCGCCAATCGGCGTTGACAAGCTTGGCTCGATCGGTCTGCCGAGCCCCGGCTTCGTGTTCTCCATTCGCAATGATGACTGGCACGAGCTGTCGAAGGACCAGGAGGGGCGCCTGTGGGTCCGGACCCCGACCCAATGTGCCGGCTATTGGAACGATGAGACGGCGAGCGCCGAAGTCATGCGTGAGGGCTGGTTCGACACCGGCGACGAGATGAAAATCGATGAGGACGGCTATAACTGGTTCTGCGGCCGGCGGAAGCAGATCATTGTGCACGATGGCTCGAATATCTCGCCGCAAGAGGTCGAGGAGGCGTTGCTTGAGCATGAAGCGGTCGAACTTACCGGCGTCGTCGGCATGATCGACCCATCTCACGGTGAGACCGTGCGCGCCTATGTCGAGATCAAGGTGGACATAGAGACACCAAAGGCCGGCGAGCTGATTAAGTTCGCCAAGGAGCGGGTCGGCTACAAGGCGCCGGAGGAGATCATTTTCATCGAGAAGATCCCGCTCAACCCGACCGGCAAGGTCGATCGCGTCTCTCTCAAGAAGGCCGCCGCGGGAGATCACGGCCACACCATCTAGCGGGAGCCGGGTTAGGCGAAACGCCTTCCGTTAGGCGAGGACGTCGCAATGGTGGCCGATCATCCTCCTTCGTCCGTCTTCCTTGCGCAAGACACTGGTCACCCGCAAAGAAGTCTGCGCCATCTCGCCGTTTGGCTGCTTCACCGACTGGCCGCTCAAGCGGCGCGAAAAGACGAACCATAGTGAAGTTTTGTCGTCCTGCCGGATGCCGAACGCGATTCGCCCGGGCGACCTCGAATAAACCAGATCTCCGTTTCGGCCGGTCCTGAAGCGTTCGAATTACCGTGGCTCCTTGGCATATGCCTATCCGACAACACTCCAGGTCGCAGTCCAGCATCAAAGCTTGGCGCAACTTGGTAGCGTCAACAACAAGCTCCAGATCACACGGGGCTACTTCCAGAACACCGGGGTGCGGCAAACGGGCATCGCCCTGCCACGCCGGTTACAAAACCGCAGAAACCGTTGCTTTTCACCCATTCTCCGCGCCGGCGCGACACCGCTTCCCTTGATCCACATCAAGGCTCCGGAAGCCCCTCTGTCGCTACGGTCCGCCGCGCTGTAAGGTCCGTTTCATGAGCATATCCGCCAAAGCCGAAGACGCCGACGATGGCGGCGAGGCACTCTACGAAAAACACCGCAAGATCTATCCGCAAAGCGTGCACGGCACCTACCGGCGGATCAAATGGGCTGTGCTGATCATCACGCTCGCCATCTACTACCTGACGCCCTTCATTCGCTGGGACCGGGGGCCGGGCGCGCCGGATCAGGCGGTTCTGGTCGACCTGCCGGGCCGGCGCTTCTACTTTTTCTTCATCGAGATCTGGCCGCAGGAGATCTACTACCTCACCGGCCTTTTGATCCTGGCTGCTCTGGCCCTGTTCCTGATGAACGCCGTCGCCGGGCGGATCTGGTGCGGATATCTCTGCCCCCAGACGGTGTGGACGGACGTTTTCATGGCCATCGAGCGCTGGACCGAGGGCGACCGGCGCGAGCGCATGCACAACGATGCCGGCAAGCTGACACCGCAGCTGTTTGCCCGCAAAACCACCAAGCATACATTGTGGCTGCTCACCGCCTGGTGGACTGGCGGTGCCTGGGTTCTCTATTTCTCCGACGCGCCGACACTGGTCTACGACCTTGCCACCCTGCAGGCGCCGTTCATTGCCTATCTGTGGATCGGAATCCTGACTTTCACGACCTACGCACTGGCCGGCCATATGCGCGAGCAGGTGTGCCTCTATATGTGCCCCTGGCCACGGATCCAGGCGGCGCTGACCGACGAGGACGCCTTCAACGTCACCTATCGCTACGATCGGGGCGAACCACGCGTGTCGGCCAAGAAATCCGTCGCGGCCCGCAAGCGTGGCGAGGCGGCGGGAGATTGCGTCGACTGCCATCAATGCGTGGCGGTGTGCCCGACCGGGGTCGACATCCGCAACGGTTCCGATCTTGGATGTATCCAGTGCGGTCTGTGCATTGACGCCTGCGATAACATCATGGAGCGACTCGACCGACCGACGCGGCTGATTGCCTACGACACCGACATCAACATCCAGCGCCGCATCGAGGGCAAGGCGTCGGTGAACCGGATGTTTCGGCCGCGAACCCTGCTTTACTCGGCACTGATTGTCGTGGTCGGCGCCATCATGGCGTGGTCACTGTCGGCGCGGGCATTGAGCGGTGTGAACGTGCTCCACGACCGCAATCCTGAATATGTCATGCTCGTCGACGGCGGCGTTCGCAACGCCTACACGGTGCGAATCCTCAACAAGCGGACCGCGCCGCGCGACTACGCGATCACGGTCGAAGGCCTGCGGGATCCAACCGTCGAGGTGACGGCAAGCAACGCAACCAACCAGGCGATTACCGTCGGCGCGGACCAGAGCCGCGAGCTGCGGGTGGTCGTGAGTGTCGCCGCGCCACCGGCCGAAACCTCGATCCCGGTGACGTTTGTCGTCACCGATGTCGAAGAAGGCGAGGCGTTCAAGGTCGCCGACAATTTCCGCGGGCCGGGAGCCGAACAATGACCCTGCAGATACCATCGATCCGGCGGGGCAACACCGGCAAGCGCCTCACCGGCCGTGGCGTCTTTCTATGGCTTCTCGGTTTTTTCGGCTTTGTCACGATCGTCAATATCGCGATGATCCAAGCGGCCATCTCCACCTTCGGCGGACTCGATACGCCGAGTTCCTATCGCGCCGGGCTCGAGTTCAGCCAGAACGCCGCCGCGGCTGAAGCCCAGCGCGCCCTTGGCTGGCAGGTCGACGGGACCCTCGACCAGGCAAGCGATGGCCAGCGGCTGCTGACCATAACGGTCACCGACAAGGACGACGTGCCGATATCCGACGTCGACGTTGCGGCGCAACTGATGCATCTGGTCGACAGCCGCCGCGATGTCGTCCTGGCCATGCAGCCGGTCGGTGCGGGCCGATACCAGGGCCTCGCCCGCGCCCCGACCGGGCAATGGCGCCTCGATCTTGAAATCTCGCGCGACAACCAGACCCTGTTCCGCTCGCGCAACCGCCTCGGCGTTCGGTGAGAAGCGATCGATGACCGCGGTCGACCTCAGTCACTATGTGACATCGCGCGACGACGACACGCTGCATCTCGACCTTGCAGTCGAAGGCATTCATTGTGCCGGCTGCATCAACGGCATCGAGCGCCGTCTGAAGGCTGTCGATGGCGTCACGGCCGCCCGGGTGAATTTCACCTTGAAGCGCATCGGCGTCGACTGGCGCGCCGGGTCGCTTGAGCCGAGCGCGCTGGTCGACACCCTGGAGAGCGCCGGCTATCGCGCTCATCCATTCGCCGCGCGTACCTCGGAGGGAAACAGCGACGCCGAGATGAAGCGGCTGCTGCGATCGCTTGCCGTCGCCGGCTTCGCGGCGATGAACATCATGCTTCTGTCGGTCTCGGTCTGGGCCGGCAATGCCAGCGACATCTCACCGGAAACGCGGGACATCTTCCATTGGCTGTCGGCCCTGATCGCCCTGCCGGCGGTCGCCTATGCCGGCCAGCCCTTCTTCTCAAGCGCCTACCGGGCGCTGCGCGGCGGCCGCACCAATATGGACGTGCCGATCTCGATCGGCGTGCTGCTGGCGCTCGGCGTCTCGCTGTATGAGACCGCCATTTCCGCCGAGCATGCCTATTTCGACAGCGCCGTCATGCTGCTGTTCTTCCTGCTCGCCGGACGCACCCTCGACCAGGCGATGCGCCGCAAGACACGGGCGCTGGCCGGCAATCTCGCGGCGCTCAAGGGGGAGTCGGCCGAACGGGTCGAAGCCGACGGCACGACGCGCACCGTGCCGGCGGCGGCGGTCAAGATCGGAGACACGCTCCGGATTCCGCCGGGACAGCGGGTCGCGGCCGACGGCGTCGTCACCGGCGGTTCGTCGAGCCTCGACGAAAGTCTGGTGACGGGCGAGACGATCCCGCGCGCGGTGACATCCGGCGATGCCGTCTATGCGGGCACGCTCAATCATGGCGGGGCGCTGTCCATGCGGGTTTCCGCACCGGTGGGCGGTTCGCTGGTCGACGAGGTCCAGGTGCTGCTCGACAACGCCACCCAAGTGCGCTCGCGGCGGGTACAGCTGGCCGATCGGGCCGCCCGCTACTACGCACCGGTCGTTCACTTGACCGCCCTGCTGGCGGCGGTCGGCTGGCTGGTTGCCGGCGCCGACATTCATCAGGCGGTGCTCATCGCCACCGCCGTGCTGATCATCACCTGCCCCTGTGCGCTCGCCCTTGCCGTGCCGGCCGTACAGGTCGTGGCCGCCGGCGCCCTGTTTCGCAAGGGCGTGTTCCTGAATGCCGGCGACGCGCTGGAACGGCTGGCAGACGTCGATACGGTCGTCTTCGACAAGACCGGAACTCTGACGACGCCCGACCGGACGGTGACCAACGCTGCGGATTTTCCTCCGGATCTTGTGGAGAACGCCGCTCGACTTGCTCGCTCCAGCCGCCATCCTCTGGCAGCGGCCCTGGCCGCCCATGGCGGCAGCGGGCCTCCCCTGGAAGAGGCCGTCGAGCACCCGGGGCAAGGACTCGAAACGACCCTCGACGGGATTCCGGCGCGGCTCGGCAGTGCCGCCTTCTGCGATGTCGAGACCGAACCGGACGGTGGGTTCGAAGGGTCGTGCATTGCCTTTCGCCATGGTGATCAGGTCGCGGTTTTTGTCGTCCGGCAGGTGCTCAAGACCGACGCCGTGGCGGTCGTGGCCGACCTCAAGGCCCGCGGGCTCGATTGCCGCATCATGTCCGGCGACCGTGAAGCGGCCGTCGCCGTTGTTGCCGCAACGCTGGAACTGCCCTATGCGGCCGCGATGAAACCGGGCGACAAGATCGCGGCGCTTGAGAGACTTGCCGCCGAGGGCCGCCGCGTCGCCATGATCGGCGACGGCCTCAACGACGCACCGGCCCTGGCGGCAGCCCATGTCTCACTGTCGCCGATCAGTGCACTCGATATCGCCCAGGCCCAGGCCGACGCGGTCTTTCTTGGCGACCGACTGGCGCCGATCGTCGATGCCTTCGACGTCGGCCGCCGGGCCCGGCGGCTGATGACTGAGAACCTCACATTGTCGGTCGTCTACAACCTCGCCGCCGTACCGCTCGCCGTCTTCGGGCTGGTGACGCCCCTGATCGCGGCGCTCGCCATGTCGGGCTCGTCGATCATCGTAACCCTGAACGCGCTCCGGGGCCGCCAGCGTCCGCCGTCCGCTTCGCGCCGGCTTCAGCCAGCGCCTGCGCCGGTGGAGGCTGCTCCATGACCGTCCTCATGATCCTGGTGCCGCTGGCGCTGCTGCTCGGACTGGGCGGGCTGATCGGCTTTCTCTGGTCGCTCCGCGCAGGCCAGTATGACGACCTTGACGGTGCAGCCTTGCGAGTCCTCGACGACACGGACATCGACGACACCGGCAGGGGCTAGTCTAAGTCTAGGTAGAGCATTGCGCTCTTCGTCAGAATCGCAGGGGCGATTGAGGCGCGCCGTCGTTCGCGCAACGATGCATCGGCGCTCCTCCCC
>JAAEOR010000908.1 GCA_024222895.1 Hyphomicrobiales bacterium | reverse complement strand
TCGTCTCGACCGGGCAGCGGACGCCGACAAACAAGACCGGCAGACCGGCGAGCCGGCGAGCGCAATCGGCAAGGATGCCGAGGGGGCGGGAGTGGCCCTCATGGTGACCGAATTCCGCCACGACATTCAGTCCGGCCCGGCTGTGTGCGGCGATCGAGTCATAGAGCGCACCATAAAGAACCGGAATCAACGGCTCGAGATCGGGCCGTTCGCCGCCGGGTCGCAAGCCGATGCCGGGTCGATAGCGCTCCGGTGTCATCGCCAGGATGCTGACGTCGACACCCAGATTGATCCAGACACCCTCAAATGTGTCCCGGATCACCGCAACGATCGACGATTTGCCGGAGCGCGGCGCTCCGTTGAGTAGGATGATCCGGCCGGGTTCCGTCACGCCGTCTGCCTCATTTTCTTGATCGAGCCCGTCGGAGCGCGTCCGCCGGCTTGATCCGCATCAATCGGTTTGGGCGCACATCTTGTCATAATAGTCGCCCGTCAGCCGCAGCTTGGGTCCTGATCGCTGTCTTCGCGACTGGCGGCGCCAAGGGAGATCGTCATGCGCATTCTGATCGTCTACGGGACCACGGAAGGGCAGACCCGCAAGATCGCCGAGTTCGTCGCCGACATCGTTCGCGAGCATGGCCACGAGGCCGCTCTGTTCGATGCTAGTGCCGTGGCCGAAACCGCACCGGCGCGCTGCCAGGCCGCCATCCTCGCCGGCTCCGTCCATATGGGTCGATATCAAAGCGCCCTGGTTCACCATGCCCGGGCATGGCACGAGCAACTCAACGCCATGCCGTCGGTTTTCATCTCCGTCTCCCTGTCGGCAGCCGGTAACGATCCGCACGAGCGTTCTGAGATCGACGAGATCGCCCAGACCATGCTGCGCGACACGGGATGGCACGCCGACGCCACGCTGCACGCCGCCGGTGCCCTCAAGTTCACCCAGTACGACTTCTTCAAGCGCTGGATCATGCGAGCAATCGCCAAGCAGCATCAGGCGGACGCCAGCAAGGATAGCGATACGGAATACACGGACTGGTCCGCCGTCAAGGCGTTCGTGGAATCCTTCCTGGCCAAGCTTCCGACAGGCGATTCCACCAAAGCCGGCTAATACCAAGGGTGCTTTCGCACCCTTGGTATAATGTCTCGACGTTGAGTTTCGACTGTCTGGATTTCCCCTCTACAGGAAGAGGCGGGCGGTTCGGTCCTGCAGACCTGGGTCGCCAACGATCCGAACGCGCGATTTCCTCTCCCACGCCGGGAGAGGAAAGAGCAGCCGTGTCGAAGTCAACAGAACGAGCTCCAACTCACTTCTCCTCCTGCTCCAGTACCGCCGACAGGCGCCGGACCAATGCGCGCTTGGCCTCGTCGTCATCTATTTCATCGAGCCGTCGCGAAAGCTCCAGCGACAGGGCCACATAGTCCTCCGACCAATCGCGAACGATCTGATCGGCGGCAACGCGGGCGGGCTCGGGTTGACGAAGCGGTGCCCGGCCGGCTTCCAGGACGAACGCGTCATCCAGCGCCGGCAGGTTAATCTTGTCCGCGTCGACCCCTTGTTCGGTCAGCAGACCGCTCAACACCTTGCGCGCGTCGTCCTCGCCATGGGTGAGGAACACGCCACCGCGCACCGGCTGGCGTTCGCGGATCCAGGCCAGCAGTTCCCCCTGGTCGGCGTGGGCGGAGTAGTTACCCAGCCGCCGGATGGTGGCCCGCACCTTGATATCGCGTCCGTGGATTCGGACTTCGTCGGCCCCACCGAGAATGATGCTGCCGAGCGTCCCCGGCGCCTGGTAGCCGACGAAAAGAACCGTCGCCTTGCGCTGCCAGAGGTTGTTGCGCAGGTGATGGCGGATGCGTCCGGCGTCGCACATGCCGCTGGCCGAGATGATGATCGCCCCGCCCTTGATCCGGTTGATCGCCTTGCTTTCCTCCACGTCTTCGGTAATGCGGAAATTGGGATGCCGGAACAGCTCTGCCTCGTCGATCGCAATGTCCTCGAGCGTATCGGCGTGGCGAACGAAGACCTTGGTGACCCGGCTGGCCAGCGGCGAATCAAGGAAGACCGGCGTTTGTTCGGGGATCTTACCCTCCGCCAGCAGCACACCGATATCGTGCAACAGTTCCTGGCTGCGCTCGACGGCAAAGCTTGGAATCACCAGGTTGCCGCCGCGGCCAAGGGCCTCGCTGATTTCGCGCTCCAG
>JAAEOR010000907.1 GCA_024222895.1 Hyphomicrobiales bacterium | reverse complement strand
CACCCTGAGGTCGATGCTACAGCCTACCAGGCCATCCCGAATATGCTCGAGAACGGCGAACAAATGCGAGATAAGTCGGGACGATAGGGTGCGTCCGGTAAACCCGACCTAACGGGCGGCGGCGATTGTGTTACGCTGCCTTGGCAGCGTAACACCAGGGTAGCAACTCGTCTAGCCGGTTGATCTTGTGATCAGCAATACGTCCCAGGACATCAGTCAACCACGCCTGCGGGTCAACGCCATTGAGTTTGGCCGTCTCAATCAGGGTGAAAGCGATGGCCATGGCTTTGCCGCCGCGCTCAGAACCGGCAAACATCCAATTCTTGCGCCCGATAGCCACTGGCTTCAGTGCGCGCTCGCAAGTGTTGTTATCCAATTCCAGGAAGCCGTTCTCCAGATAGGGCCGGGTCTTCGGCATCCGGGCGAGCGCATAGCGGATGGCCTTGGCCAGCGGCGACTTGCCGGATATTTTAGGCAGCTGCGCATGCAGCCATGTTTCCAGATCATCAAAGATCGGCTTGGCTTTCCTCTGGCGAATGGCGACCCGTTCCTCGGGAGAACGGCCACGCGCCTCTTTCTCGATGCCATAGAGCTTTGCAATCCGCAGGACCGCCTCCTCGGCAATGGCCGAACCCTGAGATTGCTGAACATCAACGAACTTGCGCCGGGTATGGGCCATGCAGGCAACCTCGCGGGCTTTGTCCTTG
>JAAEOR010000906.1 GCA_024222895.1 Hyphomicrobiales bacterium | reverse complement strand
CCGCCGACATCGATCCGGCCCGATATCGGCTGATCCAAACCAAACAGTAATCTCGAAAGCTCAGCCGTACCCGATCCCTCCAAACCAAAGACACCGAGCATTTCACCCTTATGCAGCGTAAGACTCGCGTCGGTCAGGCCGAGTTCGCCGCACAGTGACTCCACCGACAGTACAGGGATGTCATTGGCGGTTGCGCTGGCTTTGCGCTTGGTGTGAAGGTTGGTCAGATCGCGGCCAACCATGCGGGTGACCAGGTAGTCCTCGGATAGTTCCCTGTTTTCCAGGGTATCAACGAATCTACCGTCTCGGAGAACAGTCACTCTGTCGCTGATCTCCAGCACCTCTGGAATCCGGTGCGATACGAACAGAACGCTTTTCCCCTGTCTTCGTAGGCTCTTGATGAGTTCAAGTAGGATTTCGGTTTCGTTTGCATTCAAACTGGATGTCGGTTCGTCCAGAATGATCAGGCGGCGCTCGTCTGATACTGCCCGCGCAATCTCGACCGTTTGCTTCTGGCCGACCGTCAGCGACGACATCGGCTGACTGGGATCTATTGAGAGATCGAATACCGCTAAGAGCTGACCGGCGCGCGCCCTGAGTTCGGCCCATTTCACAAAACCAAGAACGTCGCGCGCAGGACTTGCCGGCAGGATGTTTTCGGCGACGGATAGTCCGTCAAAAACGGTAAGTTCCTGATGCACCATTGCGATGCCATAGCCGTCAAACACCCTTGGGCTGAACCGCGTTACGATCTTGCCATCGATCACGACCTGCCCTGACGTCGGTTCTGTTTCACCCCTGACGATGCGCATTGCCGTGCTCTTTCCGGCGCCATTCTCGCCGAGCAGGGCGTGCACTTCACCAAGGCGGATACTGAAGCTCAGATTATCAAGGGCCTTAACTGCACCGTAGTTCTTCGAGACGTTTCTTAGCTCGACGAAGCTTTGCACTATGTCCATTCCGAACGGGGTACCCGGCCCCGACGACCGGGGCCGGACATTTGCGAAAGCACGCTACTCGTACTGTGGGATATTCTCATGCATGAAGTGTTGAATGTTTTCCGAGTTGATCACCTCGGCACCGATAAAGAGATTCTGCGGTGAAACCGAAATGCCGGATACATCGTTATTCGCCGTAACCGGCACGCCCTTCAGAGCACCGTTTTCGTCGTTGAAGAGCTCCATCAACTGTATTGCCATGTAGTAGCTAAGCGCTGTCTTGGTGACGATCGAGCTATCGATCAGGCCGTCCGCGATACACTCCAAAACCGGCGCTTCCCGATCGTTCACGACGATCGCCAACGGTTTGATGTCAATCCCCAGTTCCTCGGCAGCTATACAGAGGCCGGAACCGGAGGAGGCGTCAAACCCCATGACCGCGTCGATATCCTTGTAGGTATTGAAGATTGCCTTGCTCGATTCAATCGCATCGGCGGTGGAGGCCTTGTCGTCAACCCGTCCCGCTTCTTCCCAACTGGAATTCGCGGTGATGTAATCAGTGAAGCCCTGAATCTTGGCGTCTGTGTTCGATGCACCCCAGTTGCCGGAAGCCACGTATCGGCCTTCCTTTCCCGCAAGACGGATCAGTTCCTTAGCCTGGGTTACACCCGACTGGTAGTTGTCGAGGCCGATAAAGGCTAGCGCTCCGGTGTCGTCAACCGTCGATTCCACCACGACGACCGGGATGTCTAGCGCCATTGCTTTCTTGATAGCTGGAATAGCTCCCGGCTCCCACATGACCGTGATGATTCCATCTGCATTCTTGGCAATTGCTGATTCGACGGCCTCAGCGTGTGCAGCCGGATCCCACCCCTGAACGCCTATGGTGCGAACCTCAACGCCAAGTTTTTCAGCGGCGTATCTCAGGCCGAGATGGCCATCGAGAAAATACGGATGCCCCAACATCATCGACGCGTAGTAGTACACGCGATCCTCCGCTGCGGCGCTCGTCGCGGCCGCAGAGACAATGGCAATAGCAGCCGCTGAAGCCAACTTCCTGGCGGTATTCATTCTATGTCTCCTCCTCCCATGATGTGAAGTCTAACCATATAATGTGTGTCTATCACATATATTTATGTTAGGAAAGCCTCCATCGATATCCGTTCGGGGCGGAAGGACCCAAACCGATTGGAGTTGTGCAACGGAAATGTGAGCGGCTGGCCAGCTGCCGGATTCCTGGAGGCAAGTCCTGCGCGTGGCATCGGCAGTCAGCGGGGCGTCGCGACAATCAATATGTATGTGCGACGGAATACCGATTCTTGGATTGGTGCGACCGACCGGCTCGGCGACCCACTTCATCCGTTCCCGGCAATCACCGTGTCGGTGTGCAACCTGCGCCCGGACAGCATCGGCTCGTGCCATATCACCGCCACCGACAGCACTCTGCAACCGGACATCCGGTTGAACTATCCGTCGGCCGAAAGCGACCGCGTTGTGGCGGTGAAGTCAGTGCGTCAGGCACGGCGCATCATGACCGCGAAAGCGCTCGTGCCCTACGCTCCCGAAGAAATACCGCCCAGTCCGGAACACCAGTCCGATGCCGAGGTCCTTGAGCAGGCGGGCAACATTGCAACCACGATCTTCCACCCCGTCGGGACCTGCCGGATGGGTGATGATCCGATGGCGGTCGTCTGGCCGGACCTGCGGGTGCACGGCCTGGATCGACTCAGGGTCGTCGATGCTTCGGTGATGCCGAAGATCGTCTCCGGCAACACCGCTTCGCCGGTGGTGATGATCGCGGAAAAAGCGGCAGAAATGATTAGGCGCGCCCCCGCCTGAGAGGCCAAACCGTCTGGTTGTTCGCTTTCAGCAACACAAGGAGTAAGACGCTCGGCCTGTCGACGGCAACACATTTTGATGTTATTATATCATTGATCTGCGGTATTTTTTCGTGATACTAACAGAAATGATTGAGACGTTTGAAGCTCAAACGGACTGTGAAGGTTGGATTCGTTCCATGGCAGTGGTTCGCAGCCATGGAACGGAGACGCTCAAAGCCGTGGACCAAATCCGGCCAAGAATCCCGGTCCCGGCGATCCGGAGGCGATCGGTATGCTGATGATCTTGACCCGAACTCGCCAAGCATGGATGAGAGGTGATCACGCCCGTGTCTACATTTGATCTCTGTAACGATCTGAAGGGCGCCTTTGGGCTTTCCCGCGATGACAAATGCATTTCGGAACACAGCTATGACGCATGGCCGGTCGCCATGAAATGGCGTCAGCAGGGCAAGCAGCCTTGCAAGCCGGAAGCTGTCGCGAAGCCGGAAAGCACGGAAGACGTGGCTGTCCTTCTCAGCGAGTGTAGCAAACGCGGTGTGGCGGTCACGCCGTGGGGTCTGGGATCATCGGTGGTGGGCTCACCACTCACAGAGAAGGGAGGTGTCGTGATCGATCTGTCTAATATGGACAGAGTACTCGAGATCAACGAGGAAGACCTTCTGGCTACCGTTCAGGCCGGCAAGCGTGGCGACGGTATCGAGGCTGAGTTGAATGCTCGAGGTTATACACTGAACCATTCGCCTCAATCGCTTGACAGATCAACGATTGGCGGCTGGGTCGCAACTCGAGCCACTGGTCAGCTGTCTTCGAAATACGGTGGAATCGAGGATCTGATCATCGCGATTAAGGTGGTGCTGCCCGATGGTACAATAGTTGAAACAAAAAGAAGCCCTCGTGCTGCCATTGGCTTTGATACGAAAGAATTTTTTGTCGGTTCCGAAGGAACTCTGGGCGTGGTGACGGAGGTTACAACCCGGATCTTCCCACTCAACGATTACCTGCGCCTTGAGGCGGTCACCTTTGACAACGTAGGCCAAGGCATCGCTTCGATGCGCGCGTTGACGCGCTCAGGATTGAAGCCGCTCATCGTCCGGTTCTATGACGTTGACGAAGCTCGCCACGCGATGAAGGATCCGTCGTTCGACCTTTGCGTGATGTTCCTGGGTTTTGATGGTGTGCGGGAGATTGCGGATGCGGAATACAACACGGCTCTAAACCTGTGCGCCCAGCATGGAGGAAGCGCGATTGGCCCGGCTTGCGTAGAGGGTTGGATGAAACGCCGTTACGATTTCTCGGCGATTGAGCGGGTCCTCGCCGAACCCGGCGGTGTCGCTGAAACAATCGAGATATCAGATTTCTGGAGCAGTATCGAAGGCACATACGAACAGCTGAAGACGGCCTTGAGTCCTCTTACCGACGAAGTCCTGTGCCATTTCTCGCACGTCTACGCGCAGGGAACATCGCTTTACGTGATCCTTATCGGGAAAGTCGAAGATGCCGCCGCTGCTGAAGCTCGGATTCGTGAAATCTGGGACGTGGCAATGCGTATTTGTCTGAAGCGCGGGGCGGCAACCTCGCACCACCATGGCGTAGGCCTTGCCCGAAAGAGTGTTGTGTCCCGCGATCAGGGCACCGCGATGGTCGTCAACCGTGCGATCAAATCGGCGCTAGACCCGAACAACGTCATGAATCCCGGAAAACTGGGCTTTCCCGCCTGATAACAACTTGAAGAGGGTTTAGCTGATGGATTCGCGATCCGGCAAAAAGATCCGAATGGCTCGATTTTTCGACCAAGAGAGTGGCAACGCACTCCTCGTTGCCTATTCCCACGGAGTGATCATGGGGCCGCTGCCTGGCATGATGACGCTGGCAGAAATGGAAAAAGCCTGCGACGAGATGTCGGCCGTTGACGGATTAATGGTGGCGCCCGGCATGCTTCCCAAACTCGAGACTTATTTCATCGGTAGAGACAAGCCCGCTCTGATGGTCCACATGGATTATCAAAGCCATACACGCACTATTCTGCCCCACCAGGAAGGCGGGACTGTGGAGCTAGGAACGGTGGAGCAAGCGCTCGCGTCCGGTGCAGATGGCATCATGACATATCTATACATCGGCTACACCGATCCCGAACGCGAGAAAGCCGAAATTGAAAGAAATGCTCGCTTGGCACGCGAATGCGAGCGCCTTGGTATGGTCTTCATGATAGAGGCGCTGAGCGCGCAGGAACGGGCACATCCCGAACACCGTACTACAGTGGAAATTGCTGCTCTCTATTGCCGGATTGCTGCGGAGCTAGGCGCTGACGTTGTCAAGGCGCACTACCCAGGTTCGCTGGAAAATGTCGCTGAGATCGCGAGAACCTGTCCTGCACCGGTCCTGATAGCGGGGGGTGCAAAAACAGCGGATCCCGAAGATGCGTTCCGCAATGCCAGCGCGGCGATCGACGCCGGGGCTCGCGGATTAGTGTTCGGACGCAATATTTTTGGTGCCGATGACGTGCGGGGTACCGTGCAGAGGTACCGCGAAATCGTGCACGGTCAAGCAGCTTAACGGGGCAGGGAAAAGGGACATCGCTGGTGGGCTACCTGGTTGGATTGGATATTGGGTCCGGCAGTATCCGAGCAGGAGCGTTTGCCGCCAATGGCAAGGTCATCGCGATAGCATCGCGACCGATGGCCAGCGTCGCGCCTGATCCAAATCGACCAGATCACATCGTATGGCCCGCGAATTCGGTTTGGCAAAACAGCTGCGACGCCTTGCGCGAAGTCGTCGGCGCGCTGCCGGACGGTGCACTAATCGGCGGCGTGGCCGTGGCATGCCTGGGTATGGATGGCTTGCCGCTCGATGCCCAGGGTAACGAACTTTACGACATCATCGCTTGGACCGACGCGCGCTGCATGCCCTACTATGAGCGCTGGTCGCAGGACTTCGGCGAGGATCGACAGTTCCTGACCACCGGCACCCCAGCCCGTGGTTTCAGTACGCTTTTCCGCCTCCAATGGATGGCGGACAGGCATCCCGAGATCCTGGACAAGACCCGGAAATGGGTGTTGATCGGCGACTATCTCAACTATCGCCTTTGCGGTGCTCTTGCCATTGATTATTCCATGGCGGCCAGCACGCTCATGTTCGACCCTGCGACATTGGCCTGGCACGCAGGAATCGCCGCTTTTGGTGGTGTCGACCTTGACCTCATGTGCGATCCTTGGCCTGCCGGCACCCAGTTAGGCGAGGTGACAGCAAGCGCAGCTGAGGCAACCGGTCTGCCCATCGGGACACCGGTGGTCCTTGGTGGTCACGACTACCTTTGTGGTGTCTTGCCGGTTGGCGGATTCAAGCCCGGGCCGGTCGTAAATGTCGGCGGAACCTGGGACGTCATCCAAACCACGCTGCCCGTACTCAAAATACCGAAATCCGCAGGGGGGACCGGATGGACGGTAGAACCACACGTTGCGCCCGGTGCGTTCTCCGCCTTCGGCGCGGCAATCGGCGGGCTCGCGGTAAAATGGTTCCGCGAGACGATCGCCACAGACCTGGCGAATGATGACGAAAGGTTCTTCGCACTGGCGTTTGAGGCCGCCGCACCAAACGCCGGATCGGTCATGTTTCTACCCCACCTTGCCGGGGCAACCGGCCCGATTGTGGACCCAAATCTGGCCGGCGCTTTTGTGGGACTACGGGCCGGACACACACGACAGGACCTGCTGTCCGCTGTGTATGAAGGCTTGAACTTCCAGACCCGGCAAATCCTCGGAAGCCTCGAGCATCTGGATGTCATTCCCGAGAAGCTGATCTTCGTCGGCGGCAGTTCGCGAAATAGCGCCCTTGTACAGAGCAAAGCTGACGCCTTGAATATCCCCGTCGAGGTGCCGGAGGTTGCAGAAACAACCTGCCTCGGTGCGGCTATGCTCGCAGGTGTGGGCACAGGACAATTCGGCAGCGTGGAAGATGCCTGGGAAGCGATGCGCTGCCCATCGACCATCGTAGACCCGGTTAGCGAGCGGATCGCGGAGGCAAACGATCGCTTTTCGGTATTCGAGGAACTGTTTGCCGACCTTCAGGGAGCGCACCACCGGCTATCACGATCGGTACGGAAGAAGCTGGCGTCGGCATGAACCTGACCACCCGCTTCGCCGAAACGACAGATCCGTTGCTTATGGGCCTTGGCGGCTCAGAAATTGCCACTGCTGTAATATGGTGATGTGGCAAGCGCATCTCCTCGCCTACCGACGGGAACCAATGGACGACACAAGCGCCTTCGAGAAGTGACAACATGAACGCAAATTCGATGACCAAGAACCGGCGGATTCAGTTCATCAGCAAAGTCGTGCTGGAGCGCGGTGAGGTTACCAACGAAGAGCTCGCGAATTCTTTGGACGTCAGCGTGATGACGATCCACCGGGACCTGGACGAACTTGAGCGCAGGGGCGTCGTCAGAAAGGTCCGAAATGGCGCAACTGCCCAGCCTTCTTCAAGCTTCGAAAGTAACATCGAATTTCGGATGGCCCGCGCGCAGGAAACAAAATCTGAACTTTGCGCTTTTGCGGCACGCCGCGTCTCTCCGGGGGATGTCTTGTTCATCGACGAGGCGACGACTCTGCTACCGATTGTTCCATACCTCGCCAAGATTGGTGATATGACGGTCATCACCAATTTTCTGCCGCTGCAGCGAGCGCTTTCATCGTTCGACGAAGTCAAGCTGATTGGCCTCGGCGGTGAGTATGTGCCGCAATTTGACACCATGTCCGGCCCGATCTGTTCCCAGGCGGTTTCGCAATTCCGCGCAACCAAATACCTCACCTCTTCGTCGGCCATTGACGGGGAGACCGTTTATCACCCCGAAGTCGCGATCGCGGCCGTGAAACGCGATATGATCAGGGCTGCGGACAAAAGCTATCTGTTGGCCGATCACTCCAAGCTCAACCGTACGGCGTTGCACAGAGTAGCTGGAATTGATGACTTCGAAGAGATCATCACAGACCGACCGCTGAGCCAGGAATTCAGAACCCGGTATCCGGATACAATCGGCAAATTCACTGTCCTGTCAGAAGTCAGCGAAAAAGGTTGAGAGGCTTTCAAGTAACCGCTTGCCATCGACGACCCCAGCAGGAGAACAATGGTTCCTTGATTATCGTTGTTCCACCAGTTGAAACTGGTCGAGGCCTTGAGGCGAGGAACCGGCATCAACATCGACGGCGCAAAGCGGATCGGTGTGATCAACGAGAGACGTTCGGTTCGAACGGTCGCATGACAATACCGCGATCCAGATGACCCCGCGTGATCCGCATCGAATTCACTATGGCGAAGGACGTCGATCGCACTCAGCAGAAAGCAATCTTCGCCCTGTTCGCAGACTTTTTTGAGAGCGTCGATGTGAAACCGGCGGCGGGCACGCTTCGCGTTGTCGAACGCCTGGCATACCCCGGCATGCTTGTTGAGTATGAGTTCTGGTTAGCGAAATGAGGCCGTTTCACTTTGGTGAAAAGCCGACACGGTCGAGCAACGTCGGCGAATGCAGCCGCGGTCGCCGGGGGATCCGATTATTGATTTGCGGTACCGGCTGTGGTTGACCCACCTCGCCTCTCCCAGGCAGTGGATAACATCGCGTTGTGATTTCGACATCGGAACTTCATTTGTCTTATGAGCGCTGCTGTGGTGGTGTGGCGTCGGGAGGATATCAAGCAGGGGGACAATCTCCCCGGCTCTTGCTCCCGCAGGATGTTACGTAGGGAGGAAGCAATGAAGAAGTTTCTTATCAGCAGCGTGGCCGCGGCGGCGCTTTCGACTGTCGCGTTGCCCGCTTGGGCTGCGACCGAGATCCAGTTTTGGCATGCATTCACCGGTCGTCTCGGCGAACTGGTGGCGGAGCAGGTTGAAACGTTCAACAACAGCCAGTCCGACTATGAAGTGGTCGCCTCTCACAAGGGGAACTATTCCGAAACTCTGAATGCTGGCATTGCCGCTTTCCGCGCCGGCGAACAGCCGGACATTCTCATGGTGTTCGAGGTCGGCACCGCGACAATGATGGGCGCCAAAGGTGCCGTCGTGCCCGTCTACGAAGTGATGGAAGCGGCTGCCGTCGATTTCGATCCCGACGCCTATATCGGCTCGGTGAAGGGGTACTACACTACGACCGACGGCGACATGCTGTCCCTGCCCTTCAATTCCTCGACACCCGTTCTGTGGGTGAACCGGAATGCCCTGGAAGAGGCGGGCATCGACCCCGATACGGATCTCTCAACCTGGCAAAAGGT
>JAAEOR010000905.1 GCA_024222895.1 Hyphomicrobiales bacterium | reverse complement strand
CCTTCCGGCTCTTGTAGCGAAAGACAACCGGCTTCAACACGCCTTCCCAATCATCGGCACTGTGAACGTTGCCGGGACGCAGGGAACATCGTTCCAGATCACCGAACTGGTTGAACAGGAACAGGGGATGGTAGCAGGTGCATCCGAAGTGGCCGTTGTAGGCCGATCCCTCCTGATCGCCATGGGTCGGGCTGACGCTGCTGTCCATGTCGAGGATGATCATCTTCGGTCGGCAACGGTCATGCACGCGGTCGATCCAAACGCCGGATAATTCGGTCAACGCGGCGAGGTTTTCCTCGGTGGCCAGAACATCCGTCTCGAAGCGCCCCATCTGGCTGGTCGAGGCAGCCTGTTTCGTGACAGCATGGCCGCCGACAATCCAACGCATGGCGGGATCACGGCCCAGACGGTCGGCGTCGTTCACGTCATCGTACCCGCCAAGACGGCTAAAAACGGACTGGCGAAACTGCCCGACCATGCCATGTCGCCCGTTCTTGCCGG
>JAAEOR010000904.1 GCA_024222895.1 Hyphomicrobiales bacterium | reverse complement strand
GGCACGCTGGACGCCGTCGGCGAGGTGGGCGTTGCGGCCATCGAGGGTTTCGCGCGCAATGGCGGTAAAGACATCGGCGATGAAGGCGCCGCCGATCTGGACCATGCCAGCGTGGAACGCCTCGAAGGTGATCGGCTCGTAGCGGATCGGACGGCCCGTCGCTGCGGCGAGTTCCGCCGCCATTTCGGCGAACGTCATCAAACGCGGTCCGGTGACCTCGTAAAGCTCGCCGTTGTGTCCCTCTTCCGTCAACGCAGCCGCCGCGACGTCGGCGATATCATCGACATCGACGATCGGCTCACGCATATCGCCGCCCGGCATCGCGACGACGCCAGCCAGCACGGGGTCACGCAGATACCCCTCGCTGAAGTTCTGGGCGAACCAGGCGGCGCGCACCAGGGTGAAATCGATGCCCGCATTGCGGACCACCGCTTCGCCGCGCCGAGCGTGGTGTTCACCACGGCCTGAAAGCAGCACGAGTCGACCGACGCCGGCGTCCTTGGCAACGTCACAGAGCGCGGCGACTTTTTCGACAGCGCCCGGGAAAGCGAGGTCGGGAAAGTAGGAGATATAAGCGGCCGAAACGCCATCGAGCGCGGCGGACCAGGTCGATTCATCTTCCCAGTCGAACGGGATCGGTGCGTTGCGCGAGCCGCGGCGAACCTCATGACCTCTCTGCGCCAGACGTGAAGCAATCCGCGAGCCGGTCTTTCCGGTAGCTCCGATGACAAGAATGGGGGCTGTGGGCATCACATGTCTCCTTGGTTTCTTGTGATGCAGCGATGGTCGTCGTTTTGGCTCCGGATGGATTGACCGCACCCGCCAATGCTTTGACCGCGTCCGTCGCCGGGCGGCACGTCAGTTCTGTTTGTTCGCTTCCCGATAGGCTGTCGGCGTCTGGT
This sequence comes from Hyphomicrobiales bacterium, assembly GCA_024222895.1. GTDB lineage: Bacteria > Pseudomonadota > Alphaproteobacteria > Rhizobiales > Kaistiaceae > Bauldia. Next base: position 743 of record JAAEOR010000904.1, on the reverse strand, counting down.
CCACCCAACGCTTGAACGCGCGGTTGAAGGCGCTCTGTTCGGAAAAGCCGGTCAGGAAGGCGATTTCCGCCAGCGAGTAATCGCTTTGCACCAACAGGCCTTCAGCCAACTCGCGGCGGGCTTCCGCCACCAGTTTCTGGAACGAGAGGCCTTCCTCGCCCAAGCGTCGATGCAGGGTTCGTTCGCTCAACCCCAGGCGGCGGCCCACGGTCGTCATCTTCGGCACCCCCTCGCTCAGCGACTGGGCGATGGTGTCCTGCACCATTTGCTTCAGCGTGCGTTCCGCCTCGATCTTCGCCAGTTCTGCGTCGAGATGATTCAGCAGGAACCGGCTGATACCCTCATCCCCGAGACGGTTCGGCCGGGTGAGGGTGTCCGACGAGAGCGCCAGCGCATCCATGTCGGCGTCGAAGATCACCCGACACCCGAAATAGCTCTCATGCGCCCTGGTCGTCGCGGGCGCCGGATGCTTGAAGTAGACCGCCAGCGGGGCGAGGTCCCGGGTCGATACCTCCCGCATGATCGACATGACGCTGGCCAGCGTCGCTTCGTTGGAAAGGCGCAAACCGAGCCGACGCTCGCCAGCGCGATGCAGCAAGAAGTACGCGTCGGACCCGCTGGTGCGGACCTCGTATTCGGATACGCTGGTCAGCAGCTGCCAGTACCGTTCGGCACGGGCGAATGAGGCGCGAAGGTTCGGCGCCGCCTTCCAGGCCAGACCGAAGGCGCCGTAGTCGTCGCAG
>JAAEOR010000903.1 GCA_024222895.1 Hyphomicrobiales bacterium | reverse complement strand
GTGAAATGTTGTCGCTCACCGTTCCAGCGAAGAGCTCCACCTCCTGTGGCAGGTAGCCAAGGTGGCTGCCCAAATCGTCGGGATCCCAGTTGGTGACATCAGCGCCATCGAGACGGACAACGCCGGAGGTTGGACGCCAGACACCGACGAGCAACTTGGCAAGAGTGGACTTCCCGGCCGCGCTCGGGCCGACGATCCCGACAGTATCACCCGGTGCGGCTGCAAACGACACGCCTTTGAGAACGGGCGGCAATCCTGGTCGACCGAACACGACATTCTGCACGGTCAGGCGGCCCTCAGGACGTGGCAGCTTCAGTCCATCCGGCCGCGTTTCCTCCACCTGAAGGAGCAGGGACAGCCTGCCATAGGAAGCCTGCGCGGCAACCATCTGGCGCCACATGCCGATTGCCATATCGATAGGCGCCAACGCTCGGGAAAGCAGATAGACCGAAGCCATCATCGCACCCACACCGATTTCATGGCGGATGACGAGAAAGGCTCCCGCGCCCATGATGACAACTTGAAGCATGAAGCGAAGGGAGCGTGATGCGTTTGAAACGACCCCACCGCGGCTGAGACCCTTCGCCTGGAGGCCAAGCGATTTGAGATGCTGTTGCTGCCATCGGCCAACGACGGTCGATCGCATGCCCATGCCTTCCACGACTTCCGCATTGCGCACGCTGGACAGCGAGAAGGTATGCTCTTTCTCGGCGGACTGCCCCGCCGCGGCCTGAGGCGCGCGCGTCCATCTGTCGTTGATCCATGCAAGGATAATGAGAAGGCCAGCACCACAAGCGGCGATGATCCCCAACGTCGGGCTCAGCAGGTACACAACCAGAAGAAACAGCGGCGCCCAGGGCGCATCGAAGATCGCGGCGGTCTGGTTGCTGCCGATCGAGGTGCGCAGGGTGGCCAGGTCTTTGAGACCGCCGGCCGTGCGCATCTCGTTGCTCGTGGTGGCGTGGGCAATCATCGCCCTCTGGACGCGTTCGCCAAGAAGAATATCGATCTTGTCGCCCAACAGACGGAGTATGCGAGCGCGAACCTCTGAAAGGACTCCCCAGATTGCCAATGCGATCAGCGCGATAATCGTGATCAAGACAAGCGTCGGGGCGCTCTCGCTGACAAGCACGTGCGTGAAAACCTGAAGCATGTACAGCGGCAGCGTCAGCGCCAGCAGGTTGATAAACATGCTGAGCACTGCTGCGGACGTCAGTTGGCGCCCGCCGGCCTTGACCAGGTCGTTAAGCAAACTGCCCTGCTTCATTGCAGAGCGCCTTCCCGCGCCGCTTCGGGCGCTTCCAGTTCGAGGGCAACCGCCAATTCCCGAAGGTGGCCCCGGTATGGCGCCGCTCTCCCGACCGAGGTGTCGAATAGCGGTTGCCGCACCTGGGATGAACTCGCCGTCCGAACCGGACGGACCAGCTCGTGGAACCGCATGCACGCCTCCTCCCAATCGAGGTGGCAATGGGCCAGGATCCGCTTCGTTTCGGCCTCCTGATCAGCAACGATTCGCTCGTAATTGACCGTCAATATCCTTCCCGGCAGAACCTCGTTCCAGTGCGCCATCAACCGCTGGTGAACCTTGTAGAAATGAGCGAAATCACTCTGCTTCTGCGTGTGGGCGATCGCCCGCCGGAAACGTACGAAGTAACCGGACACAAAGGTGTCCAGAGGCTCCCTTTCGCACGCAATGATCGGCGCGTTGGGAAAGAGAAGTGCAATAAGCCCAATATAGAAGAAGTTCGACGGAAGCTTGTCGGTAATCCGCTGCGTCGTGCCGGCCAGTTCCCGCAATGTGCGCAAGTAGGCGCTCGCTATCCTGAGCGTGCCGGGTTCATCGAGACTGAGGGCGGAAGCGGGAAAGTGCTCTTGCGTATGGACGAAATCCGGGATCGCGTGCGCAAGGACGGGAATTCTGGTCAGCTCACCCGCCCCGAATACCTGCGAGTGGCTTGCGAGGATCTGCTCGACCAGGGTGGTCCCGACACGAGGCATGCCGACGATGAAGACGGGCTTGGCTGACGTGCTGCCATAGTCCGCCCGCCTGTCAAAATAACCACGATCGAAGACTTGCAGCATCGCCTCGGCATACTGCTCGTGCTTGTCGCGATCGTACGATGCCCGTTTCTCCTCGAGTCTGTTTCCTTCCGCGGCAGCCGCGAACGCACGATCGTACTCACCGGAACTGTCGTAGATCAAAGCCTCGGCAAAGTGCAATTGGCTGCGCTGTTCGTCGGTCAGATCGTCACGGCGGGTCAGTGACTGGATGCTCTGCAACAGGTCGACCGTGCTCTTGGAGTCGGTGGCCGCCATCGAAAAGATTGCCGGCACCAGCTCCGGGTCGAGTTCAAGCGCCTTGCGAAACGCGGTCTGGGCGCCCGGCAAGTCACCAAGCACCTGCCGGGCGATCCCGTAGTTGACGTGGGCCTCCGCCAGATCCGGCGCCAGCTCGACGCCCTTGCTGGCAGCCTCGGCAGCTTCCTGCTGACGGCCCAGCCCTTCGAGCGCACGCGACAGATTACTCCAGGCCATCGCGTTTTCGGGCTCGCGTCCGACAACCTCCCGCAGGATCGCCTCTGCCTCACTGGACTTGCCGGTTTCGACAAAGACACTGGCGAGACAAACCGAGGCCGCGGTAAATCCCGGGCGCTTTGCGATCACATGCTTGTAGGCTTTTTCGGCATCCTCGTAACGCTCCTCCTTCTCCAGCGCGACACCGAGGTGAAACGAGGCCATGCTGTAGTTGGGATCGAGATCGAGAGCGCGCTGAAGAAACAGCCGCGCCTCCTCGAAGCGCCCGTCGCTGAGCAGTTGGCTGCCAAGCGCGTCGTAGGCGCGGGCATTGGCCGGCGCGACCTCTACCGCCTGGCGCGCACTCGCAAGGGCCTCGTCCTTGGCGCCGGATGCACGCAGGCATACGGAAGCTTCAATGTAACCGGCGTAGCAGGCGGGATCTGCGTCGATTGCCTGGCGCGCCAGCGCGAGAGCTTCATCGTTCTCGCCCCTTGCACGAAGAATCCCCGACGCAACAGCAAGAGACTCGGCATCGGCTTCGTTGAGCTGAATTGCCTTCCGGGCAGCTTCAAGTGCTTCGTCGAGGCGGCCCGCCTGGCGCATAATCATGGCCAGACTGCGCCACATCAGAAACGTTCGCCGCTCGATCGGCATCGAGTCCAGAAGCGCAATGGCTTCGTCCAGCGCCCCGGCCTCGGCTTTCACCAGTGCCAGGTTGGCCCGTGCGGTCCCATAATCCGGCCTGAGTTCGATCGCCCGGGCATAGTGGTCAATGGCCCGCTGGTCCTTGGACTTGCGCCACAGCACGTTGGCAAGGTTATTGTGCGCTTCAGCGTGCTCGTCATCGAGCCTGATCGCACGCCGGTATTCCTTGGCCGCCTCTTCATCAAGATGCCTGTCGGCGAATATGTCACCCATCACCTTGTGCGCGAGTGACGCCTCGGGACCAGGCGTAAGAGCGTTGAGAGACTCGAAGGCCTCACTCACCCGGCCCGCCGAGGCGGCCTGGCGGGCAGCATCAATGTCGGCCGACACGGCCCGGACACCAGAATGATCGGAACTGGCGATATTCATATCACGCATCTGTACAATCTACACTCAGTTGGACACCAAGGCATCCTCCGCCGAAACAGCAGAGGATTGCCACTCATCCGGATTCAGGCCCATGCTTGCGATCATCGGCCCAAGCGCGCTCCGGTAGTTACGCCATCGGCCAATGGACGTTGCGTAAAGAGGCTGCCGGACCTGCCAGTTGCTTGCCGTCAGGACCGGCCGCTCCGTCTGGTGAAACGCGAGACAGCGATCGTCCCAATCCAGGTCGCAGAAGGCAAGGAGCCGGCGGGTCTCTCTTTCTTGATGAGCTACCAGTGTATCATAGTTGATCGTGAGCAGATCGTTAGAAACAACCTGGCTCCAATGGGTCATGATTCGCTGGTAATCCCTATAGTAGCGGCCAATATCCGTCTGATTAAAACTGAAGTTAAGCTGCTCCTTGAATCGCGCCATATAGCAAGACAGGCCAACATCCAATGGATGACGTTCTACATGAATGAATTTGGTATTAGGAAACAGAAGTGACATAAATCCCAAATACCGGTAATTAAACGGCATCTTGTCAGAGACATGTGGCGCCGAGCCGTCAAGATTATTAATGAAATCAAGGTATTTTTGCGCGGTCTTCCGTGTCAGCTCCTCGGTGATGTTTTCCGCCACGCGGGGCATGCCGAGGTCAGGTTCGATCAGCTTCCTCAGGTCGCGGAAAATCTCCGAGATCGTCAGAAGTTCACCCGCTCCATGGACCTCGGGGTGGCTGCACAGAATCTGTTCGACAAGCGTCGTACCCGACCGCGGCATGCCGACTATAAAGACCGGGCGCCTGCTCTTGTCGCCCCAATCCCGGCGATCAGCCAAAAAACCCTGGTTGAACGTTTCTATCGACCGATCGATGAAGGCTGAGTTGGAATCGGCGTTGTAGTCCAGCGTCATCCGGATCAACTGGTTTCCGGCCTGAAGATTGGAAAACGCCTCCGTGTACTGACCCATGTCGTCGAGTGCCTTGGCAAGACCAATGTGGATTTCGGCGCGGTCACCGGCCGAAAGTCCCTTCTGATGCAATGCTTCGCGCAGCTCTTCGAGGTCTTGTTCGCCGCCGCTGAACTTCACGATCCCGGCCAGTTGCCGCCTGGATGCAGCCGCTGAATCGGAGCCCTTCTCAATCGCCTGCCGGTAGGCCTCCTGCGCTTCGTCCATTTGCCCCAGGAACTGAAGCGCAGTACCCAGATTGTGCAAATCGCCACCGTTGGCAAGCCCGGCGTCCCGCGCTCGGCGGAGTTCGGCGGCAGCCTTGTCGTATTCTTGCATGGCCAGGAACGCATTCCCCAGTTCGGCTGCCAGTTCGATCCTGTCCGGACCATCGGGACCGCTGGTCAGAACATTGACGGCCTCCTCGGGACGCTTGTCGGAGCCGAGCGCCACGGCGAGGTTTCGCCTGAACAGATCGGACTCCGGTCGCAGTGCAACCGCGCGCGCAAGGACCTCGGCGCCCTCCCCCGGCCGCCCTGCCGCCGACAGGGCGTTTCCCCGATTGCTCTGGAAGACAGCGTCGGTATCAAAGTCGGCTGCGATCTCCTCAAACAACACCAGCGCAGCGTCCAGCTTTCCGAGTGCCTTCAGAGTGATAGCGAGATGATGCTTGCAGTGCGCCGGGTCGGCCCCCAGGGACAAAGCTTTGCGAAAAGCCCGTTCGGCAGCGTCATGCCGGCCCCTGCGGTAGGCGATCAAGCCGATCCCATCCCATATCGCGGCCGATCCAGGCTCCTCCTGGAGCGCCGCTCGAAACGCCGCCTCAGCTTCATCCAGCTGATTGGAATCATAAAGGGCCCAAGCCCGGGCCAGGCTGGAGCGCTTGGGAGTTGCTTGGGTCGGGCTCGTTTCGTTCATGAGGTTGCGCTCCGGGTCGCTAGTGGAGCGAGTTTGATATTTGAGTCCCACTTGCGGCCAGGCTCGCGCTCAAATGCCAAATTCAAAGACTCCGCTAGGATCATATACTTGCTTGTGGTCCTTATGACGCCGGCTCGGGCGGGTGCTGCAGGGAGTAGCAAATGTCGGAGTCGGACCACTAGTGGAGCGAATTTGACATTTGAGTCCCACTTGCGGCCAGACTCGCGATCAAATGTCAAATTCAAAAGCTCCACTAGAATCATATACTTGCTAGTGGTCCTTATGACTCCGACATTTGCTCGGGCGGGTGCTGCAGGGGGTAGCAAATGTCGGAGTCGGACCACTAGTCCAGGAATCCGGGTCACGGTGACAAGCATCTAGTCGATGGATGCTTCTTTGTCCAACGCGTAAAGCAGCTGCGACAAATGCTTTGCATAAGGGCGCCAGCGCCCGACGGAGCCGGAATAGATCGGGTTTCTGATCTGGTTCACGCTGGCGGTGCGCACGATCGAATCCGTCTCGTAAAACCGCAAGCAGCGTTCATCCCACGGCAGGTCGACGAAATCTATGAGTCGGCGGATCTGGCCATCCGGATCGTCGACCACATCCTCGTAGTCGACCTGCAAGATCGGCACGGGCAACACCCTCTTCCAATGTTTCACAAGCTCTTCATGAAGTCGCCAATACGCGCCGAAGTCGCTGAGATTCTGCGCGAAGGAGATGGGCCGGTGGAACCGGATAAAGTAACAGGACAGTGCGATATCAAGGGGTTGTCGCCGGCAATAGATCACTCTGGTGGCCGGGAACAATCGGGCTATCAGTCCAAGGTTGCGAAAATTGAATGGCAGTTTGTCGGTGATCCGCTGAGCGGTTGGACTGATCGTCTCAAGTCGCTGGCGATAACGGTTGACCAGGCGATCCGTATCCTGCTGCGTCAACGCCGCCACGCAATCGGGATACGGATCCGGCAGGTCGCTCACAATATCCGGGATCTCGACCAACTCGCCCCCCGGTGCGGCGCGCGGATGGCTCGCAATGATCTGCTCGACCAGCGACGTTCCCGATCGTGGGAAGCCGACGATGAAAACCGGCCGATCATCGGCCGAGCCGGTCGGGCCGGTATCGAAGGAGTCGCGGGTAAAGGTCGCGATCGAGCGTTCGACAAAGGCGGCCGTCTCGCTTTCGCTGAAGCTGGTTCGCGCGCTCTCCAGCCCGTTCGCAAAACGCGCCCAGGCAAAAGCCCGATCATGATCTTTCAGCCGGTCATAGCTCCGCGCCAAGGCATAACCAAATGCCGCCCGTTCGTCGGCGCGAAGCTCTGTCGACGCTGCCATTTGTTCGGCAATGTCCAGTTCCTCATCGTCAAGTCCCGATCCCGTGGCAAGCGAGAGGCAGGCCGAACCATGGCTTGGCACGGCCCGGAAGACCCGACGATACATCTCCGCGGCCCCGTCACGGTCGCCACGTTGCTCGCGCTGGCGGGCAACCGCGAACGTAGCCTCGTGATTCGTCGGCGCAAGGCGGGCAGCGGCCTCCACCTCGGTGTCGGCCTCGTCAAAGCGACCCATGGCCTGCAATGCCGAGGCAAGCGCCAGTCGATAATCCACGCTTTTCGGCATCAGGACTACTGCTGCGCGGATGGAGTCGACCGCCCGATCGAAGGCACCGCGCAGTCCCGCGAGCTGACCGGCCAGGACCAACGCCTCGCCATAATCGGGCCGCAGGCTCGTTGCCTTGTCGCAAGCCTGCTCGGCATCACCAAGTTGATCGAGGCGCAGCAGGGTCAGCGCCAGGTTGTATTGGGCCTCAGGATAGTCTGGCTTGATCCGCACCGCTTCTTTCAGATGGCGGAGGGATGTCTGAAGGTCGCCTGTGTCGCGAAGCGCGTTGCCAAGATTGTTATGAATAAGCGGCAGCGACTCATCGACGGGTGATGCGAGCGCAAGGTTGTAAGTTTCGATAGCCGCGGCAATGTCGCCCGTCGCCCGCAATGCCGCGCCGAGCTGCATATGCAGGAGTGCGTTTTTCGGTTGCTGGCGAACAGCTTCCCGAAGGTCCCTGACTGCTGCAGGGAAGTCCTTTCGTCCGAAGGCCTCGAGACCGCGGGCATGCGCGGCCACGACCGCGGGCGGGCGCCGTTTGGATGATTTTCCCGCGGCGCGCCGTATCGCGCGAGCGGAACGGGCGGCAGAAGTGCGACGTGTCATTGACTGCTGGTCCGAGCCCTCTCGAGGAGGTCCCCTTGATACATCGGGGTTCACTGGCGGGTCAAAAAAAGAGGGGCCGGAACCCGGCCCCTCGCTGATCTTTCGGTTGGCCGGAGAACCGGCCCGCCTTTGTTCCGGGCTGGGTCCGGCAAGCCGGCCCAGGGGAGATCAGGCGTCGAAGGTCACGTTGTAGCCGGCGTCAATCAGATCCTGGATCGAAGCAATCGACCCGTCGCCGACACCCTTCAG
>JAAEOR010000902.1 GCA_024222895.1 Hyphomicrobiales bacterium | reverse complement strand
TTCCTCGCCCTGGTCCTGCGCAAGGCGCTCCACGACCGCTGCCAGTCCGCCGGGTTCGAGCCCGAATGGCAGGATGTCCGCCTCGATCTCGACCGCCTCCAGGAGGCCGAGTTGGAGAAGGACGGCAAACGCCTGATCATCCGTACGCCGGCTACCGGCACAGCCGGCAAGCTGTTCCAAGCGGTCGGCGTCGCGCTTCCCGCCAACATCCAGGAAATCGCCCCGGCCGGCTGACCAAAATCACCGAAAACGTAGTGCTAACAACCGCAACGCGGGTAACCGGGGCAAAAGTCCGGGCGGGTTGATTGGCTGGTAGGTGAGTCCGAAGTGCCACAGTTGTGTGAAAAATGAGCTGTCCTTGAAATTAGCGCTTCCCTCACCGCGCGGGGCTGTGATTCGCTGCCGGCATGAGCGGTTCCCCACCAGATGTCGAGGGTCTCGGCCTCGCCGACCTCAAGAAGTTGGTTTTGAAGCTTCTGGAGGAGAACGCCGCGTTGCGCGCCGACGTGGCGGCGTTACGGGCTGAGAACCGGCGTCTCAAGGGCCTGAAGGGGCCGCCGTCGATCAAGCCTTCCGGGATGGACAGGCAGACGGAGGCGAAGCCGAAGCGCGGTTCGAGCAAGCGGCGCCGGGGTCCGAAGAACGCTCGGCTCGCCGTCGACGAGGATTGCATCCTCGAAGCGGACGCCCCGGCCGGCTCCCGGTTCAAGGGCTATGAGGACTTCACGGTTCAGGAGCTGGTGGTCAAGCCCCGCGTCATCCGCTACCGCCGGGAACGCTGGCTGACGCCGCATGGCGGGACGCTGGTGGCGCCGCTGCCGGCGGGGATCACCGGCCATTTCGGGCCGGCGCTGCGGCGCTTCGTGCTCGCCCAGTATCATCAGGGCCAGATCACGGTGGACCGCCTGACGCGCCTGTTGCGGGACCTGGGCGTCGACATCTCCAAGCGCCAAGTGATGCGGCTGCTGACCGCGGGGCAGGACGGCTTCCTCGACGAGGACCGGGCGGTGCTCGGGGCCGGCCTGGAGACGGCGGCGTGGATCACGGTGGACGACACCGGCGCCCGGCACGCCGATCGCAACGGCATCTGCACCCGCATCGGCAACGACCATTTTGCCTGGTTCGCGACCACCTTCTCCAAGAGCCGTCTCAACTTCCTCGGGCTGTTGCGCGCCGGCTTCGAGGACTATGTGATCAACGCGGCGGCGCTCGACTACATGCGCACGCGCCAGCTTCCGGGACCGGTGATCGCGCGGCTCGCCGGCCACGAGAGGCGCCGCTTCGCGAGCGACGCGGCGTGGAGCGCCCACTTGCAAGACCTCGCCATCACCGCCCGCCCGGCCCATCCCGATCCGCTGCGCATCGCCACCGAGGGCGCGCTGTGGGGCAGCATCGTCGAGCGTGGCTGGCTCACCGACACGGTGATCCTCAGCGACGACGCCGGCCAGTTCAACGTCGGCCGTCATGCGCTGTGCTGGGTGCATGCCGAGCGCCTGGTGCACAAGCTGGACACCTTCTGCGAAGGCCAGCGCCGGGCCAAGGAGCACATCCAGGCCCGCATCTGGCGGCTCTACGCCGATCTCAAGGCCTATTGCCGCGACCCCACGCCCGAGGCCAAACGGGCGCTCACGCGCCGCTTCGACCGCCTGTTCAAGACCCGCACCGGCTTTGCCACCCTGGACCGGCTTCTGGCGCGCCTCCATGCCAACCGCAACGAACTCCTCATGGTGCTGGACCGTCCCGACCTGCCCCTGCACACTAACGACGCCGAGAACGACATCCGCTGCCAGGTCACCAGGCGCAAGATCTCCGGCGGAACCAGGTCGCCAGCCGGCCGCGACTGCCGCGACGCCTTCCTCGGCCTCATGAAGACCTGCACCAAGCTCGGCGTCGGCTTCTGGGACTATCTCGGATGCCGCCTCGACGTCCCCGGCGCACCCAACGTCGCCCCGCTGCCACAGCTCATCCGCCAAGCCGTCTCGGCCTGAATGCCCGGACTTTTGCCCCGGTTACCGTTTAACGTAACCGGGGCAAAAGGCCGGGCGAGGTTTTTTCTGGTGGGGGATTCCCATCGGGTCGATTTTGTGATTCGATCCGGC
>JAAEOR010000901.1 GCA_024222895.1 Hyphomicrobiales bacterium | reverse complement strand
GGTAACATCGCGCTCGTCATGGCCGCTCGGTACCGCGGCGACAATCAGGTCCCAGTCGTGCTCGGCGAGTTCTATGGCAATGCTGTCGAGCATCTCGGCGAGGAAGGGATCGGACAGATGGCCGATCAGCTCCGGGAGAACGAAACCGACCGTCTCGACAACCCCGGTGGCGAGCCTGCGGGCGTTCGACGACGGCCGATAGCCCAATTCCTCGGCCGCCTCGACGACGCGCTCGCGGGTCTTGCCGGCGATATCCGTGTAACCATTCAGTGCCCGCGACACCGTGCCCGCGGACAGGCCGAGGTGCCTGGCGAGGTGGGCAATCGAGACGCCCTGGTTCCGACGCGGCATGCGCTGCAACGGTTTCCCTCCCGGTCCCGGCGTTTCATGGTTGTTGGCTGCCGGCCTCCGAAAGCGCTTTCGGAGCGCTGGAACCGTAACCGAAAGCGCTTTCGGCTGTCAATCAGGATTCAGCTTCGGGATTGGCGTTGTGTCATCGGGAGCTGTTGAGGGCAGGATGACGAGGAACGCTCACACTACGACGCTGCGTCGCGATCGCCCAGCCGGCTGAGGAGCTGCTCCGCGGCGGCGTCAGCGAAGGCGGGGTCGTTGATGTCAGTATCCATCTCCACCAACGCGATGTGATCTCCGAGATCCGCTTTCATCGCGTCGAACAGGGCCGCATTTGCATCCGGATCGTGGAATAGCTCGCCGGCCATGTCGATCAGCGACACGCCACCGCGCGGCAGCATCACAATTGTCGGCCCCTTGGCGCGGTTGAGCTTCTCGGCGATTTGACGGCCCAGCTCGGCATTTTCCATGGCGGTGGTCCGCATCAGCGTGACCTGTGGATTGTGCTGGTAGAAAGAGCGGCCCTCGAACGACTCCGGCACCGTCGCCGGGCCGCCGAAATTGACCATATCGAGGGCGCCGACCGACACGATTTGCGGGATACCGGCCGCCCCGGCGGCTTCCAGCCGGTCCGGGCCGGCATGGGGAATGTCGATTTAGTAGCGCTTCGATCGTGCTCGGTGATTTACATAGCCCGACGTAAAGATGTCCGGAAATCGTCGGAATAGCGCGGCGGTCAGCTTGGCTACGGGCAGGGGTCGAATGCCGGCACCTCGGTCGACACCCGGCGCATCGCCCATTTGCAGCTCTCAACCACCAGCTTGCCCTCGATCCCCGGGACCTCCTGCGAGACGAACACCGTGTCGGCGGCGAAGCCGAAGGTCTCTCCGGTCGTTGTCGCCGGGAAGATCCGCACAAGCTCCTTGTGGGTGAAGGTGCCGGCGCAGAACTCGACGTAGCCGCTGACCGCGTCACCCGCCGGGCTTTCCTGGACCGCGCCGCGATAGCGGCCGGTCGACGTCCCCTCTGCCGGGTCGACTGCCGCCCGAGCGGCCATGTCGATGCGGTCGCCGGTCTGGACGATATCGATGGTCCACGGGAGTCCGAAGCTCGACGCGACCCCGTCGGTCAGCCTGTCGCACGCGAAAAAGCCGTCATAGGTCCCAGTCCATGAGAACGGCGCGTCGGCTTCCGCTCCGGTCGCCATCACCAGCAGGGCGGCGGCAACAATCGTGTGTCTGATCACCGTCCCCCTAGTCTCAGATCGGCCGTCGGCCGGGCTGCACGCAGGTCAATCGAATATGTATGTACCGACATTCCCTAGATGAACCGACACCAAAACCATCAAAGTACATCGTTTCGGCTCTTCCGGCAAGTCGAGTATCAATCAACAGGTTGATTGAGGCAATCGGGTGAGTTAGCGCGTGACATTTTATGAAAGTGCTGAACCTGTGAGTCCCCAATTGATTCGCTTGGGAGATTCCGCCGATGGCTGCGACCGACGATGCGATACTGGAGAGCTTTCGTACTCGGTCCATTTGCCTGCACAACGGACAGTATTAGCACACGACCCTTCAAGAAACTAGCGTATATGTACTCACCGCACACACAGGCGGTGCCAATTTGAACTTCCATCCTGCCTTGGTCGTATCGCGACCAACCCGAACTAACGGTAAGGCCGTGATTCGCCAAAGGCGAGAAGTCTGAAGATTATGAAAAACCCCACTGACCCTATTGGGATTTGCCGTTGTCCTGGTAGGTATCGCACGGGTCTACGGCAACACATCTGATAGATTCACGACACTCCCGTTTCTGGGATTCATCTTCATGCCACCTTGCCGTGCAGGTGTCTGCCTCACGGGAAGAGCTGAGATTCATAGGTCACAGCTCAGCTCTTGGGCTCACCGACATGCAGGTGTGCCCCCGACCCCGCCTTGTCGCGCAGCCGGCTGAGGAGCCGTGCCGCGGCGGCTTCGGCGAAGGCGGGATCGTTGATGTCAGTGTCCATTTCCACCAGCGCGATGTGACCTCCAAGATCCGCTTTCAGCGCGTCGAACAGCGCTGCATCGGCGTCCGGATCGTGGAACGGCTCGCCGGCCATGTCGATCAGCGACACGCCAGCGCGGGGCAGCATCATAACTGTCGGCCCCTTGGCGCGGTTGAGCTTCTGGGCGATTTGACGGCCCAGCTCGGCATTCTCTATGGCGGTGGTCCGCATCAGCGTGACCTGTGGATTGTGCTGGTAGAAAGAGCGGCCCTCGAACGATTCCGGCACCGTCGCCGGCCCGCCGAAATTGACCATATCGAGGGCGCCGACCGACACGATTTGCGGGATACCGGCCGCCCCGGCGGCTTCCAGCCGGTCAGGGCCGGCACTCAGGATTCCGCCGACCAGTTCGTCGGCGAGTTCCGTGGTTGTCAGGTCGAGAACACCGACAATGAAGCCGTCCCGGATCAAGGATTCCATGCTACGGCCGCCGGCGCCGGTAGCGTGAAAGACGAGCACCTCGTAGCCGGCATCTTCCATCACCTCGCGCGCCCGAGTCACGCAGGGCGTGGTCACGCCGAACATGGTCGCGGCGATCAGCGGGCGGTCGCCGGCATCGTCCGGAACCACCACGCCGACCATGCCGGTGATAGCACCGGCAGCGTTGGCAAGAATCCGCGACGACAGGCGATTGATGCCGGCGATATCGACGATCGACGGCATCATGACGATGTCCTTGCTGCCAATCAGGGCGCTGACATCACCGGAAGCAATGGTCGATATCATCAGCTTGGGCACGCCGACCGGCAGGGCCTTCATCGCC
>JAAEOR010000900.1 GCA_024222895.1 Hyphomicrobiales bacterium | reverse complement strand
GCGGCGATATCCGTGCCATGGTGCGCGAGCACCCGATCGCCCTTATCACCGGGGGCGATGGAGACGAGCAGATGGGTGCAGCCCGAGACGGCCGCGGCGACGCCGTCACCCGGCCTTGTGCCGTCGAAGACAAAACCATCGATACCTGCGGCGCGCAGCTGCGCTGCCCTGGTCTCGGTCCGAACCGTTCCGCCGATCCATGTCGCCCGATCGCGCATCCGGTCGACCAACGCCCCGGCGCTGTAGCCGAGGCCGAAAACAAACAGCCGCACGGATCTCAGGTCCCTTTGCCACGGCGATTGTCGATCCTCTTCAGCCTGCCGATTTCCAGGGTGTCGATACGGAGCCGGTCGATCCGCGCCTCGCGGGTCGTCAGTCGGCCGATCGCGAGACGGCCGATGGCCAAAGCGCCAATCGCCACCGCCCCGAGGGCGAGGGCGCCCAACGCCAGGGCTCCGATCGACCCCGCGCCGACTGCACCGGCGGGACGTGCGGATTGCAGATTGCGACCGACGGCAACGGGCTTGTGTTCAGCGGACGTGGCCTTTCCGGCCGGGGACTCAGGCTCAATCGATGGCATGCCATTCCTCCAT
>JAAEOR010000899.1 GCA_024222895.1 Hyphomicrobiales bacterium | reverse complement strand
CTTCCGTCGGAATGCCGCGGTCCATCACCCAGGTCCGGTTGGCCCGGCCATATTGGGCGGCGATACGCTCCAGGAAGTCGGTCAGCGTGGCGTTGTCGGCGGTATTGCCGGGCATCACTTCATAGGCCAGCGGCAGGCCCTCCGGGGTGACGATCAGGGCAATCACCACCTGGACACAGTCCGATCGCTTGTCGCGACTGTAACCGAACCGACGAAGCCCACCGGGCTGCGGCGGATCGGCCTCGAAGTAGGTGCTCGTCAGATCATACAGAAGGATGTCGAAGCGCGCCGCAAACAGACTTTGCCAACGCCTCTTCAGATGGCTGAAGAAGTCCCGCTTGTGGGCCACAAGGCGATCAAGGCAGCGGTACAGCTTGTCGATCTGAACCAGGCCGATATCTTCACCCAGAAGATCGCCCATGGCGCTGACCTCAAACCAATGCCGGTGCAGACGCCACTCGCTGCCCGGATCCACAAGGCGGTAAAACACAAGCGTCTTGAACACGTTCAGCCAGCGCGTACCCTTGCGGCTCACTGGCAAGCGCGGCAGCCAGAACCTGTCCAGCTCCAGCTGATCCCAGATCTCATGGGCCAGCCAGCAGCCGCCCCACTGCCGCGGACGGTCCACGGCAACCTCGCCGAGACGGACCTGAACAACCGTGTCGTCAGCTAAAGGGGCCGATGGGCCTTCAGCAAACAGCGTCAGTTGCTTCGGCTGCTCATGCCCTTCGGCAAACACTTCGATCGATCGACGCCAAGCCATCTCCTGGCCGTCATTGATCTCGCCAAGATACAGAACCTGGCGCTGCACCACGCGACCGCCGCTGACACGCCGGTTTTCCACCACGCTCCAGTAGCGGTGCTCCTTGCCGTCTTTCAGCCGACTCTTGCAGCGCAGAAACATCGCCGCAGACTCTGGTGACCACGACAACGCGTCAACCGGGTAGGTCGGCACTACAGACCGATATCGAACTCTACGCCGACCCTAACCGCACAAACCCGCCGCCAATAAAGCCGCTGACAAACGAACTTTTCTCAATCAGCCGACGAACTGCTTAAGTCGGGCTAGTCCCCCGATGTCGGCGAGGACGCCTTGTCGATT
Source organism: Hyphomicrobiales bacterium (assembly GCA_024222895.1). GTDB lineage: Bacteria > Pseudomonadota > Alphaproteobacteria > Rhizobiales > Kaistiaceae > Bauldia. Next base: position 13,728 of record JAAEOR010000899.1, on the reverse strand, counting down.
TCAGGCAGGATCACGGCATCCATCGCCTCGGCGCTGATCGGGCCGATATGTTTGAAACGAATGATCCCGTCGCGGTCGACGATGAAGGTCTCCGGCACCCCGTAGACCCCCCAATCGATCCCCGTGCGGCCGCGGATGTCCACGCCAATGGCGGCGTACGGATTGCCCAGTTCCTCGAGGAAGGAAAGGGCATTCGCCGGCTGGTCCTTGTAGTTGATCCCGACGAGGCGGACGCGGTCGTTTTTGCCAAGCGCGACGATCTGGGGATGCTCCAGACGGCAGGGACCGCACCATGATGCAAAGACGTTGACGACGGTGACCGGGGCGTCGAGGTCAGCTTGCTTGAAGCCGGGCAGCCCGGTGCCATCCAGCCGCGGAAGGTCGAATGCCGGCGCCGGCTTGCCGATCAGCGCCGAAGGAACGGCGCTGAGATCGCCATCGGTCTGCAAGCGGATCAGGAAGACCGTGGCAAGGGTGACGAAAACGAACAGGGGCACCAGGAAAACCAGGCGCGGACGACTGGTCTTCTGCGGTGCCGAGGCCCGGGTGGACTCTTCGGTGGTCGTCATCCCTGTCCTTTCCCGGCAGACCGGCGCCGTATTCCGCGCGCCTCCAGGTCCGCCAGCCGCTGTCGCTGCCTCCGCCCGTCGAGAACGATCCAGGCGACCACACCCACCAGCACAATACAGGCCAGCAAATAGGCAGCCAGAATAAAGCCAAACTGGGTCCCCGGCTCGATCATCCCCCGGCAGCGACGATCTGCATTGCGCGAACCCGTCGTCGGAAGATCTCGTTGCGCATCGCCATCAGTAGCAGCGCGGCAAACAGCAGTGTCATCGCGACCGCCATGATGAGCAATGGCCACAGCATTGACGGATGGATGGTTGGCCCGTCCAGCCGCAGGACGCTCGCCGGTTGATGAAGCGTATTCCACCAGTCGACCGAAAACTTGATGATCGGGATGTTGACCGTGCCGACCAGCGTCAGGATGGCGGCAGCGCGCGCGGCCCTGCCTGGATCATCCACCGCCCGCCACAGCGCGATCAGGCCAAGATAGAGCAGGAAAAGAACGAGAACCGAGGTCAGTCGCGCGTCCCAGACCCAATAGGCGCCCCAGGTCGGCTTACCCCATAGCGAACCGGTCACCAGTGCTAGGAAGGTGAAAGCGGCGCCGAGCGGCGCGGCGCTTTTCTGGAGGACATCGGCGAGCGGATGGCGCCAGACCAGCGTGCCGAGGGCGGCGATCGCCATCAACCCGTAGCAGGCCATCGACAGCCAGGCGAAGGGGACATGAATGAACATGATACGCACCGTGTCGCCCTGCTTGAAGTCGGCCGGCGCGACAAACAGAGCGAGGTACAGGCCGAGCGCCAGGCCAAGACCCGCGGCTCCCCAGACAAATGGCAGAAGGCGCCCGGAGAACGCCAGGAAACGGGTCGGATTGGCAAGATCGCTGATCGGCATGCGGTTTGTTTTAGAGCGTTTTCAGGAAAAGTGTGTGCACTTTTCCGCCCGGAAAGAGCAAAAAAACAGGAGCCGCCGACCAGTGATCGGAATCAATGCAAACGGATCGCCGTCGGCGGGTCGGAACTCCGGGCCGGCAACGGTCAAGGGGAAGACGAGCACCGCTAACACATCGACACTGCGTTTATTCGAGTCCGGCACGGATCGCGGCCGCCCCGGCGAATGCGGCCACGACGCTTGAAATCAGCGACAACGCAATCAGTATCAGGAACGGCGGAAGGAACGGCTGCGGCCCGACAATCACCGCGGCCGCTGCGCTCACGCCAAAGATCAGAACCGGAATGGCGAACGGCAGCACAAGAACGGCAATGAGCAGACCACCACGGCCAAGCGCTGCCGCAAGTGCTGCACCGACCGTTCCGACCAAAGTGAGTGCCGGAGTGCCAACCAGCAGCGTCAGGGTCACCGTCGCCAGGGCAAGCGGCTCCAGGGCCAGCATTAACCCGAGGAACGGCGCGGCGACAACGAGCGGCAGGCCGGTCGCCAGCCAATGCCCGGCCGCCTTGGCGAGAACGATCAGTTCCAGCGGATGGCCGGAGAGGACCAGCAGGTCGAGTGATCCGTCGGACCGATCGTCCTGGAAAAGCCGATCCAGCCCGAGCAGTGTCGCCAGCAGCGCGCCGATCCACAGGATCGCGGGCCCGATCCGCGCCAGAAGATTGAGGTCCGGGCCGACGCCAAACGGAATGATGGTGACAACGGCCAGGAAAAACACCAGGCCGACCAGTGCACCGCCGCCCGTGCGAAACTGGAGCCTCGCGGACTGGCCTGTCACGGCGACGAGCGCCCCGATCATGGCGCGGCTCCCAAGGCGATCGTGTCCGTCACAGTGATCGGCAGCGGCCGATGCACGGCGGCCATCACGATGCCGCCGGCCTCGAGATGCTGCGAAAGCAAGTGGCCCAGCATGGCCTCGGCGGCGGCGTCGAGCGCCGTCGCCGGCTCGTCGAGCAGCCAGATCGGCCGGTCGGCAACGAGCAATCGGGCGATTGCCGTGCGACGCTTCTGTCCGGCCGATAGGGCAGCGACCGGTAAATGTGACAGACCACCGAGGCCGACCGCTTCGATCGCGTCTTCCAGGTCACTGGAGCCGCCATAGAGCCGCTGCCAGAAGCCGAGATTCTCAAGGATGGTGAAAGCAGGCTTCATTGCTTCAAGATGTCCGACATAGTGCACTGCGGCGCCGATGCCGTCCTCGGATGACGGCTCCAGGACGATCGTGCCGGCGGCGGGGCCAAGTAGCCCCGCGACGAGTCGCAGGAGCGTCGACTTCCCTGCCCCGTTTGGGCCCGTCACGGCCAGGGCTTCACCAGCGGCGACGGCGAAGGACACGTCCTCGAACACGGTTCGCTCGCCACGGCGCGCGGCAAGGCCTTGTCCGATCAGGCTCAGTGCGGCCAAATCCGGCTCCTGCGGCCGTCTTGCGAGGGGAGTTGCCATGGCGCAGCTGTCACGCCTCTGTCCGTCTGGAATAACATCATGGAAGCCACTATAAAGCGTGCAATCCTCCGCCGTCGCCTAAACGGCCATCCACCGCCGGATCGCGTGTGGACGACGCCTCTCGTCGCCTGATCGTGGTCTGTATTTAAAGGAGCCGACCATCGTGAGCCATCCCGACAGCTTCAAGAGCCGAGCCACCCTGTCCGTGGGCGACGACCAGTATGACTATTACAGCCTGGCGAACGCCCAGAAGAACGGTCTCGCCGATGTTTCCCGGCTCCCCTATTCGCTCAAGATTCTGTTGGAAAACCTGCTGCGCAACGAAGACGGTGGCACCGTGTCGGCCGACGATATCCGGGCGATGGCCGACTGGCTGACCGAGCGCAAAAGCGACCGCGAAATCGCCTTTCGTCCGGCTCGCGTTCTGATGCAGGATTTCACCGGCGTCCCGGCCGTCGTCGACCTTGCGGCCATGCGCGACGCCATGGAGGCACTCGGCGGCGACCCGGAGCGGATCAATCCCCAGGTTCCGGTCGATCTTGTCATCGACCATTCGGTGATCGTCGACGAATTCGGCACGCCGCAGGCCTTCGCCCGCAACGTTGAGCTCGAATATCAGCGCAACGGCGAGCGATATCGCTTCCTGCGCTGGGGCCAGTCGGCGTTTCAGAATTTTCGGGTCGTGCCGCCAGGCACCGGCATCTGCCACCAGGTCAATCTGGAGTATCTCTCGCAAACCGTGTGGGTGAACACCGACAACGAGCGTCCGGTGGCCTACCCGGACACACTGGTCGGAACCGACAGCCATACAACCATGGTCAACGGCGTTTCCGTCCTTGGTTGGGGCGTCGGTGGCATCGAGGCCGAAGCGGCGATGCTTGGACAGCCGATCTCCATGCTGATCCCGCAGGTCGTCGGCTTCCGCCTGACCGGAAAGCTGCGTGAAGGCGTCACGGCCACCGATATGGTGCTGACGGTCACGGAAATGCTGCGGCAGAAGGGCGTCGTCGGCAAGTTCGTGGAATTCCATGGCCCGGGGCTCGACCACATGGTGCTGGAAGACCGCGCAACCATCGGCAACATGTCGCCGGAATACGGCGCGACCTGCGCGATTTTCCCGGTCGATGGCGAAACGCTACGCTACCTGGAGCATACCGGCCGCGACCAGGAGCGGGTCGCCCTGGTTGAGGCCTACGCACGCGCTCAAGGCATGTTCCGTGACAAATCCTCTCCGGAGCCGGTGTTCTCCGACACGCTTGCACTCGACCTCGATACGGTCGAACCGTCGATCGCCGGCCCCAAGCGACCGCAGGACCGCATTGGCCTGGCGGAAGCCAAGGACCGGTTCACCGAGGCGCTGACCGATGAGTTCAAACGACCGGACCAGACGAGCAAGCGGGTCTCCGTCGAGGGCGAGGCCTACGATATCGGCCACGGCGACGTGGTGATTGCGGCGATCACTTCATGCACCAATACCTCCAATCCCTATGTGATGATCGGCGCCGGCCTGCTCGCCCGCAATGCCGCCGCCAAGGGATTGACCGTCAAGCCGTGGGTGAAGACCTCGCTGGCGCCCGGCAGTCAGGTCGTGGCCGAATATCTCGACCGCTCGGGGCTGCAGGAACATCTGGATACGCTCGGCTTCGACCTGGTCGGCTTCGGCTGCACCACCTGCATCGGCAACTCCGGCCCGCTGCCGCCGCCGGTTGCGGAGGCGATTTCCGAGGGCGATCTGGTCGCCACCTCGGTTCTGTCCGGCAATCGCAATTTCGAGGGACGAATCAATCCCCACGTTCGCGCCAACTATCTCGCCTCGCCCCCGCTGGTCGTCGCCTACGCGCTGGCCGGCTCAATGCTGGTCGACATCACCCGCGAACCGTTGGGGACGGATAGGGACGGCGAGCCGGTGTATCTCAAGGATATCTGGCCCTCGACGGAGGAAATCACCACCTTCGTTCAGGCGAACATCACCAGGGACCTGTTCCGGACCAAATACGCCGATGTCTTCGCCGGCGACGAGCATTGGAAGACGATCGAGGTCGAGGGCGGCCTTACCTATGCGTGGCCAATGGGGTCGACCTATGTGCAGAATCCGCCCTATTTCGAGGGGATGACCAGCCAACCCGAGCCACTCACAGATATCGTCGGTGCGCGGATCCTGGGACTGTTCCTGGATTCAATCACCACGGACCACATCTCGCCGGCCGGCTCGATCAAGACGGACAGCCCAGCTGGCGACTACCTGGTCTCCAACCAGGTGAGGCCGGCAGACTTCAATCAATATGGAACCCGTCGCGGCAATCACGAGGTGATGATGCGGGGCACCTTCGGCAACATCCGCATCAAGAACCAGATGGTTCCGGGTGTTGAGGGCGGTGTCACTGCCCACCAACCGGACGGCGAAGTCATGCCCATCTATGACGCTGCAATGCGCTATCGTGGCGAAGGCACGCCGCTCGTAGTCTTCGCCGGCAAGGAATACGGAACCGGTTCTTCGCGCGACTGGGCTGCAAAGGGCACGCGGCTGCTTGGCGTGCGCGCCGTGATCGCCCAGAGCTTCGAGCGCATCCACCGATCCAACCTGATTGGCATGGGTGTGCTGCCGCTGGTATTCGAGGACGGTACCTCGTGGCAATCCCTGGGAATCGAGGGCGATGAGACGGTTACGATCACGGGAATCGAGGAAGGGCTTACGCCGCGACAGACCGTCAACGCCGAAATCACCTTCGCCAGCGGAACGGTCAAAAGCGTGCCACTGATCTGCCGGATCGACACGCTGGACGAGCTCGAATACTTCAACAATGGCGGGATTCTGCACTATGTTCTGCGTCGGCTAGCGGCCTGACGGTGACGGATGTCTCACCCGAACGTGACTCGCAATTGAGACGATCTCTCCATAATTTCGCATCGTCACGGCCAGTATCTTGGCCGTTATGCGTTGACTGGAAAAGATCGTGACCTCAGCCGCCAAGTCCATCGCCGCCGCAATTATCGCCGCCGGACTGTTTGCCGGTGGCGGGTCGGTGCAGGCCGAAACCAAGGCGGTCGTTGAACTGTTCACCAGCCAGGGCTGCTCTTCCTGCCCGCCTGCCGATGAGCTGCTGGCCAAGTATGCCGACCGAGACGATGTTCTCGCCCTCTCACTACCGGTCGACTATTGGGACTATCTTGGTTGGAAGGATACGCTTGCCAGCCCGGAACACACCCAGCGTCAACGCGCTTACGCCGACGCTCGCGGTGACATGCAGGTCTATACACCACAGGTGGTTGTAAACGGCACCCGACATCTCGTCGGTAGCGACAGGCGCTCGATCGACGCTGCCATCGACGAGGCAGCCGATAGCCTGTCCGTTCCGATCATCATGACCCCCGGCACGGACTCAACCACGGTGACGATCGGGCCATCTGACAATCCCGAACTCAAGAAGGGAATGATCTGGCTTGCTCTCTATGACGAGCCGGTCACCGTTCCCATTGCCCGCGGCGAAAACACCGGACGCACGATCGTCTATACCAATGTCGTGCGCAAACTTCGGCCGATCGCCATGTGGATGGGCGAAGAAATGACCGTCGAGCTACCCATGAGCGAACTGGTCCACGCCGGCGTCAAACGCTGCGCGGTGATCCTGCAAACCGAACTCGACGAAGGTCTGCCGGGCCCGATTCTGGGTGCGGCTACCGCGACAATCGTCGGCAAGTAGAGCCCACCGGACCGTGAAGTTCGCCCGAAAGTGCGGAAACAAAATCGAAACACGCAATATCGGGTGATTCCGGCTTGACCGGATCGAACGCTAGCCTGCCATTGCATTGACCAGAAGCCGACCGACGCGCGCGGCGTGATCGGCGGGGTCGTCGGGCGGGTCACCGTCGAGTATGCGCGCCTCTCCAAACAGCAGGATGGCGGCGTCCTCGAGCGCCTCGACATGGCCGCCGGCAACTGCCTTGTCGGCCAATCCCTTGATCAGCGCATGCCCCGGATTGAGTTCCAGCACCGGCGCGCCCTTGACACTTGCCTGCTCGTTGGCAGCAAGGATCTTCTCCAGCTGCCTGTCCATGCCGGTTTCGCCTGCCACGAGACAGACCATGCTTGTCGTCAGCCGCGTCGAGGCACGAACCTCGCTGACACGGTCGCCGAGCGTCTGTTTGAACAGCGCGGCCAGAGTGCCGACGGCACTGTCCGGCGCCGCGTCCACATCGGCCTCTCCCTCCGCGACCGGTACCTTTTCGAGGTCGGCGGCTCCCTGCGTAACGGACTGGAACGGCTTGCCGTCGTAACCCAATGCCGTTTTCACCCAGAAGGCATCGACGGGATCGGAGAGGAGGAGGACTTCGATACCCCGGCGTGCAAACCCTTCGATGTGCGGACTCTCGAGGATCTTCTTCTGGTCATCGCCAAGGGCGTAGTAGATCGCGGTCTGGTTCGGCCGCAGATCGCCGACATAGTCGGCGAGGCCGCGCCATGCGCCCTCGCTCTTCGTCGTTTTGAAACGCGCAATCTTGTAGATGGCGTCGCGGCGCTCGACGTCTTCGTAAAGCCCTTCCTTGATGACAGCACCGAAGGCATCCCAGACCTTCTCGAACCGTTGGCGATCTGCCTCGGCGAGCTTGTCGAGCTCTGACAGGATGCGGCTGGTCACACCGCGGCCGATCGCCTCCAGGATCGGATTCTTCTGCAGCATCTCGCGGGAGAGGTTGAGGGGCAGATCCTCGGAATCGACGACCCCGCGCACGAACCGCAGCCAGGGCGGCAGAACCTGTGCTTCATCGGTGATGTAGACCCTTCGCACGTAAAGCTTGATCCGTCCGAGCCGGGCCGGATCGAACAGATCGAATGGCTTCATCGACGGAACAAAGAGCAGAACTGCGTATTCGTGGCGGCCCTCCGCCTTGTAGTGGACCGTCAACGCCGGTTCATCATATTGGCCGCTGACATGACCGTAGAACTCGGCATACTCGCTCTCCTCGGCCTCGGAGCGCGACTTGCGCCATAGTGCCCCTCCGTCGGCAAGGGTCTTTTCGCCGGTACCGTCGCCGAGTTCCAGAACGATCGGGACCGGGACGTGGGCCGAGTATTCAGCAACGACCCGCTCGATCGTCTCCTGCTCGGCATAGGCCTTTGAGTCGTCATTCAGCGTCAGGGTCACGCGCGTGCCGCGGGCCGGCGCCTTATCGAGGGGCACGGGTTCGATATGGAACTCGCCCGTCCCGTCCGACCACCACCGCCAGGCCTCGGTTGCACCGGCTTGACGCGATACGACGTCCACTGACGAGGCGACCATGAAGGCCGAATAGAATCCAACGCCGAACTGGCCGATCAGCGCCGCTCCATCGCCACCGGCAAGTCCCTCCAGGAATGCCCGCGTACCGGACCGGGCGATCGTTCCGAGGTTTTCGACCATCTCGGTCCGATCCATACCGATCCCGTTATCGGCCACGGTCAGGGTGCCGCCGGATTTGTCGGCCGACAGGACGATCTTGAAGTCCGGATCGTCACCAAGCAGATCGGATTGCTGCAGCGCTCGCATACGCAGCTTTTCGCAGGCGTCTGCCGCATTCGAGATCAACTCGCGAAGGAACACATCCCGGTTCGAATAGACCGCGTGAACCATCAACTGCAGGAGTTGGGTTACTTCGGCTTCGAAGTTGAGGGTTTCCCCGCTTGCGGTTGTGCTGTCAGCCATGTTTCATCATCCAATTCCAGACGCGCTTCGCATGGTGATATCGCCGGTTGGACGGTGTCTTTCAAGGCGCACCAAAGAAAATGGCCGGTGCAGGCACCGGCCATTTCGCGCCATCAGGTGGTTCGACCCAGCTAGAGGACCCCGGGGGGCTGGGGGGCTGAGAATTACCGAAGACCCCGCGCCAAACCGAACCGTCTGAGACAACGGCTACAGCATCGCCGGCCAACATGGCTGGTCAGGGGCCGAATGTGGGCGAAATCATGGAATCTCTGCAACCGTCCCATGTTCGCCATTTGGATGCGAGATCCTGGGATTTCGCCGCCGCTGATGCTTGCCAGGTCACCGGAAGCGAGCCATCATGCGGATAGCAGGACCAGGGAGGGACCGTTGAGCGAGGCCGAAGACCAAGAGCCCTACCGCGGTGGAGGGCGCGTACTCGCCCTCACCGCCCGAAACCAGAACCAGAGATTTATCCCCCCGATCAGCTTCGACAAGCGCGAACTCAACCAGATTCTCAATGTGTATGGCCGCAAGGTGGCCGACGGCGAGTGGCGCGACTATGCCATTGATCAGCTGAAGGAAAAGGCGGTTTTTTCCGTGTTCCGTCGGGCCTCGGAGGTTCCGATCTACCAGATCGTCAAACAGCCGAAACTCGCCCGGCGCCAAGGTGCCTATTCCCTCGTGACAGCCACTGGCCAGATCCTCAAGCGCGGCCACGACCTGGCGAACGTGCTGCGGGTCATCGATCGGCCCCTGAGACTGGTCGTCGCCTGACAGCCAAGAGATATCGGATATGGCGTTCAGGGCGGCGGTTTCCTGCCGCCTCCCGCCCCGAGTGCTCTTTGCATCAAGACGGTATCAAGCCAGCGACCAAATTTGTAGCCGACTGCCGTGAACGTACCGACCAACGAGAATCCGACCGCCTCGTGCAGCCGGATCGATGCGACGTGGTCGGAATCGCCTATCACCGCAAGCATTTGCCGGAAGCCGCGATCTTCGCTCTCGGTGATCAGGCTGGCAAGGAGGGCGCGGCCAACACCGCGCCCCCGGTCCGCCGGCGCTATATAGACCGAGTCCTCCACCGTGTAACGATAGGCGACCCGGGCGCGATAGGGGCCGGCGTAGGCGTAACCGGCGACAGATCCGTCGAATGTGGCGACCAGATAGGGATGACCGCCCTCCTGCAATCCAGAGAGGCGGCGGAGCATCTCTGCCTCTCCCGGCGGGTCAATCTCAAACGTTGCCGTTCCACACCGGACGGCTTCGGCGTAAATATCAGTAATCGCGGGGATATCGGCTGCCGCAGCGGGCCGGATCGTCGGAGCGGTCATGGCCTGGTCGCGAATCGAAAAGGGCGCGACCGAGGCCGCGCCCTTGATAGTCTCTGAGCGATCGAACGGCTAGTTGCGGTTGCCGAACAGCGCCAGCATGAACTGGAAGATCAGGATGAGGTCGAGGTAGAGGGTGAGGGCACCCATAACGGCCTTGCGACCGGCAACGCTCGCGTCGTCATTGACGTAGTACATTTCCTTGATCTTCTGGGTGTCGTAGGCGGTCAAGCCGACGAAAACACCGACGCCGATGACCGAAATCGCAAATCCGAGCGCGTCCGATCCCAGGAAGATGTTGACGACCATGGCCACGAGGAGACCGATGACGCCCATCATCAGGAAGGAGCCCATTGCGGTCAGATCACGCTTGGTGGTGTAGCCCCAGATGCTCATCGCGCCGAACATGGCGGCGGAGATGAAGAACACCTGCGTGATGCTGGTCGCCGTATAGACGAGAAAGATCGACGATAGCGACAGACCCATAAGCAGTGAAAACACCCAGAAGGTCGTCTGCGCTGCGCTCACGCTCATCTTGTTGACCCGATAACTCAGGAAAAACACAACCCCCAGTGGGGCCAGCATGATGATGAAACTCAGGAACGATCCATAGACCGCTGCGCCGAACGAGGTTAGATACACGCCGTTTTGCAGCGCATACTCCGTCGGGGTTGACGATACAGCCAAGCTGGACATGACAATCGCGGCAAGGCCGGTAATCGCCAGTCCGATACCCATGTAGTTGTAGACGCGCAACATATAGTCGCGCAGGCCCTCGTCGACAGCCGGCACTGACCCTGCCCGGGTGCCGTCGCGCGCCTGCTGGTTGTCGTAATTCGCCATCAGAAATCCTCTCTAGGTCGCGACGGGCTTTGCCCGACCAACGCACTCGCAGACAATATGGGACCTTGCGCGATTACAGACAAGCCCCCGTCGATCGGTATCGATAAACACCATTTTCTAGAGATTCCGCAAGATCGGGGCTGCTTTTTGCCCAAGAACCCGCCAGGTTCCGGCAAGGCCGAAGACCAGCGTCAACGCCAGGGCAAAGGCCGCGGCACCGAGCGCCGGAATCGGGAGGAAGGCAAAAGGCACGTCCATGATCGCTGCCAACACCACCCAGGCCGCGAGCGATCCGGCGATCAGCCCGAATGCCGTCGTTGCGGCGCCGAGCAGCAGAAATTCAAGCGTGTAGGCGCCAATCAACCTACCTCGGGTTGCGCCGAGGGTTTTCAACACCACTGCGTCGTGGATTCGACGCCGGCGCCCGGCGGCAAACGCGCCGCCGAGTACCAACATGGACGCGGCAAGGGTGATGCCCGAGGCTCCACGGACTGCCCAGCCGATCTGATCGACGAGATCGTTGGCCGTCTCGATGGCCTCTTTCACCCGGATGACCGTCACCGCGGGAAATGCGTCGACCACGGATTTGAGGAAGCTGAGTTCCGTTTCGGTCGTGCCCCCGTCGGCATAGGACAGGGTTGCAAGGCTCGTGAACGGCGCACCGCGCAGTGCGCTGGGCGAAAAGATCATCACCGAATTCATCCGCAAGGACTGCCAGTTGATCGTACGAAAACTGGTGATCTCGGCCGTGATCTCACGACCCAACACGTTCACCGTGACGGTGTCGCCAAGCTCCAACCGCAACTCCCGGGCGATCTCATCTCCGAACGATACGAGCGGCGGACCGTCATAGTCGACAGGCCACCATTCGCCGGCCGTAACGTCGTTGTTCTCCGGTTTGGTGTCCGCATAGGTGATCCCGCGGTCCCCCCGCAGAACCCAGCGTGCATCCGGGTCAATCTCGGCTTCATCCGCCGGAACGCCATCGAGATGGGTCACTCGCCCCCTCAGCATCGGCTGCATCTCCAGCACTGCACCCGGCGCCTGCTCGGCGACAAACGACTCCAGTCCAGCCGCTTCCTCGCCCTGGATATCCAGAAGGAAGAAACTCGGCGCGTTTTGAGGGATCGAGCCAAACAGCTCGCGGCGGAAATTGCCGTCGATCAACACCAGCGCCACGAGCAATGTCAGACCCAGGCCAAGCGAAAGCACGATCGCGGGCGTCAATGCGCCCGGCCGGTGAATGCTGCCGACGGCTAGGCGAACCACGGTCGAGCGAGCCCGCGGCGCCTTGCGTGCCAGCCCGGTCACTGCCCAGGCGACAACCCGCAGGAGCAGGAACGCACCCGCTGCCCCTCCGACGAAAACCGCTGCGATCCGCCGGTCGAACGCAAGCCCAATCGCCAGGCCGGCGAGAACCACGAGGGTTGCGGCAACGGCAACCAGATAGATCGCCGGGGGGCGCTTGATGATGGGAACGACCTGATCCCGAAACAGCGCGGTCGGGCTGACCTGGCGCGAACGACCCAAGGGGTAGAGGGCGAACGCCAGCGCAGTCAGGAAACCGTAGATCGCAGCCAGGATGAGTTCGAGCGGATAGACGCCATCAATGGCGATCGGGACAAACTGCGACAGCAGCGACCCTGCGACAAACGGGATTGCGGCACCGAGGACCAGGCCGGCTACGATTCCGAGGCCGGCGATAATTAGAATTTCGATCAGGTAGACGGCGACCGGCAGGCCGGCCGGGGCGCCAAGGCATTTGAGGGTCGCAATGACATCGCGTTTGCCCTCCAGATAGCTCGACACCGCGTTGGCGACGCCGACACCTCCGATCACCAGGGCAGTGAGTCCGACAAGGGTCAGGAACTCTGCAAAACGCTGAATGTTGCGGTTCAGGGAGGGCGCGGCTTCCGATCGGGTGTTGATACGCCAGGCCGATTCGGGAAAGTCATCGCCAAGACGTTCGGCTGCGGCTTCTACTGCCGCGCCGGCCGGATTCCCGGACATCAAGACACGGTAGTGCCAGTTGGCAAGGCTGCCGGGCACAATCAGTCCCGTCGCATCGAGAACATCGCGATGGATCATCAGCCGCGGCCCGAGCGAGAAGCCGTCCGACAATCGATCCGGCTCCGAATCGATCACCCCGGTCAGTACGATCTCGGCTTCGCCAAGCTTGAGGGTTTCGCCAATCTCTGCACCCGCGCGGGCCAGGAACTCGACCTCGGCGAGACCGCCATAAACACCATCGCTATTGGCAGCCAGCAAAACGCCTGGATCATCGCCGCCCTCGACGACCAGCTCACCGACCAGCGGATAGACCGCATCGACGGCCTTGAGCTCCACCAGGGCCCGCCCCTCACCATCCGCGGTTCGGGCAATGGCGCGAAGCGTTGCGACCTCGGACACCGTGCCGAGGTCGTCAAGGTACCGACCCTCTTCATCGGATGCCTGGCGCTGAAGGAGCCGAACCGAGAGGTCGCCACCGAGGATCGCCTGGCCTTCCCGGGCGAGGCCGTCGGTCATACCGCGGGCAACCGATCCGACGCCGGCGATGGCGGCGACCCCCAGAATGATGCAGGCCAGGAAAATCCCGAATCCGCCCAAGCCGCCCCGCAACTCGCGCATGGCAAAGCGGACAGCCAGCCCTAGCCCGTATTTCGGTGCATCGGCGCCGGCAGGTGTCGCGGAGGCCAGAATGTCGCTCGCTGAAGCCATATCGATTAGCCGGCTGCCGCCGCTAACGGCACCTGGTTGTCGCCGCCGGCGGCGTCACCGACGATCCGACCGGACTGTAGCCGAACCACACGGCTGGCGCGATCGGCCAGGCCGGTGTCGTGCGTCACCAGCACAAGAGTCGTGCCGCGCGTCGCCTGCGCTTCGAAGAGAAGGTCGGCGATCTTCGCCCCGTT
>JAAEOR010000898.1 GCA_024222895.1 Hyphomicrobiales bacterium | reverse complement strand
GCTGTCACGCCTGTAGCGCCCGGTTCCTCGATCCGCGCCACCACCCATCGTTCGACGACGAACGCCGGCACTATCTGCATCACGAGAACGACCCGGATGATCCGCGTTACCGGCAGTTTCTGTCCAAGCTCGCCGATCCGCTCGTCGAGCGCCTCTCGCCGGGCCGCGCTGGCCTCGACTATGGTTGCGGGCCCGGGCCGGCGCTCGCGGCCATGCTCACCGAGGCCGGCCATCGGATGGATCTTTACGATCCCCAGTTCTATCCCGACACGGAGCCACTCGGACGACGGTACGACTTCCTCACCTGTACGGAGGTGGTCGAGCATTTTCATCAGCCTGCCGACGAATTCGATCGCCTCGGCCGGATGCTCCGCCCCGGCGGCTGGCTGGCGATCATGACGTGTTTCCAGACCGAGGATGAGAGGTTCGCCGGCTGGCATTACCGCCACGATCCGACCCACGTCATATTCTATCGTGCGGAGACACTCCGGCATGTGGCTTGCCAGCGCGGCTGGACCTGTGAAATTCCCGTCAAGGATGTCGCGCTGATGAGGAAGCCGCAGACCGTCGGATCCTGACCATCTGAAGGGATCGGCCCATCGGCCCGAATGGTCATACCAAGGGTCGTTGATATCAGGCGCGTTCACGCGTCGTCAGGAAGCGGAGGTCTGGCCAGTCCTCCACTATGCGATTCATTTCCCATTGTGTCCGCGCCAGAAAAACCGGCACGGCGTCGCGGTCCTCTGCCAGGCTGGCACGATGGCGATCAGTGAATCGCTTGACAACTGCCGGATCGTCGCCGGCGACCCAGCGCACCATCTCACACGGCGCCGGATCGAAACCGACCGGAGTCTTGTACTCCGTGGCGAGTCGGGAGACCAGGACATCGAGCTGAAGTTGACCGACGACCCCGACGATCCAGTTTGCGCCAACCAGCGGCCGAAAGACTTGAGTTACGCCTTCCTCGGCCAGATCCTCCAGCGCGCGCCGCAGCTGCTTGACCCGTAAGGGGTCCTCTAGCCGGACGCGGCGCAGGATCTCCGGGGCGAAATTGGGAATCCCGGTAAAACGGATCGCTTCGCCCTCGGTCAAAGCGTCACCGACGCGAAGGGTGCCGTGGTTGGGAATCCCGATGATGTCGCCAGGCAGTGCTTCTTCGGCCGACTCCCGCTCATGGGCAAAGAAGAAGATCGGATTCTGGATGGCGAGGAGCTTTCCGGTGCGGCTCTGGTGGAGCTTCATGCCGCGGTGGAAGCGGCCCGAACAGAGCCGAAAGAAGGCCACCCGGTCCCGGTGCTTCGGATCCATATTTGCCTGGACCTTGAAGACGAAGCCGCTGACCTTGTCCTCATCCGGCTCGACCTTGCGCGGCTCGGCGGGTTGTGGACGAGGCGGCGGGGCAACATCGCCGACCGTGTGAAGCAACTCACCGACGACATAGTCCTTCAGCGCGCTGCCGAAGAAGACCGGAGTCATGTGGCCACCCAGATACGCTTCCGGTTCGAACGAGGGATAGGCCGACATGGCGAGCGCCGCGCTCTCCCGAACGGGTGCAAGGATATTTTCCGGGACGCGCCTGTCCAGTTCCGGGTCGTCGAGGCCGCGACAGTCGATCGCCTGCTGAAACGATCCGCCTGGCCCATCCCCCGAGGTCAGAAAGCGGTTGGTCCGCAGATCGTAACAGCCACGGAAATCGACCCCCATGCCGACCGGCCAGGTCGCCGGGCAGGCATCAAGAGCCAATGTACTTTCGATCTCATCGAGGAGTTCAAAGGGGTCACGCCCTTCCCGGTCCACCTTGTTGATGAAGGTGATGATCGGGATGTCGCGGAGGCGGCACACCTCGAACAGCTTGCGGGTCTGGTTCTCGATCCCCTTGGCCGCGTCGATCACCATGATCGCCGAATCGACCGCTGTTAGCGTGCGGTATGTATCTTCGCTGAAGTCTTCGTGACCGGGGGTGTCGAGCAGATTGAAGGTGATGCCGTCGCGCTCGAACGTCATGACCGAGCTTGAAATGGAGATACCACGTGAACGCTCGATCTCCATCCAGTCGGATTGGGTTCGCCGGCTTTCGCCGCGCGCCCTGACGTGGCCCGCCATCCGGATCGCCCCACCGAACAGCAGCAGCTTCTCGGTAAGCGTTGTCTTGCCCGCATCCGGGTGCGAGATAATAGCGAGCGTGCGTCGTTGCGTCCATGTTTGCGGCGAACTCTGTGGATCAGCGTCTTTCGTGGATGCGCGCGTAAGAATGGCTTGGTTACCTCTCGTACCGGGTTAGCAAGGGATTGCGGATCTTCGCTGGCGAAGGGCGGTGCGATCGCTGCGTCCGAGCGCCTCGCCGGTGTAACCCGCGAGACCGGTCGGTACTGCGCGGCGTTGTTGAGTTACCGGAGTCGGAAGTTTTTTTGAAGTCCCAACGCCGGATCAGCTGGCCAATTGATCGCCTCATATGGATTGCCTTCGTCCGGAGCGCAAGCTCGTGATCGCCGCCGCCGGACGATTCCCCCACGGCTATGGCCAGCCTGTCCTCGACAGCATCCCGATCCGACGCCGTTTGCGATTGCCTTTCGATTTCCTTCGTTTATGCTTCGCTCACGCTCTGTTTTTACGCTATTCGATTGTCACGGAGCGAAAGCATACCCGTCATTTCGTTCGCCGAAGATGCTATGAATGAAACGAAGACGGAAGG
>JAAEOR010000897.1 GCA_024222895.1 Hyphomicrobiales bacterium | reverse complement strand
TCCGCCCGGCGCGCTCGTATCTACACGATGAATCAGTATCTCACCGCGGCCCGCGTCGATGAGTTCAAATACATCATCACCGCGCAGGTGGAAGGCGGCCTGTTCGATCGCGGCTATACGGGCGGCTTCAGCGGATCAATCGTGACCGAGACCGGTGGCGCGGTGATGGTGAACCTCTATACCAACCCCAGGGAGGACGTGAGCGTCGGCGTGCGACACCTAGCGCTGGCGCTGCCCATCGGCTCGGCGCTCTCCGACTACATGCTCGAGCTCGGGAGTTATCCCCCCAAATTCGACGTCGGGTTCATGTCAAACAATCCGCCACTCTACAGTCTGGGGGCGGAGATCCTGCAGACCCTGCGGTTGCGCTGGTCAACCCAAGGGCCGGTGACAACGCCAAGCACCGGCGCGCCGGCGACCAAAAAGTAGCTTCCTCGGCGGCCTGCTGCATCAAGCCCCGGGGACGCTGCTGAAACCGGAACACCTGCCTCGCTGGCTTCGAGCCGGCGAGGCCCCGAATCACATTGAAAAAATGGTTGTGCACGGACCGCCATCCCATTCGGTCGACGCCTGACCGACGAGCGCCCCGCGCCACAGGCCGCCGCCATGCCGATGAAGTTGGCGCCGGCGCCCCGGGGATTGTGCAGGGCCGATTTACCATCGCTCGCGTCGCCTGCGCCCCAGACGCGGCCCGACTGCCGGGCCCCGGCAGCGACGCTTCGAAGGCGCACGGATCAGACCTTCGACGTCGTCTTGTCGCCTCCGGGAGGTTTCATCAGGACATACCGGACCTGGGTGATCTGTTCGCCTCGTGACCGGGACACCCTTCGAACCGTGCTGACAGGCCGAAACCCGAGCTTGAGTAGCAGCTTCTTCGAAGCGATGTTGTCTGCCGCATAGCTTGACCGCAGCGTCGAGAGAGAAGCGTCACCGAATGCAAAACGAACCACGGCACCGGCCGCCTCGAACCCATAGCCCTGCCCCCAACCGACGCGATCGAACCAGACTCTGATTTCGTCACGATTTGGTGGGAACGACGCCAGGCGCAGCATCCGGGTCACTTCCCAGTCGGACTGGATTTCGAAGGCGCGGTCCGAGTCGGCAGAGCGTGTCGGCCGCAGCAACAGTCGCTCCGTGGAAATCCGGCAGGCGCGGTCGGGCGACCCGTTCATGGTGCAACATCTGGGGATTGGGACGGCCGCTCCGGCGCCGCGTCACGGCGCCGGACGGGCAGAACAGCCGGCGCGTTTGCCCGCCGCCTTTGCCGCTTTCGGACAATGATCAATCGCCCCGGTCACCTCCGGGTCGGTCGGATCCGCACTGGTACCCTTTCCCAGGTTCAGGCCGAGATCGTTCCGGCCAATGAAGATCCCGTCAACGCCGTCCACCGCACAGATCTCCTCGACCGCGGCGAGGTCCTCGCGGGTTTCGATCATGGCCAGCCGGACGATCGTCTCGTTGGCATGTTGGGCGTAGTCCGGCCCGCCATACAGCAAACCGCGCGACGGGGCGAAACTTCGACCGCCAACGGGCGGATACGAGGCGGCGTGGACCAGCGCCCGAACGGGCCGATCACACTGCCGCCACCAAAGCGTCGCGGCAGGCCACCAAAAAACAGGAGAGCCGAGCACTGATCCGGCCGATCACCGGTATGCCGAAGTGGGGAATCTACTTGCGTACTTTTGGGGAAATTACAGTCGGCATTGACAGCTGGACCTCATTGGCGCCCAGCCGGCTATTAACACTGCGGTATTGCGGGCTATGATGGGGTGGTGGGACAATCCGACGGTACAGTGGTTGGGGACGGGATATCGGCGTCGCGGGAGGGTGTTTTGCCGACCGCACCGCGGCGTAACCAAACGGTTGTCCTGCTGGCCTGTCCAGTCATGCGCACATTGATGGGTCCGCGACTTGCGGCAGCCGGGATCCGACAGATCTACATGGACTATGGGTTGCATGTTCGGCCCAAACGAATGGCGGCGGCCCTGCAGGCCGAGCTCGATGGACTATCCGAACCGCAAACCGTTCTCGTAGGCTATGGCCTGTGCGGGAATGGTCTTGCCGGCTTGAAAGCGGGTCACCATACGCTCATCATTCCCCGCACCGACGACTGCATCGCCATCCTGCTGGGCTCCTGCGACGCCTACGTGAAGGCGCAACGGGAGAGCCCCGGGACATATTACCTGACCCGCGGCTGGCTTGAATCCGAGGACGAGCCGCTGAGCCAGTACCTCGGCTATGTCGAGCGTTTCGGCACGGAAAGCGCCGACCACGTAATTGACGCCATGTACGCGCGGTACACGGTCGTCTGCTTTATCGCCACCACCGCCGCCGAACTGAAGGAATGCCGGGGGCGTGCCCGCGAGATCGCTGATTTCTGCGCCCATCGCTGGGGCATGCGCTATGAGGAGCGTGTCGGGACGGGTGCGTACATCGGAAAGCTGCTGGACGCTCCACAGAATATCGCCGCGCTTGGCAACGATCTCCTCGTCGTCCCACCGGGCGGGACGGTCGAGACCGACATGTTCGCCCGCTACCAGGGGCGCGAGACGGCGGGGGTGGAGGCCGACCTGTAGGCCCCTGTCACCGGCCGGGGTGACCAACGGCGGTTCCTCTCAGAGAGCTGGTCATGATTGATCCGCGCCGAAATAGTGCTCTTGCGGGCCAAACAGGCAACCATCGGTAAAGTAGTCGAGAAACGCTGGGTCGTTCTGGAGTTCAACATGGGTGATATCGCGGACGAAGGATCCAAGCTCCTGGCGGCGCTGCACCGACAACAGGGCTATCGTAGCCCCTTCGATGGCCGCGTTGCCGATCTGCACCACCTTGGCTGGATCCAGGCCCGGGATCAGCCCAATTTGAGCCGCCGCTTTGATGTCCAGGTGCCGGCCGAAGCCCCCGGCGAGGTAGAACACTTCAATATCGTCAGGCGACGCCCCGAACTGTTTCAAGACGATATGCAGCCCGGCCGCGTTGGCCGCTTTTGCCTGCGCCAACTCGCTGATATCGCGCTCATTGAGATCGATCTCCATCTTTGGGTCGATCGCAAAACATCGGGCACCGTTTGTGAAACGGCCACGGGCGTTGATGCGACCGGTTCGCAACAACTCGCTCAGAAGCTCGATCAAGCCCGATCCGCAGATCCCGACCGGCGCGGCATCGCCGATGACCTGGGTGCGGACGGAGCCATCGGTGTCGAGACGAATCTTCTCGATTGCGCCGTCGAGCCCCGGCATGCCGCAACTGACGGCGCCGCCCTCGAAGGCCGGGCCGCCGGGGCAGGACGCGGCCAGGGAGGTCCTTGCATTGCCAATAATCAGCTCAGTGTTGGTCCCGATGTCCATCAGCGCTATCAGCCGTTCTTCGCGCGGCATGTCGATCGCCAGGAGACAGGCGGCCGCATCGGCGCCGACGTGGCTTGCCACAAGTGGCAGGCTGCAAACCCGTGCCCGAGGATGAATCGGTAGCCGCAGTTTGCGAGCGGTTGTCGACACGCTGGTCGAGTCCTGCTCACCTCTGATCATCCGTTGCTGGGTGATCGAATAGAACGGCTTCTGGCCGAGAGATGTAACGTCGAGCCCGAAGAACAGGTCGCGCATGGTCGAGTTGCCGGCGACCATGATCTCGTAAATGGTTTGAGGATCGACCGGAAACGCGTCGATTGCGTGACCCAAGTAGCCCAACAGGGTCCGTTGCAGCAATCTGCCCTTGTGCGAGGAGTCGTAGTCGATCCTCGCCACAACGTCCGAGCCACCGAAGCGTTGCGGGTTCTCGAACGAAGAACTCGCGATCAGCTCCCCCGATTCCAGGTCCACCAAGCGTAGCACGATCGTCGTTGTGCCCAGATCGACCGCTAACCCGTGCAGCGGTCCGCGGGAATTTGCGATGTCCTCATTGTCCAGCAGCACACGGTCGCCGGCGCGCGTAACAGCGGGATCGAGGCGCCGCTGCGCCCGGGTTGGGAGACCGACGCCACGTTCCACGATCCGCATGGCTGCCCGGCGCAATGTGTGACAACGAACCACACCCGTTTCCGCCACGATCCGGCATCGACAGGCGAGGCGGAAAGCGCCTTGGAGGTGCCCCTCCTCCGGCGTCGGCTCGGACAGATACTCTTCGCCGGCCACGATCTCGACGAGGCACTCGCGGCATTTACCCTGCTTCCGGCAGGAGGTCGGCACGACCACGCCGATCTGCTCGGCATAGTCGAAAAGCGACTGTCCGGGCTGGACGGTCACTTCGCCGCTGTCAATGAAGAGCTTTACGGAAACGTCCCTGCCCCTTGCTTGCAGCCGTGGCTACCGCCACGATCGCCCCGCCGAATTGATTTAGCGCAATGAACGGGACAGTGCGACCGCTGCTTTTTATGCCAACGTAGTATCGGATTCCGAGTTCCGCCCCGGGCGTGCGCATGTGACCCACACCCGGATATGGCGCGGCACGTGGATCGGATTCTACACTAGTGGAGCGAATTTGACATTTGAGTCCCGGTCGCTGCAAGGCTCTCGTTCAAATGTCAAATTCAAAAGCTCCACTAGAATCAGATAGTTGCTAGTGGTCTTAGACGATCTCAAGCCGGTTTTATGATCGGGGAGAGATCAACCCTGGGAGAGCGATAGTGAAGTTGAGGCACGAAGCACCAGGCCTGTCGGGGGGGTGGTACCGGCCACTGAGCGACGGCGCTATGCACCAGATCGCCGAGGCGGCGTTCCGATTGCTCGAAAAGTCGGGTATGGCCGTCTATTCGCCTGCCGCCTTCGCAGCGTTTCAGGCGGCCGGTGCGCCGACTGATGCGGAACAACAGCGGGTGTGGCTGCCGCGCAGCCTGGTGGAGGATGCAATTGCGTCCAACCCGTCGTCGATCACGTTGTTTTCCCGCGACGGCGAGGCTGACTGCATCCTTGAAAATAACCGGGTCCACTACGGAACTGGGGGTACCGCGATCTACGTGCTGGACCCCGACACCGGCGAACGCCGCCAGTCGACGATCGAAGATGTCGCCCGCAATGCGTTCATGGTCCAGCGGCTCGAAAACGTTCACTTGTTCACCATCAACGTCTTCCCCAATGAAATCGAGACGGTTGATGACATCGACATCAACCGCTTCTTCCATTCGCTGGACAACACGACCAAACATGTCATGGGCGGTATTTACACTATGGCCGGCCTCAAACAGGCCGTGACCATGTGCGAAATGATCGCCGGCAGTCCCGGCGCGCTGCATGAAAAGCCCTTTGCCTCGTTCATCACCTTGATCATCAGCCCCTTCAAGATTGATCATGACTATGGCGACATGACCTGCTATTTGGCCGAAAAGGGGCTTCCCGTGGTGGTACCGACCGAGCCCATTTGCGGCACGACCGCACCCATCACTCTGGCCGCCAATGTACTCACCCATATCGCCGAGACGCTGGGCGGGATCGCGCTGGTGCAGAGTGTGAGAAAGGGGGCGCCGGGTATTTGCGGCAGCGTCGGATCGATCACCAACCTGCGGACGATGGATCATCTGGGCGGACCGATCGAGCGCGCCCTGCTCAACGCCGCGGTTTCGCAGTTGGCGCAGCAATTCGAACTGCCCCTGTACTCTACCGCCGGCACCACGGATTCCCTGATCGTGGACACTCAGGCAACCTACGAAAGTGCAATGTCCAATCTGCTCGTGGCGATGTCGGGTGCCAACTACATTCATGACGCCGCCGGCTTGATGGAGGCCGATCTCACGGTCAGCTACGAGAAGCTGATCATCGACGACGAGATCCTTGGCATGTGCCAGCGCGTGCTGCGCGGCATTGAGGTGAACGACGACACGCTGGCCGTGGACCTGATGATCGAGAAAGGGCCGGGACAGGACTATCTCGGCGAAGAGCACACGGTCCAACATATGCGCGAGGAATTCTTCGTCCCCAAGCTGGCTAATCGGCGAAAACGCGGTCAGAAGGGCGCCGACCAGGATGCATTGGCCACCGCCCGGCAGATCGCCGCTGACCTCCTGGCAGCGCCGGCCGCAACGTGTCTGGATCCCGGAATCCGTGAGCAGATCTTGAGCACCTGGCCAAGTATCAGGCCCGGCCGCAGCCAAGCGAGCCGGTGATCCAAGGGTCGTAAATATTGACTCCTTTGACGGGAGTTTCTCACGCTGGTGCGTTCAAGACACCGGCCTCGATCCGCCCACGCAAAAAGGCGGTCATATGGAACAGCGCCTGCGCGTCCCTGTACCGGGATGCTTTGCCCACAGGACACGCGCGCCGCGCGCGGCACGAACGCTCCATGCAATCCCGGCCTCGCGGGGCGGCGACGTGGCGAACACACGCCGCGATATCATAACCGTCAGGACTGAACGCGGCGACGGGACATGTCGACAGGCAAGGTTTCGTCTCGCAACTCTCACATGGGCTCGGCCGTTGGTCGGGCGCGGGAAGCGCGAGGCGCGTGTCGAAGATCAGCGCGCCGCGATAGGCGTGCCACAAACCATGGTCGGGGTGGATCAGTATGCCAAGCGGCGAGGTATGACACGCGTCGGCAAGCCGGGCCCAGCGTTGGAACGGCAGCGGCGGGTGTTGAAACGGAAACAGGGCGACAGCATCGCGCTCGGCGGCCACCGCCTCGAGAGTTCGCCGGGACCAATCGTCCAGCAGATCCACCGTCGGATCGCAGGCCGCGGTGAACGACCGCCACATGCCCGGTCCGGTATTGCCGACAAGCACAAGAGTTGCCGCGGGCCGGCCCGGCGCCAGGTCCGGTATCCCGTGATCGGCGGTGGGGTGAAACGCACCGCGATGTGCCAGGCCGGTTGCCGCCAGACTGCCCGCGATATCCTTCAACTCGGGCGCCGCAGGCCGCGTTGCGAGGCGCCCCGCGGTCAGCGCGGCACGCTTCATCTTCGGTTCAGCCGACCGGTTGGCGCGGGCGGTTACCGGGCTGGTCGCGCGCCAGGTCCGCAACCAGCTCTTGGGCGACACGGACCGCCGAAGAGGCATTGTCGGCGAAGGCATCAGCTTGGATCTCGTCTGCGTACCCGGCCGTCAGAGGCGCCCCGCCGACCATGACTTTCACTTCGTCCCTTATTCCCGCCTCCTCCAACGCGTCGATTGTGTCCTTCATCGCCGGCTTGGTGACGGTCAGTAGAGCGGAGAGACCGAGGATATCGGCCCCTGTCTCCTTCAACACCTCCACAAAGCGCTCAGGCTCCACGTCCGTACCCAGATCGATAACCTCGAAGCCGGCGCCCTCCAGCATGGCGGCGACGAGATTCTTGCCAATGTCGTGAAGATCGCCCTTGACCGTACCAAGCACGACGGAGCCGGCCCGGTCGGCGCCGCCTTCAGCCAGCAGCGGACGGATCAGTGCGAGCGCGGCCTTCATCGCACGCGCCGCCAGCAACAGCTCCGGCACGTAGAACTCCTCATTCTCGAAGCGCCGGCCGGCCTCGGCCATCGCCGGGATCATGCCGTTGTCGATAATTATCTGCGGATCGACACCATCGTCGAGAGCGCGTTGGGTGGACTCCACCGCAACCTGCTTGTTGCCCCCGAGGACTGCTTCATAGAGCTCGCCAAACCCTGACATGTCTCTCTAGTGCCTCCCGTTAAATTCATGGACCGCATCGATCATCGCAACGATGTTCGCCAGCGGAGTTCGTGCCTGGATGTTGTGAACGGGGTTGAATACGAAACCCCCGTTCGGTGCGAAAATCTCACAGCGTCGCAGAACCTCCTCGCGCACCTCGGCTGGGGTGCCAAACGGCAGGGTTTCTTGCGTATCGACGCCGCCCCCCCAGAACACCAGCTTGTCTCCGAATGTCGCTTTGAGGTGATCAGGCTCCATGTGCTTGGCTGAGCACTGCACCGGGTTGAGGATATCGAAACCGCAGTCGATGAAGGATTCCAGGAACTTCTCGACCGAACCGCACGAGTGCTTGAATGTCTTCCAGGTCGTGTTCTCGTGGATCCAGTCATTGACCTGCTTGTAGTAGGGAAACCACAGCTCCTGGAAGGTTTCGACGGAACAGAACGATGAGGTCTGGGTGCCGAAATCCGTACCGCAAATCATCACCACGTCGACCGAGTTGCCGACCCGCGCGTGGATCCGCACCAGGTTTTCCAGCGCTATTTCGCACTGCCGTGTAAAGACCGCGTGAACGTAGTCGGGTCGGGCCTTTAGCGACATGTACCACTCAGCAATGTCACGAATACCCTTGGGATGCTGGAGATTGACCCCCGGAACCAAGGCAATGTCACCGAACGACGTACCACCGAAATTCGCGATCACTGCCCGGCCCGTGGCGGCCGCCGCCTCGACACCCTGCTGGATTTCGTCGAGGTCCGCGTCGCTGACCGGGTTGAACTCCTCAAGATTGTCCGCCGGGTTGAGAGCGTCATCGTCGATTTCCTCCTGGCGGACGATCGCGTCGAAGAAATACCCGTCCTTCGGCATGCGGCCGCTTGGTGGCGCCGAGGTATCGCCCCGCGGAAACAGGAGGGTGTCGCCCTTCGCATCAGTGGTCGTATTGAAGTCGCCGGGAACCAGAATGTCGAGGCCGTCATCCATCGTAAAGGGCTTCCAGTCCTTGATGCGAAACCCGAAAATGGTTTCGATTCCGTAGTACCCCTCTACATCGATGCCGATGGCCTGTTTCAGATCCTCGTCCACAGTACCGAGCATCTGGTATGGCTCATGCACCTTCACCGGCTGCTTCTTGAGCCCGTAGTGGTCACGCAACGTTGCGACGCAACTCGCATGTATACCGGTGACGGGCGTGCTGCCGATGTCAATTGGCACGCCGTCCGGTGTGGTATGACCAAGGCTGCTGAGGATCCGGTCCTTACTGTTCATGTGACCCTCCCTGTGTGTTCAAGTGATCGCCACAGAATCCGGTGAACCGGTTTTTTTTTGCCGTGATCTCTCAACCCGCGAATCCGGCCGGCATCCAGCGGATCAGGCAACGAAATAACTTCCGGAACCCCCGGCGTGGGTTCCGGAAGGTGTTGCGGCGGCCCTTTGACGTTGATGTACCGTGACATCACAACGGTCCCTTCGCTGGTTAGCCGAGCACGGTTACCGCATAACCTATCACACCGATCTCGCGGCCAGCCCGGACATATTGTCAAGGGATCGGTTTCAAGCATCTTACCGTCCAGTCGCTCACCGAATGCTACCGTGACGACCGCTTTCCGTCTATCCCAATTCGGGACAGACGGGGCAGGCACCCCCTGCCCCCGCAGCTTTTCAAAGGCGGACTCATTGAGCGCAATTCAACCAAACGACAACCAGGCAAATAGCCTTATACCAAGGGTATCATGCTTGTAACCCGAGCATTCTTGGCGAGTCAGGATGTTGCGGGAACGGGCTCAGGCTTCTTATTGAGCAGGACCGGCACCGCGCGGGTGAGGGCTGTGCACGGACACGCCCGAAAACGGTGAAGCATATCCGGCGGGCCGGTATTCTCCCGGTCACGTCGATTTGGCGGCCGACAGTTCCGCCGCCAGGGAAGCCTTGAGCAGGTTGGCGTCGCTGTTCGGCACCACAAAATCAAAGCCCTCGGTCGCGCGGCGCCGCGCCACGGCGCCGGATGGGCAGAACAGGCCCGCGCGTTTGCCGGCCGCCTTTGCCGCTCCGAGACAATGATCAATGGCCCCGGTAACCTCGGGGTCGGTCGGATCCGCACTGGTACCCTTGCCGAGGTTCAGGCCGAGATCGTTCGGCCCGATGAATATTCCGTCAATGCCGTCCAGCGCACAGATCTCCTCGACCGCGGCAAGGCCCTCGCGGGTTTCAATCATCGCCAGTCGGACGATCGTCTCGTCGGCGTGCTGGGCGTAGTCCGGTCCGCCATAAAGCAATCCGCGCGACGGGCCGAAACTCCGTCCGCCTGCCGGGGGATACGACGCCGCATGGACCACCGCCTGCGCATCGTCGACCGAGTTCACGAGCGGACAAATGATCCCGTAGCTGCCCGCGTCGAGCGCCTTCATGATGATGCCCGGCTCGGTATTGGGAACCCGCACGAATGGCGTGGCCGGTGTCGCGGAGATCGCCTGCAGCATCGAGATCATGTCGGAAATGTCGGTCATCGCGTGCTGCAGGTCGATCGTGACGCAATCCACACCACTCATGCCGACGATTTCGGCGCTGTAGCTGTTGCCGATGGACAGCCAGCCGGAGATCGCCGGCCGTCCTTCTGCCCAGCATTCCCTGACTCTATTCGGTCGCATTCCCAGTCCCTTCAATTGCCTGGAGGTTGACGACGAGTTCCGGATCCAGTCTGCCGTCCAGTCCATCAAGCACGTTTTCCACGGTCTTGACACCCATCGCCATCAGCGTCTCTTCGGTCAGAGCCGCGGAATGCGGGCTGAGGATGATCCTCTTGTTGGCGATCAATGGCGAGGTAACCGGCAGCGGCTCGGCCTCGAAGGTATCGAGGCCCGCGCCGTGCAGCGCCCCTGACGCGATCGCTTCAGCCAGCGCCGTTTCGTCGAGCAGACCGCCCCTGCTGGCATTGATGACGATGGCTCGCTCGGGCAACAATGCGAGCTCACGCGCTCCAAGAATGCGGCGGGTCTCCGGGGTAAGCGGCACGTGCAGGCTGACAATATCGGCCCGACGCAATCCGTCGTCCAGATCACCGAGCAAAGTAACATCGGGATCTGGAACGGCGGCGATGTATGGGTCGTAGGCGCAGACATGAAGACCAAAGGACAGAGCACGCCGTGCGACTTCCTGGCCGATGCGGCCGAACCCGACCAACAGGAGCGTCTTGTTGCGAAGCTCCACGCTGCTGACTTCGCCACGGGCCGAGAACCGTCCCTCGCGAACAGCGCTATCCAGCTCGACCCCAACCCTGGCGGCTGCCAGCAGCAGGAACATCGTGTGTTCAGCCACCGATACCGCGTTGATCGGTCCGACCACGGTGACCGGGATCCCGCGTTCCGAGCAGTAGTCCACCGGAATGTTGTCGTAACCGACCCCATGGCGCGAAATGACCCGCAGCGACGGCGCGTTGGACAGGACGTCCTTGCTGAGGGGCGCGTCGCGCACCGTGATGGCATCGGCCGAGCCGACATGCTTCAGAAGATTCGCCTCGGAAAAGTCCGTGACCACCTCGAAGGTGACGTCGGCCCGGCTTTCGAGACGAGCAAGAGCCGCTCTGTGGAGCGGTTGGACCACGAGTATCTTCATTTCACCACCGGCTCCCGAACCTCGGTGTCTCGGACATTTGCGGAAACAGTGCCTCGCGCGCCCGCGCGATGCCGTCGTGCAATCGGCCCAGGGTAGTCAGGCGCGGGGCATGATGGGACCGGGGCTTGTAACCGATGGCAGCAAACGCGCCTTCCAGGTCCCAGCGCATGCCTTCATTCGCCGACATGATGTTGATGACCGCCGCTCCTTCGAAGGGTTCACAACAGGCCCTTCGCACCGCATCTGACCAGTCCTCGTTCGAAAGCCACATCTCCTGCCCCCAACGGCCGAACGCCATATGGGGGCCCGGCCTGTTCTCCCCCGGTGCGCAATAGCCGATCCGCAGAGAGAGAAAGGCCATCCCGGTCCGTTGCGATTGCGCCAGCCCGACCCGCTCCATCAACAGCTTTGATGCGCCATATGGGTTGATCGGCCTCGGTGGCGTGGTTGACGACAGGCGCGTACCCGAAAATCGGTACCCGCCCAGAATCCAGTTCGAGCTGGCAAACACGAACCGTTGGGCGCCGCCCTCTTCGGCGGCGCGCAGCACGTTCAGACAGAGGTCGACATTGAGCGCTTGCACCGACTCCCAGGTTGCGATCGGTTTGGGATCTGCGGCCAGGTGCAGGACGGTATCCACGCCTGCAAAATGTTGCGACCATCCCGCATCGTAATTCCCGAGATCGGCAGGCATCACGTCCGGACGATTCTGGGTGTTCCGCCCGATCCTGGTAATCTGGACATCGCCTTCGGACCGAAGTGCAGCGACCGCCTTTTCGCCAAGGTTGCCCGTCGATCCCGTAACCAGAACATGCGCCCCGGCACTCATCGCCCGCTCAGAAACCGACGCTGGCGAGATAGTCGCGGTTGGCGCGGGCCATTGCGACTTTGCTGATCGCCGCATCTGGCGCACAGTCCTGCTCGACGATGCACCAACCGTTATAGCCGATCTCGTTGAGCAACGTACGAAACGCGGCGAAATCGACCTCGCCCTTGCCCATCTGGCAGAACATGTCGTCCTCACAGGCGGCATAGAATTCGATGCCGTCGCGCACGACCTCCGCCTTTTTCACAGGGTCGATGTCCTTGAGGTGAACATGGCTGACGCGGCTTGCATATCGCCGGGTCAGCGCCAGTGGGTCCATCCCGGCCAGGGTCGCGTGGGCCGTATCGATGCAGACCCACAAGATCGACTCGTCGATCTCATCAAGCAGCCGGTCATGTTCATCTTCAAAATCGCAATGGCCGCCGGCATGTGCGTGGATTGATGCTGTCAGGCCGAACTCCTCGGTGGCGATCGTGGCAGCCTCTCTGATACGCGTCGAAAACCCGGCCCACCCCTCGGCCGAGAGCCTGGGCGCATCCTGCGGACGACCAAGCGTCCGCGTTCGCTCAGCTGCAATCGAGTCGATCAGGATCAGTTGCTCCGCGCCGTGCGAGGCGAGGCTTCGGCAGGTTCGCGTGTGCGCATCCAGAACCCGGTCCCACGCGGTCGCATCGTGAAAGGGCTGAAAAACGACTCCGCCGGAGAGCGTCAACCCGCGGGCCGCCAGGGCGTCCCGCAAGATGAGCGGGTCTTCCGGCAGAAAGCCAACCGGACCCAGTTCGATGCCGGCGAATCCGGCCGAAGCGCATTCATCGAGAACAGCCTCCCAGGGCGGGTTTCGCGGGTCGTCCGCGAACTCGATCCCCCAGGAACACGGTGAATTGCCCAGATTCATTGCGGCCCCCATGGTTCACTTCTTGCGCAACTGCGCGCAGGAATCGCGCCCAAAACAACGCACGTTCAGGCGATAAGAATAACTAAATCTGACGCGATGGCAACCGCTTTCAAGGTCTCGACGGGACGAAAATCCATCCGTTTAGCCAATATGAGGTTGACCACCTCGATTCTCGAAGGTATCTCTCGTTGGAGCTTTTGTCATTTTGTGCGATTTTCGCACACCGGAGGCGGAGACTTGGCGAGAATTGGTTGGGGTCTGATCGGCGGTGGCGAGGGAAGCCAGATCGGCTTTGCCCATCGGGCGAGTGCCGGCATCGACGGCAGGTTCGAGTTCTTGGCAGGTGCTCTGGATG
Organism: Hyphomicrobiales bacterium; assembly: GCA_024222895.1. GTDB lineage: Bacteria > Pseudomonadota > Alphaproteobacteria > Rhizobiales > Kaistiaceae > Bauldia. The sequence goes on along the minus strand of JAAEOR010000897.1, from coordinate 7,481 downwards.
CAGATCCCGGTCGGGCCCGCCAGTTTGGCCTATCGCTTGGGCTGAAGCCGGAGCGCGCCTACGGCGACTGGCGCCAGATGCTTGCGGGTGAAGAGGCGCGGGAAGACAGGATCGAGTTCGTGACGGTGGCGACGCCAAACGTCACTCATTTCGAAATCTCGAAGGCGTTCCTCGAGTCCGGATTTCACGTCCTGTGCGAAAAGCCCATGACGATGACGGTCGAGGAGGCACGCGCGCTCGTCGAGATTGCGGAGAAATCCCAGCGCATTTGCGCGGTGAACTACGGCTATTCCGGCTATCCGCTGGTTCGACAGATGAAGGCGATGGTTGCCTCCGGACAACTCGGCCGGATCCGGGTCGCTTTCGCTGAATTCGCGGGCGGTTTCATGGCCGACTCCGCTGATGCGGACAACCCCAGGGTTCGCTGGCGGTTCGACCGGGCGCAGGCGGGGGTGTCGGCGATTACGATGGACGCGGGCATCCACGCGCTCCATCTGGCCTGTTACGTCACCGGACGGAAGGTCACATCCGTGTCGAGCGATTTCGCTCACGGTATTGCCGGACGCGAACTCGAGGACGATTCACTCACCGCCTTCCGGATGGAAGATGGCGTGATCGGGCGTGCCTGGGCCAGTGGACTTGCGATTGGCCGGACCCACGGGCTGACCCTTCAGGTCTTCGGCGAAACCGGCGGACTTCGCTGGGCACAGGAACAGCCAAACCAGCTCTTCTGGACCCCGCTCAACGAGCCAACCCGCGTTCTTGAACGCGGCGCTTCGGGCCTGTCGGACGCGGCCGAGCGCGCCAGCCGCATCACCGTCGGTCATGCCGAAGGCATGCCGCTCGCCTTTGCCAACATCTATCGGGACCTTGGCGAAGTGATCGCGAGCCGACAAGCCGGAGCCGAACCCGATCCGCTGGCGCTGGACTATCCCACCGCCGAGGACGGACTGCATTCGATCGAGATCATCCATGCGATGGCTGAATCGGCCGGCAACGGAAGCCGTTGGACAAATGTTCCGTGACGGCAAACGAATTCTGGAATTCCGGGTGAGCCGGAATCTGCGCGGCCAAGCTGGGCCGGATCACCGGAGCCATCATCGGCGTCCTGATCCTGGTTGTCATCGCGTCCGGCTTCGCCTTTTTCGGTATCGACGTCTTCTACATCACCCTGGTCAAGGGAGCGGTCATCGTCGCCGCCGACCAGTACCGGCACAGGAAACAAACGCCGGAAGTAACGGCGCAACCCAGCGTGAGGGAGAAGGAAAGTGCATTTTTATTCGTCGGAGAAGAAAGAGCGCCTGACGCTGTCGCAGGCGGTCGTCAAATACCTTCAGGCCCAATATTCCGAATATGACGGAGAGGAACAGCGCTTCATCCAGGGCATCTGGGGCATCTTTGGGCACGGCAATGTTTCGGGCCTGAGCCAGGCGCTGGTCGAGTACGGGCAAGACCTGCCCTATCACCAGCCGACCAATGAACAATCCATGGTGCATGCGACAACCGGGTTCGCCCGGGCCAAACGGCGCAAGGCAACAATGGCCTGCACGACCTCGATCGGGCCGGGCGCAACAAACATGATCACCGGCGCGGCAACCGCAACCATCTGCCGGATCCCCGTGCTTCTGCTCCCCTCAGACTATTATGCCTCGCGATACGGCGGGAAGGTCCTGCAGGACATCGATCACCTGACCTCCGAGGACATGTCGGTCACCGACACCTTTCGTGTGGTCAGCCGCTTCTACGATCGCATAACCAGACCCGAACAGATACTGACCGCACTGCCGGAGGCGATGCGGATTATGACTTCCCCGGCGGAAACCGGAGCGGTCACCATCGCACTGCCGCAGGACATTCAAGGCTACGCCTACGACTATCCGGTCAGGTTCTTCGAAAAGCGGGTCTGGCGGATCGAGCGGCCCGTGCCCAGCCCCGACAGAGTACGTGAGACCGTCGCACTGCTGAAGGCGGCGAGGAAGCCCTTCATCATAGCCGGAGGCGGCATTCACTATTCCGAGGCATGGAACGAGTTGGCGGCGTTCGCCGAACGGTTCGGCATTCCGGTCGGCGAAACCCACGCCGGCCGCGGCGCCCTTCGCGATGGGTCAGAACTACTGATGGGCGGCACCGGGCACCTTGGAACGCCGGCAGCCGGCCGCATCGCCGAGGAAGCGGATCTGGTGCTTTGCATCGGCACGCGGCTGCATGACTTCGTGACCGGCTCAAACTCGGCCTTCCAGCATCCGGACGTCAAGTTCATCAGCATCAATGTCAATGGACGCGACGCCTACAAGCTTGGCGCGCTGCCGTTGACGTCGGACGCGAAGCTGGCGCTTGAAGCGTTGACCGAGGCCGGCGCCGAGGCGGGCCTCTCGGCTAATGCGGATTGGGTCGCGCGGGCGAAACGGGAGCGCGATGCCTGGGAGGAGACCAAACGGGTGGAGGTCTTTACCCAGCATCCGGGCGAGAAGATGAGCCAGGGCCACCTCATCGGTATCCTCAACGAGGAAATGGCGACCGGCGATACCCTGGTCGCGGCGGCCGGCACCATTCCGTCCGATCTGACCAAGCTCTTCGACGTGAAGGGCGGCAAGGCCGTTCACATCGAGTTTGGCAATTCCTGCATGGGCTACGACATCCCGGCCGCGATCGGTGTGTATCTGGCGGACTCCGCGGGTGAGGTCTTCGTCCTGATGGGCGACGGCAACTACCAGATGCACCCGATGGAGCTGGTCACTGCCATGCAGGAACGCACCAAGATCACCGTCGTCCTCAACGTGAACTACGGCTACCAGTCGATCCACGGGCACCAGAAGGCGCTGGTTGGCCACTCGCTCGGCAACGAATTCAAGGTCCGCGATCCCGACAGCGGCCTGCTCGACAAGGGTGCGTTCATCGAGGTCGACTATGTCAAGAATGCCGAGAGTGTTGGTGTGAAGGCCTGGTTCGCGCAAAGCGAGGACGAGATACGCGCGGCGCTCCGGACGGCTCGCAACGAGGACGGGCCGTGCATGATTGTCGTCCCGACCGAGAAATACCGGTCCCCGCCTGATTCGGGCGTCTGGTGGGAAGTCGTCGGCGCCGAGGTAACCAACGACCGCCGGACCAGCCAGTTGGTTGCCGAAAGGGAAGACGGCCGCACCAAACAGCGCTTCTACTACTGACCTCGCGCGATACCCACGAAAGAGATTTGCCGCGAAACCCGGCAAAGGAGATCCCGCCATGAAGGTACTGGAGCCGAACCAGTTTGATGAAAACGAAATCGTGGCTGAGCTTCTCGACGGGAGCGGTGCGGTCCTGCTGAAAAACGTCTTCGACAAAGCGATGATCGCGGAGGCGCATGAGCTCCTTGTCCGGGAAACCGACAAGGACGTGGACACAGGGTCCCATTTCAATCAGTCGGGCGCCGACGCACGACTACAACGACGTGTCTGGTTCACGGAAATGATGGCCCTCAGTCCGATCTTTGCCGAGATGCTGGAGCACCCCTTCATCCAGAAGAGCATGCGGGCGTTTCTCGGGACCGAGTTCGTGTTGGGGGGCTTTTGTGCCTCCCGGATCATGCCGGGGTTCGGGGGCCAGGAGCCGCACATCGATTATCCCTATTGGGACTTCTACCGATCCCAGACCTTCCCAACCCGCACCAACTCCTCCTTCCCGCTGAACGCCCAGGCGGTGATTCTGATCGACCCGTTCACCGAGGAGAATGGTGCTACGGCGCTGGCGCCCGGCTCGCAGAAATCGCTGCGCTATCCTGGCGAGGGCGATGGGTTCTACGACAAATGTGTGCGGCTGACCGGCAACCCCGGCGATGTCGTCCTGTTCTACGGTGCCGCCTGGCACTGCGCGATGCCCAACAAAAGCGACGCGGGCCGCATCGGCATTCTGGTCGAGTTCCTGCCGAAGTTCGTGAAACCGATCGAAGACATGTGGACGGATCTGGATCCGGACTTCAGGAAAAACGCATCGCCTATCATCCGCCAGCTCCTCGGCTTCGACTACCCGTGGCCGTCGACCCCACCGCATCCGCCGATTGCAGTGACATAGAGTTGACCGGCGTTGGAAACGTCCATCCCTTCAGGCCGGTCGAAGCCGGTGAGTGGCGCCAGCGAGCAGAGGAATGATTTCTCGCTGACGCTCGCCCGTGGCATCCGGGTCCTGGAAATCTTCTCCCCTGAGGTCACGGCGGTCACGACCGGCGAAGTCGCCAATATCGTCGGCATCAGCCGTGCTGCGGCTCGGCGCCTGCTGCTGACCCTGACCAGTTTGGGATACCTGCAACAGACCAAATCGGCATTCCAGCTGACCGACAAGATCGCGGCAATTGGTCAGGGGGCTCTTGCTCGAACCGACCGCTGGATGCGGGCAACGGCAGATGTGATCGAGCTCTCGAACAGGATGAATGAACCGTTTTCCGTTTCGGTCCTCGAAGGAGTCAACATCCGGTTCGTCGCCCGCGACCAGAAGCGTCGAATCCATTCGGCGCGACTTTTGGTCGGAGACACCCTGCCCGCTCATTGTTCCGCAGCAGGCAAAGTGCTTTTGGCGTCGCTTGGGTCGGACGAAGTCGACAGATTGATCGAGGCTGAGGGCCCGCTTGTTCAACGCACCTCCAAGACGATGACAGAGCGTCAAGAACTGAAAGAAGCACTGCGTCAGGTCCGTCTGCAAAGCTGGGCGACAGCCGAGGATGAGATGGCCGAGGGAACTATCGGAATCGCCGCACCGATCTTCGACGCAAACGGAAAGGTCATCGCTGCCCTGGCGGTCGGCTCACACAAGATGCGGCGATCGGTCGACGAACTGAAGACAGACTTCCTGCCCGTGCTTCTGGACGCCGCCGACAGGATCAGCGCCGAAGTCACCGGGCGATAAGTGGCTGCCACGACTCAGGTCGTGAGAGAGTGACGGGTTAGATCTTGCCCTCGAGCGCCAGTTGGGCATCAAGCTGGGCCTTGTAGGCTTCCTTGGCCTTGAGGTTCTCGCGGGTGCTTGCGGCGTAGTAGATTCCGCCCAGTGCCTCGCGGCTGCGATCCGTGGTGGTGTTGCCCCCAGCCCAGTGGATGGTCAGCGCGTGGTGGGCGATCAGGTCGCCGGCCCGGCAAGGGAAACTCATGGCATTGGCGTCGTCTTCCTCCGTGCCGAAGTCGACGATCCCTTGCGAAAAGCCCAGTGTCTGCGTGCGCGCGTGCCAACGCATGCCGTGCTTGTGCGATCCCTGGACATAGCTGACACAGCCCTGCTCCGGTTCGACATCCTCCAGCGCCACCCAGATGGTCAAGGCGTGGCTGGGGGTCAGGTGAAAGTAGAAGCCGTCCTGGTGCGGCGGCGTCGGCTGGCCGATCCCCGGTGGTTTGTTGAAGTACTGCATGTTGATTGGCCGCACCGCCTCACCGAGAGTGATCTCGGCCAGAGTATGGAATGTGCCCTTGGTCATCTGGTCGCCGAACCAGGCGTCATGCTTCCAGATCTGCTGCAGCTGCTTGAGAGACGCGGGCTCGTCGGGGTCCTCATAGTAGACCTCGGTCTGCGGCATTGTCGGCCTGACCTCGCGGATCAGCCGGTCCTTGTTGTCCTGCAGCGCGGCCAGTTCATCACCGCTGAAGAAACCGGGAAGCGAGACATAGCCGTTGAGGTTGAAGGCGTGGTGGAGGCGCTGAGCATGCTTGCGCAGAGTGGTGTGGGTGATGGTCATGGTGTCTGGTCCTGGCTCATCGTTGATTGGAGATTGAGGCGGCAGGTCAGTTCGCAAAACTGCGGCGGCCGACCGGGGTGCGCAGCAGCCGGTACTTCGAAGGCCCCAATTCGTCTGCCGACAGGGCACGTCTCGAGGGGCGATAGGGGTCAACGTTCGAGAGGCCCAACGCAGCTCGGCGGGCGAAGTCGGGCCAGCGCAGGCCGGAGTTGAACGAGTCAACATTACGCACCCTTGGTATAGCGTGTCGGCCCGGGCCAGAACAGCGGCAGGGGCGGGTCAGAAATGGGCGGCAAGCCGCGCCACACCCCCGTGCGCTTCGACGCCATCGCCAACCTGACCCTGGTAGGACAAGCCACCGGTCACCGCATCCGAGAAAGCCACATCAAGGCCGGCCTCGATAACGAACGCGTCTTCAGCAATCGGAGCGCCCATGATGGTGAACGGATCGCTGGCATCCAGGGTGAAGACCGTCGTTGGATCCACGTCGCCGAAGGCGTGACGCCAGCCGGCTATGCCCCGCACCCGGACCTTGTCGCCGAGCGGGATCGACGGCCGCAGGCCAAGGGTGGTGAACGTGGTTTCCATTGTGTCAGACTTGGCTGACAGCGCGGCGGAGCCACCGGTCTCGTCAAAGGCGTCGGTGTTCAGGTTGACATAGGAGATCCCGCCAAACGGTGTAATCGTCGCCCATGGCATGTCGAACGCGTAACTCGCCTCGGCAAAGAGCTGCCAGGAACGGGCGTCGTAGTCAGCTTCAAGCGTCTGGTCGACCGGTGCGGTGAGCCGGCGCTCGGTCTCGATCGCGTACCAGGAATAGAGGGCGCCGGCATTCACGACCGTACGGCCGGCTTCATACCCACCATAGGCACCAAGGTTTCCACTTTCAGCGCTGCCGTCAAAGGCGCGGTCGTCGATCGAGGCGGTCGTGTTGGCGTAGCCGCCGAGCACGCCCAGACGGACGCTTTCGCTCACCGCGCCGTCGAAGCCGGCGACGATGCCACCGACATCGCTGTCCATCGCGGCGGTGTTGTCGTTCCCATCCGTTTCGAGCCAGTTGCCGTATGGCGAGACCCAGAAGCTTGCGCCCCAGCCGTCCGGTGTGATGCCCTCGGCATCGCCGGCGTAGGCCATGATCGTACCATCACGATCTTCCCCGAATGCTGAGCGGAAGCGGTCATTGATGCTGCGCACGATCTGCTGGCTGTTCTCGACCAGCGCTCCTTTCAGAGACGGATGGCCCTCACCGGTCAACTGATCGAAAGCCTCCAGCGCTTCCGCCTCCGACGCGCTGCCAAGCAGGATCTGGACTACCTCGTGGGTCACATTCGCCGTCACCAGGGAATCGAGCGCGGCGGCAACGGCCTGATGGTTGGGGGTCGGCGCAATGCTCGAGAAGGACTGGCTCACCGTCTGGGTCAGCGTAAGGATCTCCGAGTCGCCGTCGGTCGTGTAGCCGAGTGTGTAATCGATGAAGGCTGTTTCGCCGGTCACGGTGTCGAATTTGCCCGAGATCTCGTCGGCGGTCAGTACGGTGACGGTTGTGCGCCACGACGGCGCGGAGAGGAGGCCGTGACGAGGATATAGGCCAACTCAAAGCAGCTTTGCTGCACAAGAGATGGGGAAGGCTTTCGCGTCGATCATGGGAGTCGGCTCCTCGGGCTCGGATTGCAGGATCAGGGTCCAAACCACCGCAAGCTGCTGCGGCACAATGGCCGTGGTGGTGAGCGTTGCGGAAAAGGCGGGGACGACCCGTCAGGTGTGCACTGGTAAGACGAACGGAAGT
>JAAEOR010000896.1 GCA_024222895.1 Hyphomicrobiales bacterium | reverse complement strand
CATGGGTGCGGACCACATGATTGGGTGGGCGGCCGACAGGTCGCGTCAGCAGGTAGGCGATGCTTTGCTGAAGGATCGCGTTGGCCTTGGAACAAGCCTCCCGAACGAATCTTCTGATATCCCGTCATCGGTAATCAACGTCGATGCATTGGAAAGTCCGTGCGATTCCAGCCGCGGCGACGAGGTGTCGATGATCCGAGCTTGCCAATGCCCATCCATGGCGTCAATCTCAGGTCAGCACGCTGGTCATCCGGTCGACACCGGATAAAGGGTATTCCTTATGAGTGGATTCGTTACCCAGACAATAATTGGTGTCTTGTCCGGAGTCATCAGTGGAGCGATACTTAGTACATTCAAACCCCTGAGCGTTCAACGATTTGACTATAACAACGTTATTTGGTTTATTTCTGTCTCTATATCGGTTTCCGCCGCGATTATATTCTTCTCAGTGATGACATTTCCATTTGGTATGCTTTGGAAATCTGATCGAACGCCGCCTACACAGGCACTAACCGCGATATTTTTCATGTATATTTCGATAGCTGCATTCAGTTTCTACCTATCTGTTGTGATTTATAAGCTGGTTATAAAAAAGCTTACTGCAATTCAATAGCTCCTCTAAACAATACTCCTGAACCAAGTTGGAAAATCGCGACGGCACCGTTAGATAAACAATCAGCGTAGGACCGAAGGCGGCTTGTAATCTCTCAAAATCGCTCAACGGCCCGGATTACAGGACTTCCAGTTGTTGCATGAAGTATTCAAAGCGTTCCCGTTGCAATCGCAGTCCGAAACCCTATCGTTGACGGAGTGGGAGGGGACATCATGAGCAGACCTGTCAGGGTTTACCAGGAAGATTGGTGGCCGTTTCGCAATCTCCCCAGCGCGCTCCGGGCGTTTGAGGAGAGCACCAGTATCAAGACCGAACTCGTCTGGGACAAAGCCGGCGTCGGGCTGATCGAAAACATGTTCGACCGGATGATCCGCTCGTTCACGGAAGACGACCCACCTTTCGATCTGGTTTGCTGCGACGAAGTGGTTCTGCGCCACTTTGCCTCCAAGGGACGCGTGCTCGCGCTTGACGACCTCATGGCGCGCGATGGCATCACACTCGAGGATACGACGGCCGAAACGCGGCGGGTTGTCACTTTCGACGGGGCTGTGAGCGGTCTCCCCTGCATCAATGTTTCGAACCTTCTCCTCTATCGCCGCGATCTCCTTGATCGCTATTCGCTCCCCGTGCCGCAGAGCTGGGCGGAAGTTAAATCAATCGGCTTGGAGCTGCAGGCAGCAGTTCGTCGCGACAATGGCGATGACGAATTCTACGCCTTTGCCAGTCGTGGCGCCTCCGGTGGCGGACATTCCGTTTGGACCATGGGTACCATGCTGGCTTCCTTCGGCGGTCACTGGCCGACTGGCAACCAGCCAATGGCGCCATTCGGTGAACCCTACCGCGAGGCGCTCTCAACCTACGTCGACCTTCTCAAGGCAGTTGCTCCGCCGGAGCAGGGCATGATCAGCTTCGTGGAAACAACGCGCGACTTTCGCAAAGGGCGCGTCGGCATGATCGTCGAGGTCGGTATGGAATACGCCTACATGTTGCGCGACGCCTCTGACCTGGCGGAGAAATCCGGTGTGGCGCTCGTGCCCGCCGGACCGGCCGGCCGCAGCCCCAATCTGTACACGCCGCCATGGGCGATCCCGGCCAAGTCGCCGGTCCGCGATGAGGCTTGGGAACTGGCGAAATTTCTCACGTCGTCGCGTCAACTGCGTGAGGATGGACTGGCGTCTGGCGCGATCGAGACGGCCGCGATGTCGGTTCTCTACAGTCCGGAGTTCGACCGACATTTCCGGGCCGACCTGCTTGGCGCAGTGCGCGCGAGCCGCGCCATCGCTTTCGAGGAGCGGCCCTTCGGAACACTCGGTATTGATGCTTGCGTCGCCATCGGCGATGCCACCAACGCGGCCATCGTTGGCGATCTCACCATAGACGAGGCTCTGTCACAGATGCATGAGGGAATAATGGCGCTCGGTCGCGCTGATTGATTTGCCCAACAGCCACGCGATCCGGGGGCGCCTGCAGCATACGGGCGCCCACGTCGCCTCTTGTGAAGGGTTTCGGATGCCGGCTCACCGTGACGATACGGCTTTCGCCATGACCGGCGTCGGAAAGCCCTCCAATGAAGGAACCCGCGGGGGGCTCGGCGCGACGCTGCGATCTATGGGGATTTGATGGTTTCAGGTCGCGCCGGGCGGCGCTGTTGCCGAGGCTGATCGTGGTTGCGAATTCAAACGTAGTCATGAAGATTTCTTCTACCGCTCCAGTTTCACCCAGTCGGGCCAGACCGAGGCAAAGAAGGCCCGTTGGATGCCTCGCACGCTCTCGCCGCCATCCACGACGAGATTGGAGCCGACATTGAAGTTCCCGGCGCGTGAGGCGAGAAAGATGGCTGCCCCGGAGATATTTTCCATCTCCCCGACGCGCTTGGCCGGAATGGCCGCTCTCATTGCGTCTGTGTGGTCGCGGGCCGTGGTGTTCAGGTCGGTGGGGAAGTCGCCGGGGGAGAGGGTGTTCACCTGAATGCCCTCCCAGGCCAGGCTATCGCCCAGATGCCGGCCCAGTTGAATGACGCTGGCTTTGCTGGCGCCGTATGCGTAGTTGTATGCCGGGTTGAGCTTGCCGCAGCCATCGATGGAAGCGATGTTGATCACGTTGCTCGGGGTGTCCGGCGATGCCCCAACCCGCAGGAAGGGCAGAAAGGCCTGGATCATGAAGAAGATGGTCTTGGTGTTGAGATCGAGGACCGCGTCCCAGGTCTCCTCGGTGACCTCCTCGATCTCCCGCTTGCCATCGCTGATGCCGGCGTTGTTGACCAGGATGTCGAGGGATTCTTCCCGTTCGCCAAAGGCCGCGGCCAGCGCCTGGATACCCTCCACCGTACCCACGTCCGCGACGATGGACTCGCAGGAGCCGATCCGAGCCAATTCCTCGCGCTTCTGCTTGAGCACCTCTTCTCTACGCGCGACCAGGTATACCTTGGCGCCGAACGTAACGAAGCCCTCGGCGATCATGGCGCCGAT
>JAAEOR010000895.1 GCA_024222895.1 Hyphomicrobiales bacterium | reverse complement strand
AGTCCGGAGACCACCTCCGGCGGTAACGCTTTGAAGTTCTACGCGTCTGTACGTCTCGATATCCGCCGCATCGGTGCGATCAAGGACCGGGACGAGGTGGTCGGCAACCAGACTCGGGTGAAGGTCGTCAAGAACAAGATGGCGCCGCCGTTCAAACAGGTCGAGTTCGACATCATGTACGGCGAGGGGATTTCAAAGACCGGTGAGTTGGTCGACCTCGGCGTCAAGGCGGGGATCGTCGAGAAATCCGGCGCATGGTTCTCTTTCGACAGCCAGCGTCTCGGTCAGGGGCGAGAGAATGCCAAGTTGTTTCTGAAGGAGAATCCCGCTGTGGCTAACGAGATCGAGCGATCCGTGCGGCAGGCGGCGGGGCTGATCGCCGACCAGTTGCTGGAGGAGACCGCACAAACGGACGACGCCGATGAGGAACTCGGCTGAATCCTGAAGCCCCCGGACACGAGCGGGCGCACACGAGTTGGTGGGGCGCCAGGTTCGATTGGAGGATGGCGCCAGCCGACGATTGAAGCTGCTGCGACCCGCTTGGCGGTCGCGTATCGACACGGATTGCCGGCTGTGCGGACGCCACCGGATGTTCAGGTCCGGCGGCATTTTCTGGACAATTTCGGGACAGGGGCTGTAAAACCGGCGGCGGCGTCATAGCTTAGCGTCGGTTCCCGAAATCCCGAGCACAGTCTCCATGCAATCGGTCAACGATATTCGATCTCATTTCCTCGGCTTTTTCGAGAGGAACGGCCACACCCCCGTGGCGTCCAGCCCGTTGGTGCCACGGAACGATCCGACGTTGATGTTCACCAACGCCGGTATGGTCCAGTTCAAGGACTATTTCACCGGTCGGGCCGAACCGGAGTTCCCACGCGCGGTAACGTCGCAGAAGTGTGTTCGCGCGGGCGGCAAGCACAACGATCTCGACAATGTCGGCTACACGGCTCGGCACCTCACCTTCTTCGAGATGCTCGGCAATTTTTCCTTTGGCGACTATTTCAAGGAACACGCGATCGATCTGGCCTGGAGGCTGGTAACCAGCGAATTTGGTCTGGCGAAAGACCGACTGCTGGTTACGGTTTATGCCGAGGACGATCACGCCTTCGATCTCTGGAAGACAATCGCAGGCCTGCCGGAGGACCGGATTATCCGGATTGCCACCAGCGATAATTTCTGGGCGATGGGCGACACGGGGCCATGCGGCCCGTGCTCGGAGATTTTTTATGACCATGGCCCGTCGGTAGCCGGTGGTCCGCCCGGCAGTCCGGATGAGGATGGTGACCGCTTTGTCGAGATCTGGAACCTGGTGTTCATGCAATTCGAGCAGCGCGCCAAGGATGATCGGGTCGACCTGCCAAAACCGTCGATCGACACCGGCATGGGTCTCGAGCGGATGGCGACGGTGCTTCAAGGTGTCCACAACGTCTATGACACGGATCTGTTCCGTACCCTTATTGGCGCCGCTGAGGAACTCGTCGGGGTCAAGGCGGCCGACGATCATATCGCCAGCTATCGCATCATCGCGGATCATCTGCGCACGACGAGTTTCCTGATCGCGGACGGGGTTCTGCCTTCCAACGAAGGTCGAGGCTATGTGCTCCGGCGGATCATGCGCCGGGCCATGCGCCACGCCCACCTGCTGGGCGCCGAGGAGCCGGTGATATTTCGACTGGTCCCGTCACTGGTGAGCGAGATGGGCCGGGCGTTTCCGGAGCTCGTGCGCGCCGAGCCGCTCATTCGCGAGACGCTCAACCTGGAAGAGGTCCGGTTCAGCCGCACCTTGGCGCGTGGCCTGACGCTGCTCGACGAAGCGACCGCCAATCTCGGGCAGGGTGAAACGCTGGCTGGCGACGTTGCATTCAAGCTCTATGACACCTACGGGTTTCCGCTTGATCTGACCGAAGACGCGCTTAAAGTCCGCGGTATCGGCGTTGACGGCGACGGCTTCGACCGGGCGATGGAGCGCCAGAAGGAAGAGGCCCGTGCGAGCTGGTCGGGCTCGGGTGAATCGCAGACCGAGCCGGTTTGGTTCCGGCTTCGTGAAAGTCTTGGTGCGACAGAGTTCCTCGGATACGGAACGGAGAGCGCCGAGGGCGAGATTCTCGCATTGGTCAAGGAAGGCGAGGGGATGGAATCCGCCGACGCTGGCGAGTCGGTTGCCATGGTTTTCAACCAGACGCCATTCTATGCCGAATCCGGTGGTCAGGTCGCCGACACGGGAGTGGTGGTCAGTGATGATGGCAGCCGGTTTGTCGTCAGTGACGTCAAGAAGCGGGCGGACGGCCTGTTCGCGCATTATGGAATGGTGGAAAGCGGTACGATGCGGGCCGGCGACGCTGTCCGCCTGAATCTGGATAATGCCCGCCGGTCAACGATCCGCGCCAATCATTCGGCGACCCACCTTCTTCATGCGGCGTTGCGCACGGTTCTGGGGGGGCATGTCGCGCAGAAGGGATCTCTTGTGGCGCCCGACCGGCTTCGGTTCGATTTCT
>JAAEOR010000894.1 GCA_024222895.1 Hyphomicrobiales bacterium | reverse complement strand
CGGCAGGGTTATTACCCATATCCCAGGCGATGACGGCGACTTTGCTCCGACCTCGGGAGAGTGACCTGCCAACATTGGCTCCGAACACGTTCAGCGGCAGGTTGGGCACATTTGCTTCGGATGCTCTTGTGACGTCGATGACCGCGGCAATCGACTTCTTCGGCCGGAATACTATTCCGGCATCCAAATCGGCTGCACGGCTGTGACGCCGGTACTTTTTCCTTCGCTTCCGACCGGTGGCGTTCTTTGATTTGGTCTTTCTGCCGTCGACGAGATCGCTTCGTCTGTCTTTCGTGTCGCCATCCCCAATGACAGTGCTCGCATTGTCGGTTCCGGTTTCTTTCAGCTGAACGGTTCCGACTCTGTCACCGCGGCGGGGCTCGGCGTTGGGATTTGCGGGCCAAACCAACCCGGTCGCTGCAATAGCGGCTCCGATCGTCGAAGGGATCTTTGAGACGCTCCGGACGACCAAACGCGCGAAGGTCCGGTCTAGCCGATGCCTGAGCCGCGTTGCTTGCGTTCGGGATGACTTGAGCCTCCGCTCAAGGGCCGCCGCTTCGGCTCTTAGTTCCTGTATTTGGGCTGCTGCCCGGGTGGCTTGAGCCTCGGCCGCTAAAGCCCGCTGCTTCATATCCTCACGGGCGGCCACTTTGCGATTGAGAGTTTTGACGATGGCTTCAGCCTCTTCCGCTCTCCGTTCAAGAGCCGCGATCTCGACTCTTAGGTCATCCATTTGGGTTGCCGCAGCCGCTGCGTGAGCCTCGGCCGTCGATGCTCTTTGTTCCAACGGCTCTAACAGAGCCACTTTGCGTTCGAGGGAACCAACGTTCTGCTTGACCTCCTCCGCCCGTTCCCGTCGCGACATTTTCGTCTGACTCGTATTGCCGCGGAACCAGCCCCGCTGCCGCTGAGCAAGCGACATCTTCCGATTCAATTACGCCTGTCTGTAACTGATGCCACAGGCGGATTTGGGGAGGACTGAGTTGGTCCTCGACGGGTATTTGATTGACCCTCTCACTATACAGGCTGAAATCGACTTGGCCGGCCACTCCGTCCACCGCCAATTCACCGAATCCGAGCCTTACAAGGGAATTCGCCAAGGCCTCCACGGTCTCACCGGGCGCCACCATGAGATCGTGGTAGTTCACGAACGCCCGCGGGGTATGGTCCGAGTACCTCAGTGCGGCTGTCATGTACGCTTCCCAGAGTGCTAGGCCAGCGAAGGTCGGGATGCCGTTGCGCCGGCGCAAAGACGAGGCGATTTCCGGCGGATGGCGGACAACGATCAGCGCCGCAGGATCGCCCAACACCGGAACGAATATTGGCAACAAAAAGCAGAGTCTCGGTTCCTTGATGGCCCATCGTCCCTGTTTATCAAGGCGGCTGACCAGCGACTTGATATTCGGTCGCTGCTGCTCCACCACGCTGCCCGAAACCGAATTAGGATCAAAGTCACTGACCTTCCACCAGTCCGCACCTGATTGGTCAAGGAGACGATCGTAGATGTTCCGAAGGTCCCGCCGTTCAAAAAAGCCGTGGGGATTCTCCCAAGAACCGGAGGTCAACTCGCCGGCTTCGCCAACGAAGAAGCCGAGCCGCTCTACGACGCTCGTGAAGACCGAAGTGCCCGATCGGTGCATCCCCAGAACAACGAGCTGGCGCCGCTGGACCTCCTCACGGCATCCTCGCCGGGCAGTCTTGCCGCTCGGCCGGCTTGACTTCGACTGATATCTGTCTTGCAACTTCTTCGCGTCCACTCACTCGACCTCGCACGCTGCATTCCCCGGGGCCTTGTGGAAAACCGAGTCACACGTCACCCGTGGCCGCGCACCGTTAGTTATGTGGTAGTTGAACGATGACTGATAGTCGAGCATGGACTTCGCCGTAGCCGGAGGTCCTATGATTACCGGAGAATTGGCGAGAGGAGCTGCTGAATCTTAACCGGGTTGGCGTTGTGCCACCCGCTTGAGGAGACACCTCAATGTTGAAAAGGATGAGTTATGCATGAAACTGGGTGATGGCGTCTGAGAGAAGGCGGCGTATCGTGGCGGGTGTGCAACCTGCCAGAACCTCCACGAAGGGAGCGATACGCCATGAAAGCAGATACCACCATCATTCCGTTTCGTCAGTCGGATTCTATCGACGATCCGCTGAGCGAACTTGCCCGTGAAGGAGCGCGGCGCATGCTGGCCGAGGCACTGAAGGCGGAGGCAGACGCTTTCGTTGCCAGTTTCGCCTCTGACCTGCTGGCCGACGGCCGGCAGCGGGTCGTTCGACACGGTTACGGCTCTGACAGAACCATCCAGACCGGGATCGGCGCGATCGAGGTTCGCCGCCCGAAGGTTCGTGACCGCTCGACGGACTTTCCCGAGGCTGACAAGGTTCGTTTTTCCTCGAACATCCTGCCGAAATGGGCCCGGCGCTCGAAGAGCATTGATGCCTTGCTGCCTGTACTTTACCTGCGTGGCATCTCCACCGGTGACTTCCAGGAGGCCCTGAGCGCACTGCTGGGGCCGGACGCGCCGAACCTGTCGCCGGGCGTTATCTCCCGGCTGACTGCGGGCTGGCAAGGCAACTATGACGCCTGGCAGCGACGGGATCTCTCGGCCCGCCGCTACGTCTATGTGTGGGCCGACGGTGTCTACCTGCAGGCCCGGATGGAGCCCGAGGCCGAATGCATACTGGTCATCATTGGCGCGACACCGGAGGGAAAGAAGGAGCTTGTCGACTTCCAGGTGGGCATCCGCGAAAGTGCGCAGAGCTGGCGTGAACTGCTGATCGACATCAAGGCCCGCGGTTTGGCCATGGCGCCGGAGGTTGCCGTGGGTGACGGCGCCATGGGGTTCTGGAAGGCGGTGGACGAGGTCTTCCCCCGCACCCGGCACCAGCGCTGCTGGTTTCACAAGATTTCCAACGTCCTGAACAAGTTCCCCAAATCCATGGCGCCGGCGGTTAAGTCGGACCTTCAGAACATCCACCACGCCGAGACCCGCGCCGACGCCCTGCAGGCGATCGAGACGTTCAAGGAAAAATACGGGGTGAGATACGCCCCGGCGGTCGCATGTCTGACCAAGACTGTCGACGCGCTGCTGACCTCCTACGACTTCCCAGTCCAGCACTGGGACCACCTGCACACCAGCAACCCGATCGAGAGCGTCTTCGCTACGGTCCGGCACCGAACGGCTCGCACCAAAGGCGCGCTGTCGCAGAAAACGGTGAAGCTCATGGTCTTCTGCCTCGTTCGAGCCGCCTCGAAAACGTGGCGGCGTCTGAAGGGAAGAAAACAGTTGCCCAAGGTCATCAAAGGCATCAAATTCACCGGCGGTGTCGCCATGATCGCTGGCACCAAAACCAACGCCGCCTGATCAGGCCGCGTCACCCAAAACCAGACATAGCTCAAGTCACTCCGGCGACAGGTCTTTGGACAAAGGTAACGCCGGCTTCCACAACCTGGACACAAGTCAAGCGCCTCGATAGTTTGCCATCCAAACTAGGCTAAGGCTAGGCGCATCACATTGAGCGAATCACAAAAGGCGCTGGCGCGCGACTTGCGCCGTGTGGTGAACCACTCGACGGCAGGTTGGAAACGCCTGCTATCCAGGGAAATCTATCGGCGCAGCAAGGGCGTCGTGGCTGCCGGTTTGTTCCGGGGGATGCGAATTCAGCCGGAGATGGTCCGGGAAGAAGGCGACCTAGCTGCCAAACTCGTGGGCTGCTACGAGCAAGAACTCGAGCCTGCGTTCCGCAAGGCCTCACAGGTAGATCGCGACTTGATCGTCAATATAGGGTGCGCAGAAGGCTACTACGCTGTCGGGCTGGCCCGCCTTAACCCGGAGGCAAAAGTGGTGGCGTTCGACATTGAGGAGGCCGCGTGTAAGGCCTGTCGCCAAAACGCTGAGCTGAACGGGGTGGGGGACCGTGTGGAGGCTCGAACCGATAACAGTCCCGAGAAGCTTCGAGGGCTACTCATGGCGTCACGGAACCCGCTGTTGGTAGTGGACTGCGAAGGGGCCGAACGAGACATGCTGGACCCCACTGTCGTTCGCGAGCTCGCTCAATGCGACATAGTGGTTGAGTGCCACGACTTCGTAGACCGCAGCATCACCAACGTCATCCGCGAACGCTTCGCCGAAACTCATGAGATCCAGACGATACGTCAAGGCGCTCGCGACCCGCACGAATCAGCACTGCTTCGCGGTTTTGCTGAGCTGGACTTGTGGTTGGCTGTCTGCGAGAATCGGCCGGAATCCATGCATTGGTTGGTGATGAGGCGGAACCTGGATTGCGGCTGACTAGCAGCGTGTCCATTTAGGCGCACCGGAAGCACCCGGATTGCCTCACCCATCTGCTTATCGCCGCATGTTGCGCCACACGGCGTGCGGGGTCGTCCACCCCGCGAGATCAAAAGCGACTTGCGAATCCAAACAACTCCCTTTTCGAACTCAACCCAACGCACGGGGTCAATATTAACCGCCCTTGGTATCAGTCTCGTTTCCCGGCCGCCTGCTCCCGACGCATCTCCGCTATGTCCTGGCGCAATGCGGCCAGCTCCCGGGCCACGGCGTCCTCGTGTGCGTTGTGTTCCTCCACGTCGCTCTGATGCATGGCGTTGACGATAATGGCGATGAACAGGTTCAGGACGATGAACGACGTCATCAGGATGAACGGGACGAAAAAGACCCAGGCATACGGAAACTCGCCCATCACCGGCCGGACGATCCCCATTGACCAGGACTCCAGGGTCATGATCTGGAACAAGGAGAACAGCGACGCGCCGACCGAGCCGAACCAGTCGGGATAATCGGCACCAAAAAGCTTGGTTGCGATCACCGCGGAAACATAGAAGACCAGCGAAAGCAGGAGGATCACCGACCCCATCGCCGGAATGGCGCTGAGCAGGGCCTGCACCACCTGGCGCATCTGCGGCATCACCGACAGCAGGCGAAACGCCCTGAGGATACGCAAAGCCCGAAGAACCGAGAGCCACTCGACGGTCGGCACGAGCGCGACGGCGACGATGACGAAATCGAAGACGTTCCAGCCGCTGGTGAAGAAGCGGCCGCGGTAGACGATCAGCTTGATGGCGATCTCGATGACGAAAATGCCAAGCGCGATGGTGTCGAGCGCAACCAGAAGCCCGCCGAAATGGTCTCTCGCTGTTGGTGAAGTCTCCAGCCCGAGAACAACGGCGTTCACCAGAATGACCGTGATAATGAATCGCTGCGTGCCGTCGGCTTCAATGAAGCGCTGAAGCGCTGCCATTACCCCGCCGGAGCCTCCGCCGGGCGCTTGCCCGGACACCGGTTCTGCCCCCGTCATCGCCACCTGTCTCTCTTGGTTCGCACTCGGCATCATCTAGCGATGGGCAGGACCCGGAACAAGCGGATTCGGCGAGCATTAGACCGTTAGGCGAGGGTGCGCCGTCGCGCGATAACCATAGCGATGAACACAACACAGGCCGCAGCCGTTGCAGCGGGGAACAGAATCGTGGTGAGCGAATAGTTTTCCAGGGCGATGATCGAGAGAGCGTTGCGAACACCTATCAAGACGAAAAAGAGGACTTGCTCCTCGAACGGTCTCACATAGGCCTTGCGCAGCGTCGGTCCAAAACCGATCAGGTCCACTGTTGTCAGGACCACAACGGCCCACAGCGGATCGGATGTGACATACCACAACGGTATGGACGTCATCGCCAGCACGAAGAAAATCCAGTCGAGCCGCGTGATCGAATCGTCCGACTTCTTGCGGTAGGCAAGGAAAGCCACATAGATGGTGATCAGGCCGGACACGCCGATCGGCCAGGCGCCGACACCACCCCGGTCGCTCAGTTGGGCCAGGAAGACGATGAAGGTGACCGAGCTCCAGATAATCCAGGAGAAGACATGCGGCCTGACGATTCCCCGCATGATCGAGCGGATGTAGGGGACGAACGCGATGATCGTCAGGGCGATGGCGATCGCGCTCAGGATTTCTTTGTAAAACACCGACGGTTTCTCTTGGTCAACGGATGCCCAAACCAACAAAAGAAGCGACCGTCAGGCTCCTGGCGCCGATCAGAAGCCGGCCGAGAAATTCCGGGGTGCCGGCGACAGGATGCTCAGCTGGCCGCGCTCGATCCGGTAGACGGCCAAGGCTCGCTGGTTCGTTCCATCCGAGAGGAGGCGAAAAGCACCGTCGACCCCGATAAAGCCGCTGCTGGTTGTCAAAACCTTGTCCGTGAACGCATCGGCGCCGAAACGCCCCGCCAATCCGGCTGCCAGGCTGGTGGCATCATAGGCGAGCGATGCGTTGCGGTGCGGCGTGTGGCCGAATGCCGCCTTGTAGCGCTCGGAGAAACTTCGAAAACCGGCGAGATCAGGACCCGGGAACCACCCCCCGTTCAGGTTCGACTCGCCGATTACCCGCGGATCATCCCACTGGCCGGTACCGAGAAACTGCACCTGGGTTGGGCCGACACCGTTGGTAGCGAGGATCTGGGCCAGAAATGGCGCTGCGTCGCCGCCCTCCGGAATAAAGACCGCATTGACCGTGCCCTGTTTGACGACATTGGCGATCGCGGTCGCCTTCTCCTGCATCGATGCGCGATCGAGATTGTACTTTGCGGTAACAACCACCCTCCCGCCGACATTGGCGAGGGACTTCTGCAGACTGGCCTCGATCAGGGTCCCGTAGGCGTTGGCGGGCACCAGCGCGGCAAAGGAATTCTTGCCTTGCCCGGCAGCAAACCGAACGATGCGGTCAACATCGTTCTGCGGCAGGAAACTGATCAGATAGACACCGCGAGATGCAGCCGCGGTATTGGTCGAAAACGCGACAACCGGGATCTTCGCCGGCTTTGCCACGGACGCGACCGCAGTGACCGACTCCGCAAACAGCGGCCCGAGGATGATCTGGGCGCCTTCGGCGATGGCCGCCGATGCCGCGGCGCGGGCACCATCCGGCGTACCCCGGGCGTCCTTCACCAGGATCTGAATGCCGGCGGACCGGGCTTCACGCAGTGCCAATTCGGCCGAGTTGCGCATCTGTTTGGCCAATTGCCCGGTATTACCTGTCGCCGAAAGCGGGACCAGCATGGCAACACGCACAGGACCGGTGCCGAGCACCTCCCCCGGTACCGGCCCCAACGCACTGCCCGACCCAGGATCATCGAGAAGACCCGTGGGTGCGCACGCGGCAGCCACCAGGCCGAAAAGGACCGTGAGCAACCTGGCGCCGCCCGCATAGAACCGTCTTGGGCGGGACAAATGCCTCTCCCCTGCTCGCATGAGGCCCGGTACTATCAGAAAATCGCAAGGGCAATCAATGCGCTGGAAAAACCCCATATCGGCATCCGGCGGACCCGTGACCCGATGCGAGGAGAGGTCATGAGCAAGGAAACGCGGCCGGTTGAACCCGGCCTCGCGACGTTTGTCGTCGAAGGGGTTGAGGTTCCGGCGCCGGCACCGGATCCCGGCCTCTATGTCGTCGCAACGCCCATCGGCAATCTCGGTGATGTCACGCTGCGCTCTCTCTCGATTCTGGCGGCCGCCGACCTGATTGTCTGTGAGGATACCCGGGTCACGCGGATCCTGTTGAACCGTTACGGGATCAGGCGGCCGCTGCTGGCCTACCACGAACACAACGCCGCGACCCGCCGGCCCCGCATCCTCTCGGCATTGGCCGACGGCCAGGTCGTCGCACTGGTCAGTGACGCCGGGACACCGCTGATTTCCGACCCGGGCTACCGACTGGTATCCGAGGCGATCACGGCCGGCGCCGCAGTGATCCCCATACCGGGGGCATCGGCACTACTCGCCGGCCTGGTCGCCGCCGGTTTGCCGACCGACACCTTCTTCTTCGCCGGCTTCCTGCCACAAAAACAGGCGGCGCGGCGAAACCGACTCGCGGCGCTGATGCAGATACCCGGCACACTGGTTTTCTATGAATCGCCCCGGCGGATCGCCGCGACGCTCGCCGACATGGCCGCCGTCCTCGGCACGACACGGCAAGCGGCGGTGGCACGTGAGTTGACCAAGATCCATGAAATCATACGCCGCGGCAGCCTGGAGGACCTGGCGAACGCCCTCGGCGCCGAACCAACGCCCAAGGGCGAGATCGTCATTCTCGTCGGACCGCCGACGGTCACCGCACCGGACGCCGAGGCGGTACAAGATCTGCTGGTTGGACTCCTGGAAACGGAATCGGTGCGAACCGCCGCCGATGAGGCGGCGGCACTGACGGGACTGCCCCGCCGCGACCTCTATCGACGCGCTCTTGCGCTGAAGGGCGCCAGCGGTGGCAAAGGCGATTGACCCGGATCGGCGCCGTAAGGCGGAAGCCCGCGGGCGGCGGGCGGAAACACTGGCGGCATGGTGGTTACGGCTGAAGCTCTACCGCGTACTGGCGCGACGTTTTCGCAGCGGCGCCGGCGAGATCGACCTGATCGCCCGGCGCGGCCGAACGCTGGTTTTTGTCGAGGTCAAACAGCGGGCCAGCGTGGACGAGGGATTGGCGGCCATCAAACCCGCGGCGCGCCGCCGAATTGCCCGCGCTGCCGAGCTGTGGATCGCCAGGCACCCCGCCCTCGCCGCTCTGGACCGTCGTTTCGACGTCATCATTACGATTCCCGGTCGCCTCCCCAGGCATATGATCTCGGTTTTCGACAGCGAGGGGCGGAACTGGTAGTTGCGACCAGCCGGCGCAAGCGTGCGATGAGACCGCGGGGTTCCCAGGCTTCGAAAATATGGGAGTATCGCCGGCCCGAATCCGGAGACCATGCCATGGCGCTGACCGCCGCTTTTCAGATGGATCACATCGCCAACCTGCTGATTGCCGGCGACTCGACATTCGCATTGATGCTCGAAGCCGAGCGACGCGGCCATCAGCTCCATCACTATACGCCGGACCGGCTGAGCATGCGCGACGGACGGGTATCGGCGCAGGCAGAACCGGTTTCGGTTCGGGACGAGTCCGGCAACCATTTCGACCTCGGTGCCGCCGAGACGCTGGACCTTTCGAGCCTCGACGTCGTGATGCTGCGTCAGGATCCGCCATTCGACATGGGCTACATTTCCACGACCCATCTACTCGAACGGATTCATCCCGGGACACTGGTGGTCAACGATCCCGACCATGTCCGCAATGCTCCGGAGAAACTGTTTGTCACGGAATTCACTGACCTGACGCCGCCGACACTGATCACCCGCGACCGGAGCGAGATCATTGCCTTTCGCGAAGAGCACGGCGACATCATCGTCAAGCCGCTCTACGGGAATGGCGGTGCCGGCGTCTTTCGCATCGCCGGCGGCGACGAAAACCTGGCAGCGCTGCTCGAAATCTTCGAGGACGTCTATCGCGAGCCTTTCGTCATTCAGCAATATCTCGCGGAGGTTCGCCGTGGTGACAAGCGGATCATCCTCATCGAGGGTGAACCGGTCGGCATCATCAACCGGGTACCAGCTGCCGGCGAGGCTCGCTCCAACATGCATGTCGGCGGACGAGCAGAACCGGCCGAGATGACCTCACGCGATCGAGAAATCTGTGAGGCAATCGGACCGACGCTGCGAGAACGAGGCCTGATCTTTGTCGGCATCGACGTGATCGGCGACTATCTCACCGAGATCAACGTCACGTCGCCTACCGGCATCCGCGAGGTCAAACGCTTCAGCGGTGTCGATATCGCGGCTCTGATCTGGGACGCGGTCGAAGCACGGCTGGCCTGACGCCATAGCAAACCTCGGTTGCTTTTGATTGGCGCCCGGCAGCCGTGGAGCGCGCATCAAGTCCTCGTCGGCCTCCGCCCTTCAGCCTTTGCGACGGCGTCGGCCAGGGCGAGAAGTCGTCTGGCCTTGTGGACAACGGGATAATCGACAAACGTGCCATCGACGGTGATAGCGGCCGAACCGGCGCGTTCAGCATCGGCAAATGCTTCGATCGCCCGGCGGGCAAAGGCGACCTCGTTCGGATCGGGCGCAAAAACCCGATTCACGACCGGCACCTGATCCGGATGGATGCAGATGCGTCCGCCATGACCGAGGCCGCGCGAGATCTTGGAATCCTCCTCCAGCGCGCCCTGGTCTCGAACCTGCATGAACGGGCCATCAAGCGGTGGCGGCAGGCCAGCGGCACGCGCGTCATAGACAATCTTCGCCCGCCCGTAGGCCAGTGCGGCGGTCATGTCACCCCGCAGCGTCGGCAAACCGAGATCGTTACCAAGATCAACCGCCCCGAAGGCGAGGCCCAGAAGGCGGCCGCCACCTCGCGCTATCTCAGCTGCAGCGCTTATTCCGGCGCAGGTTTCGATGAGCGCGAGGACACGGATGGATCCGGGGGCAACCTCGTTTGCCGCCTCCGCGCGGGAAAGGAGCCGATCAATCCGGCGTAAGTCTTCCGCTGCCTCAACCTTGGGCAGAACAATCACATCAAGGTCGGCGCTCACCACCGCGTCGACGTCGCCGGCAGTGAGTCCGGTCTCGAAAGCGTTGACACGGACCGCGCGGCAGACACCCTCGAGTTCGGCAAGAGCCTCGCGTGCCGACGTCCGGGCGCTTGTCTTTTCGCTGACGGCGACAGCGTCCTCCAGGTCCAGCACGGCCACATCGGCGCCGGCAGCCGACAAGCGACGAACCTTGCGCGGCTCGTTCGCCGGACAGAACAGCACGCTGCGAAGGAGAGGAGGTGCTTTCATTGGTACGATACCCCGAGGAACTTATCCGGGAACGACGCTGCCGGCGGCGCCCATTCTGACATTGAAAGCGTCACAACCTCTGTGCGGTCTAGATGATTTCGCGGGCGCGAAGGTCATCCAGCTTGCTCGACGTGTAACCCAGCTTCGACGTCAGCACGGCGTCGGTGTCCGCGCCGATCTCGCGTCCGAGCCAGCCGATCGCCCCCGGTGTCTCCGAGAGCCGCGGAACAACGGCCGGCATCTTCAACTCGCCGAGCACCGGATGGGCGACCGCCGCCAGGGTACCGAGCGCAGCAAACTGCGGATGCTCGAAGATGTCGGCGATGCTGTTGATCGGACTGCTCGGTATCTCGGAGCGCTGCAACGCCTCCATGAGCGGCGCAAGGTCCTGACCGGACGTCCAGTCTTCGACAATTCGGTCTATTTCGATCCGGTGTGCGACACGGGCCCTTGCTTCGCTAAATCTGGGATCGGCGAGCAGCTCATTCCTTCCCATCACTTCGGCAAGTCGGCCAAAGATGCGGTCGTTGGTGCAGGCGATCGCGATCCAGCGCCCGTCACGGGTCGGATAATGATTGTGCGGGGCAGCGAGCGCGGTCGCGGTACCCATTCGTTCGCGGACAGTGCCGTTGGCCGAGTAGGTAATGGCAAGGCTGTCGAGGATACGGAAGATACTCTCGTAGAGCGCGACATCGACGATCTGCCCCCGCCCGGTCGCCGCGCGATGGCGCTCTGCAGCCAGGACACCGAAGGCTGCGAAGAGCCCGCTGACATAGTCGGCGATCGTCGCAGAACCGGGATTAGCCGGCGTCCGGTCGGGGAATCCGCATAAATATGTGAGTCCGCCAAAGGCTTGTGCGATGCGGCCAAAACCTGGCCAGTCCTTGGCCGGGCCGCTCTGGCCAAATCCCGAAATGCGAGCCATGATCAGACCGGGCTCGATGGCGCTGAGCTCGTCATATCCGAGACTCCAGCGCTCGAGCGTGCCCGGGCGGAAGTTCTCAAGCACAACGGTGTATCCGCCACGAACCAGATCGCGCACGATCATTTGCCCTTCCGGTTCCCGAAGGTTGCATGTGATCGTGTGTTTGTTCCTGGCCTCCTGAAGCCAGAACAGCGGCACGCCGTCGCGCTCCTCGCCCAGGCTGCGCAGGGAATCCCCAGTTCCGGGCACTTCGACTTTTAAGACTTCTGCGCCAAACTCTGCAAGAACGGTCCCGCAGAATGGCGCCGCGATAAACGTCCCAAGATCGAGAACGCGGAGGCCGTCCAGCGGTCCGTCAGGCATCGACCGCATCCTCCGGTGATCCCGCCAGCGCAGCACAAACACCATTTGTATCGACCAAATCGCCACTCGGGCCGATGACGGCGGATGTACCAATCAAGCTTGTGGTGGTCAGTCCAGTACCGGCGACGAGAGCTCCAGGCAGGATGTCGCGATGCTGCCATAAACCAGTCATTCGGCTACCTCCTTCTCGTTATTACCGGTCGACGACGGCCCCGGTGATGGATGGAAATCCGGCCCGAAGATCGCGCAGGTGGGCGCGCATGGCCTCCGAGGCTCCCTCGTGGTCACGGGCTTCGATCATGCACAGGTTCTCGTCATGCCCACCTTGCTGGCGTTTCCGAAAGGTAAGCGGCGTTGTCGATGCGGGTCAACGTCGATTCCCGGAACAGGGTTGCACATTCCGGTCGGGCGGTGGGAGCAGGCGCGATGGTCGGGTATCGGCGAGGTGCGGTGGCGTCAGTATTTCAGCGCCGGGCAGAACCACCGGTCGCAACTAACGTCGGCGGAAGACCGGTTGCCGCTTTTCCTTGAACGCCGCGCGACCCTCCGCCGCATCGTCTGTGGCGAAACAGATCGTCTGCAGGTCGCGCTCATATTCGATCGCCTGTTCGAGCGGCATCGTGAACGCGGCCTTGAGATTGAGCTTGGCCGTCTCGGCGGCGATCGGCGCCTGCGACGCGATCACCCCGGCAATCGCCCGGGCCCGATCGAGAAGATCCGCCTGGGATACGACCTCGCTTACCAGGCCCCAGTCGGCTGCTTTTTCGGCGGGAATCGGATCGCCGGTCATCATCATCAGCGCCGCATTCGACGGGCCGACAGCGTGTGCAAGATACGTCGCCATGCCGCCGCCGCCGACCCAGCCAAGCTTGATCTCCGGCGCGGCGAACCGGGCATTGTCGGACGCGATGCGGATGTCACAGGACATGGCGGTTTCCAGCCCGCCACCGAAAGCGTAGCCGTTCACCGCGGCGATCGACGGCTTCAAAAGGCTACGGATCGCATCGCAATAGTCCGGCCGATTGCGGAACTGCCAGGGTGTATCGTAGCTGTCGAGTTCGCCAATGTCGGAGCCGGCGGAAAACGACCGATCGCCGGCACCGGTGATGATCGCACAGCGGATGGTCTCGCTGTCGTTGCATGCTCTTACTGCAGCAACGATGGCGTCGGCCATGTCCGGGGTTACCGCATTCAGCTTCGCCGGTCGGTTGAAAGTGATGACGGCGATGTGCCCGTCAACATCGAAGAGTACCTCGTTGCTCACTTGGATCTCCTGTGGGTGAGGAACGTCATGGGGTCATAGCCCCTATTCGGCTTCGCCGACGACACCGGCCGCGGCCAGTTTTTCAATTGCCTCGGCGTCGTAGCCGGCCTCCGCCAGAATTTCGCGGGTGTGCTCGCCCGCAAGCGGCGCACCGCGCTCGACCTCGGACGGTGTCTTTGAGAAACGGATCGGGAAGCCGGGTGTCTTCACCCGCCCTTCGGTCGGGTGATCGTACTCGACAAACGTGCCGTTGTGGATCACTTGAGGGTCGTCGACCAGATCCTCATAGCCGTAGACCGGGCCGGCCCAGATATCGGCCTTGGCAAAGCGATCGAGCCAGTCGGCGGTCGTTCTCGCCTTCAGTCGTTCACGCGTCTTGGCGAAGATCTCGTCGCGACGCGACCAACCGTCGACCTCTTCGTCCATGGCAAGGAAGCTGTCCTCACCGATCACCTCGCCAAGCCGTCTCAAGGGCGGGAAGGCGATAACCAGATAGCCGTCGGCGGTGGCGAAAGCCCCGTAGGGAGCGCGGATGAAAACATGGGCGTGGGGCTCAGCCGAGCGTTTCTGCGGCTTGCCACCGACGGTGAACACGGACAGCTCCTGCATCTGGATCGCGGTGATCGCGTCGAGCATGTTGACCTGGACGAGTTGACCTTCACCCGTCCGTTCCCGATGAAACAGTCCGGCCAGAGCCCCCTCGAAGGCATTGTAGGCGGCGATAGCGTCGACGATATACTGCCCGGCCGCGCTTGGCGCCTCACCGGAACGGCCGCCGGACAGCATGGCTCCGGACATCGCCTGCAGCAGCAAATCCTGTCCCGGGCGATCGACATAGGGGCCGCTCTCGCCATAACCGGAGATCGACACATAGACCAGGCGCGGGTTGATCGCCGCCAGACTGTCGTAATCGACACCGAGACGGGCGGCGACACCGGGTCGGTAGTTCTGCAGGAAGACATCGGCGGATTCGACCAGTCGGCGCAGGACCGCCTTGCCATCGTCGGACTTGAGATCAATCGCCAGCGAGCGCTTGTTGCGGTTGAGCGACAGGAACGAGACGTTCACCTGACTACCGGTCGCGCCGCCGGCGGCAACCCGACGCTGCCACTCGCCGCCGATCGGCTCCACCTTGACAACATCGGCGCCGAGATCGCCGAGTCGCTGGGCGGCAAATGGCCCCGACATCGCGATCGAACAGTCGAGAACCCGGATTCCGGTCAGTATACCCATGAGACTGCGGCCCTTTCGTTAGCCCCGATGTTATTGCATCACCCAACCACCATCGACATTGAGGGTCCGGCCGGCAATGAAACCGGCCTGGTCGGAAATGAAGAAACGCAACACCCCGGCGATGTCGGCCGGACGGCCACGGCGCTTGATGGCCTGATGCTCGACAATGTAGCGGGCATAGGTCTCGGGGTCCGGATGAATTTTCTCCGCGTCGGTCGGGAATGCCCCTGGAGAGATGGCGTTGACCGTTATGCCAAAGGGCCCGAACTCCCGCGCCCAGGCGCGGGCCAGGCCGGTCAATGCGCCTTTTGACTGGACGTAGGGCGAGAGATCCGGCCAGCCACCGTAAGCGGTTATCGATGCGACATTGACGATTAGCCCCCAGTGCTGTGCCCGCATATGTGGAAGGGCCACCTGAACACAGACGATGGCGGCGTCGACATTGACCCGCTGGACGGCCTGATGGTCTTCGATCGAGAAGTCTTTCGCCGGCCTGCGCGGGTAGATCGCTGCGTTGTTGATGACGACATCGATGCCGCCCGTCTCCTGCGCCACCGTGTCCAGTGCCCGCCGCAGGCCTTCGAGTTCGCCGAGGTCGACCTGGAGGATCGTCAATCCATCGAGGGAGCGGGCCGCGGCCGCGGCATCCAGGGAGTCCATCTTCTTCCCGTCCTTGTCGACCGCGATCACCCGATCGCCGGCCTCCAACAGACTGAGCGTGGTCCCGGCGCCGAGGCCGCCGGCAGCGCCCGGATAGAGAATCACCCGGCTCGCCACCGACCGGGTTTCGGCAACGCTCTGATGGAGGCCAACGGTCATGGCCGCCCGGCAATCGGCAAACGATTGCCGAAAGGAAGGGGGTATTCGTCCTGCACCAGCGCACCCCGCGACTGATCCGCCGGTCTTTTCATCGCCGGCTGGATGATGCATGATTTCATCAGAAGACCTCATATGCAACATCATATTACTTCATCCTGATGACGCACTCTGGCGTTTCGGCGAGGGTGAATCCTGCTGTTTGCCCTGGCGCGATGTTATGGTGCTTTATGAACCTGGTCGGGAGATGAAAAGCCAGGCTCACATCATCGAGGATCATTTTGCATCATGCCGCAGCCAATCCGAGGATTGTTTGACGCCGGGGAGCGAACTAAGGTGCCGCCAGCATTGAAGTGCAAAGCAAGGCCGAACCGTGCGCACGACCCTGAGTGACGTAGCCCGTGAAGCCGGCGTCTCCAGCGCCACGGTTGACCGTGTCCTGAACAACCGGCCCGGTGTCCGACTGCGCACGCGGGAAATCGTCCTGGAAACCGCCCAGCGGCTCGGTTACCTGCCCGACGGAAGTGCGCTGCCGGGGGTGAACCCGTCGTCGGCGCGGGTCCGGCTGGCTTACGTTCTCCCCTCCGGAACCAACACCTTCATCCACAGCTTGCGGCATCAGATCGAGACTCAGGCGGCGTTGCGGCCCCACCTGGATCTGCAGATGCACAGCATCGAGGCTTTCAGTCCCGATAGTCTGGCCGACGCGCTTTATGGCCTGCGCGACCAGGCCGACGGCGTCGGCGTAATCGCTCTCGACCATCCGGCGGTGCGAGAGGCGATCCGCCATCTGACCTCGGGCGACGTGAAGGTGGTAACGCTGGTGTCCGACATCCTGCATGTACCACGGAGCGCCTATGTCGGGATCGACAATCGCGCGGCAGGCCGCCTTGCCGGCTACCTTCTCGGCCGGTTCCTGGGCACCGGTGAAAACCAGAAGATCGCACTTTTCGCTGGCTCACTTTCCTATCGTGGACATGAGGAACGCGAGATGGGTTTCCGCCACATCCTGTCGGAGGAATTCCCGGACCTTGAGATCGTAGCGCTGCGCGAAATGAGGGACGACCGCGAGAAGGCGTTTGCCGAAGCGGAGGGGCTGCTCGATCGCCATGCCGACCTCGCCGGCATCTACAATATCGGCGCGGGAAGCCAGGGTATCGCTCGAGCGATGAAGGAAAGAGGCAAAGGGAGCGGCATCGTTTTTGTCGGTCATGAGCTGACCGCCCACAACAAGACATTCCTGCTCGACGGCACGCTCGACGCGGTGATCGACCAGAACCCGCGGGTCGAGGCGCGGGAATCCATCAATATCCTGATGAACGCGGTACGCGATATCCGCTACGACCCCCATCCGCCGCGCCTTCAGGTTATCTTCCGGGAGAACATTCCGGAGGTATGAGGCCCCGGACGCCGGCATCGGTCATGCTCGCCGGATTCCCGGTGTTGTGATACCATGTACACATATGAACACATTTGAGCATCGAAGAAATGGCTGACAGCACCACAATCACGATCCGCGTTGATCGTTCGACAAAGGAACGTCTCGACGCGGTTGCGACAGCATTGAAGCGCAGTAAATCCTTTGTCGCAGGCGAGGCGATCGAGGAATATCTTGCTGTTCAGGAATGGCAAATTGACGGGATTACGCAAGGACTTACATCACTCAGAGCAGGAAAGGGTGTTGCCCACGACGATGTGCTGTCCTGGGTGCGTTCGTGGGATACCGATAACGAGCTTCCACAGCCAAAGGTATGAAGCTTGTTTGGTCGCCCGAAGCACTCGATGACTTAGTATCCATACGGCAATTCATATCAAGCGATAGCCCAGGTGTTGCGCGCGATGTGGTTGCAGCCATCGTTCGCGTTGTCCAAGAACGGCTTTCTACTCACCCGCATTCCGGCAGAAAGGGG
Source organism: Hyphomicrobiales bacterium (assembly GCA_024222895.1). Taxonomy (GTDB): domain Bacteria; phylum Pseudomonadota; class Alphaproteobacteria; order Rhizobiales; family Kaistiaceae; genus Bauldia. The sequence continues at coordinate 130 of JAAEOR010000894.1, read as the reverse complement.
CGGGTTGACGGCACCTATGAACTCGTTATCCCGCGCCTGCCGTTCGTCGTGCCATATGCGATCAACGGCGACACTGTCGAGATCATCCGCGTCTATCACACGTCACGGAAATGGCCTGAACGATTTTAGG
>JAAEOR010000893.1 GCA_024222895.1 Hyphomicrobiales bacterium | reverse complement strand
TACTGTCGCCGCCGGCCTATTCCGATGTGGGCGGGTGTTCGCCTTAATGCCCCCCCCGTTTCCTCCGGAGGTAACAAATGCATACCTACATCGTGTTTTTCTGGCTCAAGGAAGGCTTGGACGAGGGCGAGCACGAACGGTTCTTTGAAGGCCTCGACCCGCTCACCCGCGAACAGCATGTCCGGGACAGACGGATCGGGAAGCCTGCCGCCACCGACCGCGACGTGGTTGATTTCAGCTACGCCTATTCGATTGTTCTCCGCTTCGACAACCTGGCCGCCCACAACGCCTATCAGGTGAGCGACGAACATCAGGCTTTCTTGGACACGCGATTAGACATGGTCGAACGCGTTCAGGTCTACGATGTTGCTGAGGCGAACGTTTGAAGATGACCATGACCGCTTCGGGTCATTAATTCAGGAATCGTTTTCCGGCAACTGGAGCTGGCGATCCGTAATGCCGACGGCTCGGACTAACGCCGTCGGCAGCAGCGTCCGCCACCGGGGGCCGTGCGAACTCATTCGGCTGCTCGAGACTCGACGGGAGGCGGCGGGCGGATTCGCGAAGCCTGATCCGCTGGGCCGAGTTGCGCCGGCGGGTTACGCCTGCGGCGAACCCGCCCTACGGCGCGTCGCGAAGCGACGAGGGATTCGGTAGGCGGATTAGCGGAGCGTAATCCGCCGAGGGCGTTGACGGGATGCGCAGAAGCCGACCTTCCTCTTCCGGACCGGAAGAGGAATCCAGGGTCAACCGCCCCGCCTCAACGATCGAGGATGAGCCGCATACCCAATGTACCAAGAACCGCCGCGGCGATACGATCGAGCACCGGCTTGGCGCGCAGGTATTGCCGGCTGACCGATCGGGTGCTCAGCATCAAGGCGAAGCTGGAATAGGCGACGATCTCGACGATCAGGTGATTGCCGACGATGATCGCCTTTTGCGTGGCGCTGAGTCCGATCGGGAAGATAACCACCAGTACCGCCGCCGCAAAAAGTACGGCCTTGGGGTTGGCAAGATTGATCAGCAGGCCGCCGAGGAAGGCGCGGGCGTTGGGCTGGGCCGACGTTTCGATCGGGTCGGCAGCGGCACGCCACGTCTTCCACGCGACCATGATCAGGTAGAGTGCGCCGAGGATCTTGCAGACGGTGTAGGCCCAGGGAAATAGCCGGAACACTCCGTCGAGACCGAGGAGCGCCATCAACGTCCAGGTCGCCGCCATCGTTGCCAGGCCGCAGCCCGTGGCGACCCCAGCAGCGCGACCGCTGCTAAGCGTCGTGCGCAAGGCGTAGAGCAGCGCCGGCCCCGGGCTGATCAAGGCGACCAGCAGGGCCAGGTTGAAGGCGGCAAGGTGTTCAATGTTCATGGCGCGAACTCAAGCCTGATCTTGTCCGGATAATCCCGGAGCCAGTGGAGGGCGCGCGCCCCTTGCCCCAACCCCGGTCACACGTGACGGGTGATCCCGCCATCGACCCGGATGTTCTGGCCGGTGATGTAGCCGGCGCCGTCGGACAGCAGAAAGGCGATCGTGGCGGCAATCTCGTCAACCGATCCGAGCCGCTTGATCGGCGCGTCAGCAACCACCTCCGGCTTCAGGTCAAGGCTGTCGGTGAATCCCGGCAGCACATTGTTCATGCGGATACCGGAGCCGCCATACCGGTCGGCATAGAGCTTGGCGTAGGCGCCGACGGCAGCCCGCAGGACACTTGAAACCGGAAACCGGAGGTCGGGTTCTAAGGCCGAGAACGTCGTGATGTTGACGAAGGCGCCGCCACTCTGAGCCTCCATGATCGGTGTGACCAGCCGCGCCATGCGCTGGACCAGCAGCACCACCAGATCGAGACCGTGATGCCAGGTCTCGTCGTCAATTTCGAGCAAGTCCCCTTTCGGCGGACCGCCGGTGTGGGTGACGACGGCGTCGAC
>JAAEOR010000892.1 GCA_024222895.1 Hyphomicrobiales bacterium | reverse complement strand
CGCTTCACACGGCCTGGCTTCAGGCGAGACACGCCCGATGAGGAAACCACCGACCGGAGAGCCGTATGCGGGAAAACCGCACGTGCGGTTCGGAGGGCGGGGAGGGCGAAGGCCCTTCCCGACCCCTATCGAAGCACGCAAGACCGGCGTCCAAGGCGGCGCTTAACCAATGACCACCGGTTTCGCGACACTCCCACAATTGCCGCGATTCGTCGTCGCCAATGCACGAATTCCGGGTGTGTTTCTCGATGAACTGCCGACGCCCCCCGACGGTGACGGTCTCGTGGCAGCCGATATCGTCATCAACAACGGGGCGGTGGAAAGCCTGGCGCCGGCGAGGAGCCAGATGGACTTCCCTCATGTCGATCTCGATCAGGGCATGGTGTGGCCGACCTTCGTCGACATGCACACCCACATCGACAAGGGACATATCTGGCCACGCCGGCCGAATCCGGATGGCACATTTGACGGGGCCATGGAGGCCGTGGCCGCAGACCGGACGGCACGATGGACGGCAGCCGATGTTTCCCGGCGGATGGACTTCGGCCTGCGCGCTGCCTACGCCCACGGGACCTCGCTGCTGAGAACCCATATCGACTCGATCCCGCCGCAGGACGGGATCTCATGGCCGGTATTCGCCGACATGCGGGCAGAATGGGCCGGTCGGGTCGAACTGCAAGCGGTCTCGCTGGTCCCGATCGATTTGTTCCTCGACGAAAATGCTGCCGCTGACATGGTCTCGGTCGTGGCGGAGCATGGCGGCGTTCTCGGCGCGGCAACCTTCATGATTCCCGAGCTCGACCAGGCGCTTGACGTGATGATGCGTCACGCTGCGGATCGGGGGCTCGGCCTCGATTTCCACGTGGACGAGACCGCCGACCCCGCGGCCCGCTCGCTTCGGCATATCGCCGAGGCGGCGATCCGCAACGGGTTTTCGGGATCCATCGTTGCCGGTCATTGCTGTTCGCTGGCTATGCAGCCAGCCGCGGAGGCGGAGGCGACCATGGAGCGGGTGGCGCAGGCCGGGATTGCCGTGGTCTCCCTGCCGATGTGCAATATGTACCTGCAGGATCGTCAGGCCGGGCGGACGCCGCGCTGGCGTGGCGTGACACTGCTGCATGAGCTGGCGGCCCGCGACGTAGCGGTGGCGGTCGCTTCCGACAACACCCGTGACCCTTTCTATGCTTATGGTGATCTCGACATGGCCGAGGTGTTTCGCCAGGCGGTGCGCATCCTCCAACTCGATCATCCTGTCGCCGGTTGGGCGGGCCTTGTGGCCAGAGCGCCGGCGGCGATCGTCGGCCGTGACGATCACGGTCGAATTGCAACCGCCGCGGCCGCTGATCTGGTGCTATTCCGAGCCCGAAGCTGGACGGAGTTGCTCGCCCGGCCGCAGTCCGATCGCACGGTTCTCAGGGCCGGCATGGCGATCGACAATACGCTGCCGGATTATCGTGAACTCGACGATCTCATGGGGGCGTCATGACTCGTGTGGCCGATCCCGCTTTATTGGCGCCGGCCGTCTGTTCCGCCGCTTCTGAGGTGACCAAGCAATGACCACGATAGACCTGCCAAGCCTGAAGGCTGCGCTCGACGGCATTCAGATGGAAGACAACCCGGCGATCGTCAAACAGAAGAGCCGGGATTTCTTCTGGTACTCGCCGGTGCTCAAGCGGGAACTCGATGATGTAACCGGTGACCTGATTGTCTCGCCCCGGACGGAGGCCGAGGTGATTCACGTGCTCAAAACCTGTTTCGCCCTCGGCGTGCCGGTGACACCGCGCGGCTCGGGTACTGGCAACTACGGACAGGCGATGCCACTGGCCGGTGGCGTCGTTCTCAACCTGGCGAACATGAACGCCATCAAGTCTGTCGAACGCGGATTTGTCACGGCGGAACCGGGCGCCGTGCTGTCGGAGATCGACCGCAAAACCCGTCAAAGCGGTCAGGAACTTCGACTGCATCCGTCCACCTATCACACCGCTTCGGTCGGCGGGTTTGTCGCCGGAGGCTCGGGTGGCATCGGATCGATCAACTGGGGCGGTCTCAGGGACATCGGCAATGTTCTGCGGCTGCGGGTGGTAACGATGGAAGCCGAACCGCGGGTCCTGGACCTGGCGGGCTGGGACCTTCACAAGGTGATGCATGCCTACGGCACCAACGGCATCATCACCGAAGTGACGATGCCGCTCGATGCGGCTTATGACTGGGTCGACGTCATCGTCGGCTTCGACGACTATATGGGCGCTGTCGCATTCGCCGACCAGGTCGCCAATCTGGACGGATTACTCTTCAAGGAGATCGCGACGGTCGCGGCGCCGGTCCCCCATGACTATTTCCTTCGTCACTGCAAGTTCCTCAACAAGACCGATTCGGTCGTGCTGTTGATGGTGGCGCCGCATGCCATGGATCCATTCACGGCGCTTGCGGAGCGGGAGAAAGCAGCGATACGCTACCGCTCGGACACGGCAAGTGCAGAAGCCAGGAAGGGCCTGCCGCCGGTCTATGAGCTTTGCTGGAACCACACGACCCTGAGGGGCCTTCGGGTCGATCCGACGATCACTTACCTCCAGGTTCTCCATCGCTTCCCCGATCATGTTGAAAGCGTGCGCAAGATGACGTCGCTGCTCGGCGACGAGGTGCCGGGGCATCTGGAGTTCATCCGGTTCGATGGCAATGTCGCCTGCGCCGGTCTGCCGATCGTGCGCTACACGGACGATGAGCGGCTCGACGAGATCATCCGACTCCATGAGGACAATGGCTGCGTAATTTTCAATCCGCACCGCTACACGCTCGAGGAAGGCGGAATGAAACAGACGGACGCGGTGCAACTCGCATTCAAGCGCGAGGCTGACCCCAACGGGCTCCTCAATCCCGGCAAGATGATCGCTTGGGAGAATCCGGATTTCGATTGGAAATCCGATAAGGTTTTCCTGTTTCCGGGCTTGCGGGAGCCCGGCTGAATCCGCATGACTGTGCCGGATGATTCACCCCTGCCGTCGGCAAACCTGATGAGTGTCATCTGACATGCGCGTTCTCGTTCTTTATGCCCACCCGGTCGAGACCAGCTTCAACGCTGCGACCCATCGTGCCGTCGTCGAGGGCCTGACGGCCGCGGGACATATCGTCGATGACTGCGATCTTTATGCAGACGGTTTCGATCCGGTCATGGGACGAGAGGAGCGGATCAATTATCACGACGAAGCGCTGTGCCAGGCGCCGGTGCAATCCTATGTCGACCGTTTATGCGCCGCGGACGCACT
>JAAEOR010000891.1 GCA_024222895.1 Hyphomicrobiales bacterium | reverse complement strand
GATCGTCGAGGAGCGCCGTGAGATCATCGAGAATCAGGTCAAGCAGCATTTGTTCAACTGGCGCGCCGATGTGCGCCCGCGCGTCATTGGCAAGCTTGACGAGCAGGACCGCCATTTCCTTGCGCTCAATGACTCGCTAACCGTCGGAGCGGCAGCCCGCGCTATCGCCGATCGGGTATTGCGGTTCGACTTCGACGCGGGGCTGAAGAAGCACATTGCCGCCAAGCTTGCCTGGCTGGAGGCGCGATATCGGACCACCAGCGGCCATCGCGCGCCGGTGACCCGAAGGCCCTATTACTGCTCCGGCTGTCCGCACAACACCTCGACGCGGGTGCCGGCGGGCAGCCGGGCACTGGCCGGGATCGGCTGCCATTTCATGGCCCAGTGGATGGACCGGCACACCGAAACCTTCACCCAGATGGGCGGCGAGGGCGTCACCTGGACTGGCACCGCACCGTTCACCAGCGAGAAGCACATCTTCGCCAATCTCGGTGACGGGACCTATTTCCATTCCGGATTATTGGCGATCCGCCAGGCGGTGTCGGCCGGCGCCAACATCACCTACAAGGTACTCTACAACGACGCTGTCGCGATGACCGGCGGCCAGCCGATCGATGGCAAACTGACTCCCGAGCAAATCACCCATCAGCTGCACCAGGAGGGCGTGGCGCCGATCTATCTCCTGTCCGACGTGCCTGAGGCCTATCGCCAGGACGATCTCGCAACCGGTGTGGTCATTCGCGGCCGCGACCACATCGACAACGTCATGGAGACAGTGCGCCAGGCCGCGGGCTGCTCGGCGATCGTCTATGTGCAGACATGCGCGGCCGAAAAGCGGCGCCGGCGCAAACGTGGCGAGATCGAAGATCCGGCCCTGCACGTGGTCATCAACGACGCTGTCTGCGAGGGTTGCGGCGATTGCTCGGAGCAGTCGAATTGCCTGTCGGTCGAACCGTTCGAGACACCGTTTGGCCGCAAGCGCCGGATCAATCAGTCGAGCTGCAACAAGGATTTCTCCTGCCTGAAGGGCTTTTGCCCCGCTTTCGTCACCATTCGCGGCGGCGAGGTGCGCAAAAAGCCGTTATCGGGCCCCGCCGGTAACGCCGATTTGCCCGAGCCGGAAATCGTCGAGGTCGATGAGCGGCCGTGGAACATCGCCGTCACCGGGGTCGGCGGTACCGGTGTTCTCACCATCGGTGCCATTCTCGGCATGGCGGCGCATATCGACGGCAAGGCACCGATGGTCCTCGACATGACAGGGCTTGCGCAGAAGGGCGGTGCGGTGCTGAGCCATATCCGGATCGGCCGTGTCTCCAAGGATGTCACCAGCCCGCGGATTGCAACCGGCAGCGCCGATGTGCTGATCGCTGCCGACGACGTGGTTGCTGCCTCGAAGGAGGGTGTCACTCTCTGCGACGCCGAACGGACCCACGCGGTCGTCAACATCCATGCGACACCGGTCGCCGACTTCGTCGCTCATCGCGACTTCGACTTCAAGGCCCGCTCCGTCGAGAGCGTCATCGGCGAGCGGGTAAAGCCCGGCGGCCAGTTCGTCGATTTCACGCGAGCTTCCGAAGCACTGATCGGCGATGCCATCGCCACCAATATCATGATGACGGGTTTTGCCTGGCAGTCGGGTCTGATCCCATTGTCGCGGGCCGCGATCGAACAAGCGATTGAGCTGAACGGGATTGCAGTGGCAGCCAATCTTGCCTCTTTCCGTTGGGGACGAAAGCTGGCTGTCGAACCGGAGTCGGTTGAAGAGGCCATGTCCACCACGCCCGAGGCAGCGCTGCAGGACGACATGTCGCTGACGGAATTGATCTCCCATCGCAGTGCCCACCTGACCGCCTATCAGGACGGGACACTTGCCGAGCGATACCGCGCCCTGGTTGGGCGCGCGCGCCAGGCGGCCGCCGGGTTGGGGCTTGATGACGCAGTGCCGATTGCCGTCGCCCGAACCTATGCCCGCGTCCTCGCCTACAAAGATGAGTATGAGGTAGCGCGGCTCCTGTCCGACCCTGCATTCCAAGCGCGCCTGGACGAGGAGTTCGAAGGCGACACCCGCATCAGGTTCAATCTTGCGCCGCCATTCCTGCCAGGCAGGGCACCCGATGGCCGGCCCAGGAAGCGAGAGTTCGGCCGCTGGATGATCCCGTTGTTGAAAGTGCTGGCCCGAATGAAACGACTTCGCAGTACCCGCCTGGACATCTTCGCGCGCGCCCCGGAGCGGCGGATGGAGCGGGCACTGATCGGCGAATATGAGGCGCTGGTCGACGATCTGCTGCAGCGGCTGTCATGCGACAATGCCGACACTGTCTGCGCCCTTGTTTCGCTTTATGACGAGATGCGCGGTTACGGCCCGGTCAAACACGCGGCGATTTCGAGCATGCATGTGCGCCAGGCGGGTTTGCTGGCCGAGTTGGAGGCATGCACCGCCGGCGCGGCGCTGACGGCAGCCGGCTGATCGTTGTTGTTAGAACGGAGGCGACGCCATGCAACACAGAACCGGGATCAACTTTGCGCTCGGCGACGACATCGACTTTCTGCGCCATTCGTTGCAGCGCTGGGCGCAGGACCGCCTTGCGCCGCTCGCGGCTGACATCGATCGCCAGAACGCTTTTCCGAAAGAACTGTGGCGTGAACTGGGTGAGCTCGGCCTACTCGGCATCACCGCACCGGAGCAGTTCGGCGGTGCCGGCCTCGGCTACCTCGCCCATCTCGTGGCGATGGAGGAAATCAGCCGTGCATCGGCCTCGGTCGGCCTGTCCTATGGCGCCCATTCCAATTTATGCATCAGCCAGATCAGCCGTCATGGCACGGCGGAGCAGATGGCAACCTACCTGCCGAAACTTTGCTCGGGCGACCATGTCGGCGCCCTGGCCATGTCGGAGGCCAATGCCGGCTCAGATGTCGTCTCCATGCGGCTACGGGCGACGCAGCAGGACGGCAGATATTTTCTCAACGGCACCAAGATGTGGATCACCAATGGTCCCGATGCCGATACGCTCATCATCTATGCCAAGACCGATCCGGAGGCGGGTTCGCACGGTATCACGGCCTTCATCGTCGAACGGACCTTCAAGGGCTTCTCGACCGGGCCGAAGCTCGACAAGCTCGGCATGCGCGGCTCCAACACCTGCGAGCTCAGCTTCGACGAGTGCGAAGTTCCGGTCGAGAATGTGCTGGGCCGGGAGGGCGAAGGCGTCGCGGTGCTGATGTCGGGCCTCGATACCGAGCGCTTGGTGCTCTCTGGCGGTCCGATCGGCATCATGGCGGCGGCGCTGGACATCGTCGTACCCTATGTTCACCAACGCAGGCAGTTCGGCCGGCCGATCGGCGAGTTCCAGCTCGTGCAGGCAAAGATCGCCGACATGGTGACCGCGTTGAACGCCAGCCGCGCCTATGCGTACGCGGTGGCGGCGGCCTTCGACCGGGGCGAAGTGACGCGCATCGATGCCGCCGGTTGCATTCTGTTTGCCTCCGAGCATGCCACCCGCGCCGCCCTCGATACGATCCAGATCTTGGGCGCCAACGGCTACGCTGAGGAATTTCCTGCGGCACGGCTGCTGCGCGACGCCAAGCTCTACGAGATTGGCGCCGGTACCAGCGAGATCAGACGGCTTTTGATCGGCCGCGAACTGTTTGCGGAGACCGCCTGACATGGCCGTGTTGTCGTCAGGGGTCTCGGCCGCTTCGGAAAGTTTCGACGCCAACCGCACCGCCATGCTGGCGGCGATCTCCGAGATGAACGCGGCCGCGGACCAGGCGCGCGCCGGCGGCGGTGAACAATCGCTGGCGCGCCATCTGTCGCGGGGCAAGCTCGCCCCACGCGATCGCGTTGCCCGGCTGCTTGATCCGGGCTCGCCGTTCCTGGAAATCGGGCTTCTGGCCGCGCACGGCATGTATGGTGACGAGTCCCCATCGGCCGGGCTGATCGCCGGCGTCGGCAGCGTCCGCGGCCGCGACTGCATGATCGTGTGCAACGATGCCACCGCCAAGGGTGGCACTTACTACCCGATGACGGTCAAGAAGCATCTGCGGGCGCAGGAGATCGCCGGTCAGAATCGCCTGCCGTGCATCTATCTGGTCGATTCCGGTGGCGCCAATCTTCCCCGGCAAGACGAAGTCTTCGCCGATCGCGACCACTTCGGCCGCATCTTTTTCAACCAGGCCAACATGTCGGCCGCCGGCATCCCCCAGATTGCCGTGGTGATGGGCTCGTGCACGGCGGGCGGCGCCTATGTTCCAGCGATGTCGGACATAGCCATCATGGTCAAGGATCAGGCGCTGATCTTTCTCGCCGGCCCACCATTGGTGCGGGTGGCGACCGGCGAAGAGGTCGCCGCGCAGGACCTTGGCGGTGCGGACCTCCACACGCGACTATCTGGTGTGGCCGATGCTATGGCGGAAGACGATGCGCATGCGCTCGAACTGGCCCGCGATGCGGTGGCCTCAGCCAACGCGCCGCCTGGCGCCGGCATCGCGTTCAGCGAGGCCGACGAGCCGCTTTATGATGCCGAGGAAATTGTCGGGATCGTGCCGGCCGATTTGCGCATCCAATACAATGTCCGCGATGTGATCGCCCGCATTGTCGACCGCTCCGAATTCGACGAGTTCAAGGCCCATTACGGTACGACGCTGGTCACCGGCTTTGCCCATGTCGCAGGCATACCGGTCGGCATCCTTGCAAGCAGCGGTGTGCTGTTCTCCGAAAGCGCGTTGAAGGGGACCCATTTCATCGATCTGTGCTGCCGGCGGAGGATCCCGCTGGTGTTCTTTCAAAATGTCACTGGCTTCATGGTCGGCCAGCGCTATGAGGAACGCGGCATCACCAAGGACGGCGCGAAGCTGGTGACCGCGGTGGCGAGCGCTGCCGTGCCGAAAATCACATTTCTGATCGGCGGATCGTTCGGCGCCGGCAATTACGGCATGTGCGGCCGCGCCTTCTCGCCGCGATTTCTGTGGTCGTGGCCGAACTCGCGGATCTCGGTGATGGGCGGCGAACAGGCCGCCGGAGTGCTGGCATCGGTCAAGCGCAACGCGATCGAAAACAGAGGCGGCACCTGGAGCAAGGAGGAAGAAGCAGAGTTCAGGCAGCCGGTGATCGACCAGTTTAAGACCCAGAGCCACCCGCTCTACGCTTCCGGCCGGCTGTGGGACGACGGTGTCATCGACCCGCGCAAAACCCGCGAAGTTCTGACCCTCTCGCTTGCTGCCAGTCGCCATGCACCGATCAGCGATACCCGGTTCGGCGTCCTGCGGATGTAGTGGCCGGACGATGGGCGAAGCGAGGAGCGGGCAGGTGGAGATCAGGTCACGACAGGCACCGGCCGATGGCTGAGCGGATTCACATCTACGAGGTGGCACCGCGCGACGGGCTGCAATATGAGCGCCGGATCGTGCCCACCGCAGACAAAGTGCGGCTCATCGATCTGTTGTCGGGGTGCGGCTTTGCCAGAATCGAGGCTGCGAGCATGGTTTCCCCAAGGCTGATTCCGCAAATGGCCGATGGTGCCGACGTTCTGGCCGAGATTCAGCGCCGGCCCGAGACCCGCTATGCGGCGCTGGCGCCCAATGTCAAAGGCTATCAGCACGCGAAACAGGCGGAAGCGGACGAGGTCGCGGTGTTCATTTCGGCTTCCGAGGGCTTTTCCCAAGCCAACATCAATTGTTCGATCGAGGCGAGTCTTGAGCGGGCGCGGGCGGTAGCTGACGCGGCGGCGGTCGATCAGCTTCCGTTGCGAGGCTACGTCTCCTGCGTGGCTGCCTGTCCCTATGACGGGCCGACGCCGCCGGCCGCCGTCGCCCGACTGGCCGCCGCACTGATCGCTCTCGGCTGCTACGAGGTTAGCCTTGGCGACACCATCGGTGCCGGCGAGCCGGATGACATCGAGCAACTGCTTGATTGTGTGTTCGACGAAATCCCGGCACGCCGGGTCGCCGGCCACTTCCATGACACTGGTCAGCGTGCGCTCGCCAATATCGATGCTAGTCTGGGCATGGGCGTGCGAACGTTCGATTCATCGGTGGGCGGACTTGGCGGCTGCCCGTTTGCACCAGGCGCCAAGGGCAATGTCGATACCGGTGAGGTTGTGCGGTTCGTCCATGAGCGCGGGTTTGTGACCGGTATCGACACCGGGCGTCTTGCCGAAGCATCTGATTTTGCTCTGAGCCTCAAGGGAGTCGCGCCATGAACAGGTATGAAACGCTGAGGCTAGCGCACGCGGCCAGCGGGGTTGCAACCCTGACATTGGCGCGACCCGACAAGCACAATGCGCTTAGTGCCCTGGCGATCGTCGAGTTACGCCGCGCCGCCCGTGCGCTCGAGGGCGACAAAGGAGTTCGAGCGGTTGTCCTGGCTGCCCAGGGCATTTCGTTCTGCGCCGGCGCCGATCTCGCCTGGATGCGTGATCAGTTCGACAAGGATCGTAGCGAGCGGATCACCGCAGCGGGCGAACTCGCCGATATGCTGCGTGAACTTGACCAACTGTCAAAGCCGCTGGTTGCCCGGGTGCAAGGGCCGGCCTATGGCGGTGGCATCGGCTTGCTGGCGATTTGCGACGTCGTCATCGCAGCCGAGACCACAGTCTTCGCGTTGACCGAGGTGAAGCTCGGCCTGATTCCGGCGACCATTGCGCCCTATCTCCTGGCCCGGATCGGCGAGGGTGCGGCGCGCAGCCTGGGTCTGAGCGGCAAGTCGTTCGACGCGGAGGTGGCGCAGCGCATCGGCCTGGTTTCACAAATTGTTCCCGAAGCCTCGCTCGACCAGGCAATCGACACCGAGATCGGTCACATCCTACGCGCGTCACCGGGTGCCATTGCCGACGCCAAGAAGCTCTATCGCGACCTGGCCGGAAATTCCCCGTCGGACATGTACGAGCGAACGGCCGAACACCTGGCCGACCGCTGGGAGAGCGACGAGGCCCAGGCGGCCATCACCAGATTCCTCGCGCTAAGGGAATAGCGCGAGGTTAGCGCGAAAACCAGGATGTCAACGCCGGAGTAATGAAATCCGCCTTTCGGAAGCAAAAGCAACCATTCTGTGGGGCTGAGCTCGGCATGGGTGAGCGGGTCGAGGAGCGCACCCGTCAGGCGGCGACCGCCGAGACGAGCTTGAAGACCATGAGCCTGGCGGTCCTTTGCGACAGCGATCCTTTGGTCCGCACGGTTCGATGACGCACGGAGGCGAACACGCTTTCGATCGGGTTCGATGTGCGCAGGTGGTCCCAATGCTCGGCGGGAAAGTCGAACAAGGTGAGCAGGGCCTCGCGATCCTTCGGCGGAGAAGTGAAAACGCTTCTCCTGACAACGCTCTCTTTCCTGGTCGCTCTGTCTGGGCGGAGAAGTGCAAACACTTCTCCTGACAACGCTCTCTTTGCCAGGATTCGGCGCGGCCCCTCCCACCGGAAACTGGGACGATGAGCGCGTCCTCCGGGCTTTCATCGCGACGCTGCAACGGCGCTCCTTGCATGTTCGAAGGACCGATCCCGGGGGAGACCTGCCCCCCCGGCCCGATCCGGGAGGGACCAGCCGGATGGCCGGTCGAGGGGGCACTGCGAAGTGATGATGAAGCGGCCCCGCATTGCGTGCTTCGATAGGGGTCGGGAAGGGCCTTCGCCCTCCCCGCCCTCCGAACCGCACGTGCGGTTTTCCCGCATACGGCTCTCCGGTCGGTGGTTTCCTCATCGGGCGTGTCTCGCCTGAAGCCAGGCCGTGTGAAGCG
>JAAEOR010000890.1 GCA_024222895.1 Hyphomicrobiales bacterium | reverse complement strand
TTCGCCGAATGTCGCTTGCGTGATCCGTGAGCATCCGGCCTTCGCCAAGACGGTGCTGGCGCTGGAAAACTCCTTCGTTGTCTGCAATCGCGCCCTTGCAACGGCGGGCGCCGAGCCGATCTCCTGGTAGGCACAATGACCACAGCGTCCACATACGACTATATCGTCATCGGCGCGGGCTCGGCCGGGTGCGTGCTCGCCAACCGGTTGTCGGCTGACCCCGAGCGCTCGGTCCTGCTGATCGAGGCGGGGGGCAAGGACCGCCACCCGCTGGTGCGGTTGCCGATGCTGATGGGCAAGCTGATGCATTCGGGCATCTACAACTGGAAGTTCGATACCGAGCCCGAGCCGGAACTCGACAACCGCCGTATCTACTGGCCGCGCGGCAAGGCCTTGGGCGGAACGTCAACCATCAACGGCATGATCTATGTGCGGGGAAACGCCTCCGACTACGATCGCTGGGCGCAGATGGGCAATCCTGGCTGGTCCTACGCCGAGGTGCTGCCCTATTTCCGCAAGTCCGAGACCCACGTCGAGCGCAGCGATGCGTTCCACGGTGATGACGGTCCGCTTGCGGTTTGCCGCGCTCGTGGCAAGAGTCCGCTCTTCGATCGTTTCATCGAAGCTGGTGTCGAGGCAGGCTACCCGCGCAACGACGATTTCAACGGAGCGCGGCAGGACGGTTTCGGCCGCTACGACTTCACGATCCGCGATGGAAAGCGCTGGAGCACGTCGCGGGCGTTCCTGCGACCCGTGCTCGATCGTGCGAACCTGACGGTCGCGACTCACGCGCTGACGGAGCGTGTGGTCGTCGAACAAGGCCGTGCCGTCGCGGTGGAGTATACGCAAGGGGGCAAGCGGCACCGGGTCGATGCGTCAGGTGAGATCGTGCTGGCGGCGGGCGCCGTCGGCTCACCCCAGATCCTGATGCTGTCCGGTATCGGTGACGGCGAGGACCTGCGGGGGCACGGGATCGACGTCGTCCATCACCTGCCGGGGGTCGGCCGCAATCTTCAGGACCATGTCGATGTCTGTCTCGTCTATGAGGTAACGGAACCGATCACGCTCTTCAGCGATCTTCGGGTTGACCGTCTGGTTCCGGCGATCGTTCAGGGGACACTGTTCGGCACTGGCGTTGCCACCACCTTCCCCTACGAGGGCGGTGCCTTCGTACGGTCGCGACCGGGTCTCTCTGCACCCGACATCCAGGCGCACTTCATGCCGGCACTGGAGAAGACCGCCAACCTCCACTGGCCGACACTGCGGCGGTTGCGGGTAGAGGACAACCACGGGGTCACCATTCGGGTTGGCCCTGTCAACCCGGAAAGCCGCGGGCGGATCACCCTGCGGTCGGCGGATCCGAATGATCCTCCGCGGATTTTCGCAAACTACCTCGGCACTGATTTTGACAAGCGGACCACGGTTGCCGGCGTCAAGATCCTCCGCGAGGTCATGGCGCAGCCGGCCTTCTCCGACATCATCGGGAGCGAAATCGAGCCTGGTCCGGACAAGACGACCGATGCGGGGCTGACCGAGTGGCTGAAGCAGGCCGGCGGCACGACGCTCCATCCGGTGGGCACCTGCAAGATGGGGCCGGGCGAGGACGCCGTGGTCGATGCGGAGCTACGTGTTCACGGCATCGAGGGGCTCCGGGTCGCCGACGCCTCGATCATGCCGATCATTTCAAGCGGCAACACCAACGCGCCGACCATCATGATCGGCGAGAAAGCCGCCGACATGATCCTGCGGGCCGGCGGCTGAAGGAAAAGGAGCGCAGATCGTGTTCATCGAACAACGGACCTACACCTTTCGCCCGGGCACGGTTCAGCCCTGGCTCAAGAAATACGAGGCGGAGGGCCTGCCGATCCAGAAACGGCATCTCGGCCGTTTCCTCGGCATCTATACCACCGAGGTCGGTAACATCCACCAGACCGTGATGTTCTGGGCTTGGGACAGCCTCGACGACCGCGATCGCCGTCGTGCGGCTATGAACGGCGATCCGGAATGGCAAGCCTATATCGCCGCAATCTGGGCGATGGGCGCGATTGAATCCCAGGAAGTGCGGATCCTGCGGCCAAGCCCGTCAAACCCGCCGCTATAGTAATCCGATTCCGACATTGGAATCCCCTGCAGCGCCCGCCCGTACAACCGTGCCGCTGGCTGAGTTGTGGACACGAAACGTCGCCTCCGTTCGTTATCCTGCTGCTCCCACTTGGATGAGGGCGGAGGTGTCTCCTGTGGTGGTACGGCGAGGCTTTCGACAAAACCCAAGAACCCGCTCCTCATGCTGAGGTGTGAGGGCGGCAGCCCAAACCTCGAAGCACGCAAAACAGCCCGTTCGTCGCCTCCAGATTTGCCGTGGAACCGGCGTGGGAAGAAACCACAGTTGCTTGACTGGCCCCTCGAACCAAACCTTTGCTGCATATGACCCGACGATCCCGCCCTCGCGACAACCGAGACATAAACCGGACAGCAGTGGTCGAGGAGGGGGCTTGGCCGACACCAGTCTGCAGAAAAGCTGACCGCATCGTCAGGATTTGGCAGGTCTAAAGTTGACCATTCGGTCAAGATGCGTCTATCGTCGGTCATGCCGAAAGAGGCGCGGGGGATGGCTCGATGCGATCTTTGTCCGGATTTTCGGAATCCGCCCGTTGGCACGGGCGCCCGTCGCCTGGCGCAGACCGGCACTCCGGCCTTTTTCCCAACTTTCCATCCGCACCGAAACAGCGAACCATGTCGGATTTCGTATGTGGGCTCAGTCGAGCTCGTAACCAAAACGGGCGCGTCGTGCGGGCGCCCTCAGCAAGGGGAATGAGATGAGCAAAAAGACCATACTCGGGGTGGACGGCGCCCCGGTTTCGCGTCGCCGTTTCCTCCAGGTATCGGCAGGTGTTGTTGCCGCCGGTAGTGCCGGCACCCTCGCCATGCCGCACGTGGCGAAGGCGCAGGGGACCGGTCTCGTCGCCCTCGTTCACACCCAGGCGGCCGGTGACAACGGCCCGATCGACTCGATGATCGCGTCCCTCAAGACGCTGTCGGAAGAGAAGGGCTTCCCGATCCGCACCATCTACGCCCAGGATTCGGCCACCTTCCCGTCGATCTTCCAGAGCCTCGCCGATGCCGGTGCCGAGGTCATCGCCGGAACCTTCAACGAGGTCGCCGAGCCGATCAAGGCGATGGCGCCGGACTATCCGAATACCCGCTTCATCCAGATCTTCGGAGACCCCTTTGATCCGGTGATGGATAACGTGGTGACGGTGTCCTACGACTACTATCTCGGCTGTTACCTGTCCGGGATGTTCGCGGCGAAGATCTCGACGACCGGCCAGATCGGCTATATCGGTGGCGTCAGTTTGCCGCCGTTGAATGCCGACCTCAACGCGATGAAAGTGGCTGCTGCTGCAGTCGGTGCCGACAAGACGGTGACCGGCGCTTTTGCCGGGTCGTTCCAGGACCCCGCCAAGGGCCACGAGATCGCGACCCAGATGTATCAGGACGGGATCGACTACATCCAGACCGACGCCGCGGCGACCGACACGGGTATCATCCAGGCCGCCAACGAGGGTGAAGGGCGCATGGTCAGCGCCATTTCGCCGGAGCAGTACAAGCTCGGACCGACAACCGTCGCGGCACTCGTTGCGCTCGACTTCGGTCAGTCGCTCTACAACGAGGTCAGCAACGCGATTGGCGCCGACTTCAAGGCCGGTCATCTCAGCACGGGCATCGGCACCGGGGTGGTCGATTTTGTCCTGTCGCCGGTGTGGCTCGAGCAGGGTCCGGCGGATCTCGTCGCCAAGGCCAAGGAAGTGTGGCCGGAGATCGAGAAAGCCCGGGCGGACATCATCTCGGGAGCGCTCGAGGTTCCGTTCAACACCGAGCTTTGAGCGGCTGCCTGACAGTTCGGCCGGTATGACGTCCGAACCCAACGCTATCGAGTGCCGCGATGTCTCCGTTCGCTACGGGGACGTCGCGGCACTGACCGACGTTTCCGTGGGGTTCGCCCCGCGCCTGATTCATGCCGCCGTCGGTCAGAACGGCGCCGGCAAGACCACATTTGCGCGGGTCGCCGCCGGCATCGTCCGACCGGTCAAGGGCACGCTTGCCATCGGAGGGAAGGACGTACCGGTCGGTCATGTCACCCTGGCGCGGGCGGCCGGCATCGAACTGGTCCATCAAAGTTTCGCCCTGCCGCCATCCTTCACCGTTGCCGAGGCGATGGAGTTCGGCGCCGAGGGCGGGCGAGGGGTCTACACCCGCAAGGAACTGGAGCGCCGCTGGACCCGGCACCTTGACAGCCTCGGCGTTCGGGTCGGCCTGCGCGAACGAATCCGCGACTTGCCCGTCGAGACCCAGCAGGCGGTGGAGATTGCCCGGGCGCTGGTCACCGACGCCACGGTTCTCATTCTCGACGAGCCGACAGCGGTTCTTTCCCCGTCCGGTATCGAAAAACTGTTCGAGCGCCTGAAGGTGATGCAGGCGAATGGCGTCACCATCATTCTCATCCTTCACAAGATCCGCGAGGTGCTGGCGATTGCCGACACCGTCACCGTGTTGCGGGGCGGCCGGCTGGTCGAGGGACCGATCGCGACCGACGCGACCGATGCGGAACGACTTGCCTCGTCGATCATCGGGTCGGCTCTCGACGAATCCGTCTCGGGCGAAGATCGCGAAGCGCTGGTCGGACTGGCGGAAGAGGGCGGACCCAAGGCCGCCGCCACGGTCGCCAAGGCGGCGGCACCGATTCTCGAGCTCCGCTCCGTTGCAACCCGATCCGACTCCGAGGGACCGGCGCTGCACGACGTGACGCTCGCGGTCGGGCGCGGCGAAATCATCGGCGTTGCCGGGGTCGAAGGCAACGGCCAGCGAACCCTCGTGCGCGCCGTTTCCCACCTTGCCGATATCACTGCCGGTGACATCGTTCTCGATGGTGTCGAGGTCACCCGTCGGCCGCTCAGCGAGCGCCGCGCCAATGGCCTGCGCGTCATCCCGTTCGAGCGCAACAGCGAAGGCCTCAGCCTGTCCAGTCCGCTGTGGGAGAACTGGTCGGCGCGCGGCCTGCTTCTGGGCGGCGTCCTGCGGATCATCAACCCGGCGCGACTTCGCAAGGATTGCGACTCGACACTGAAGACCTGGGATGTGCATTTCTCGTCGCCCAACCAGCCGGCCGGGTCGCTGTCCGGCGGCAACGCCCAGAAGCTCATCCTCGCCCGAGAAGTTGACGATGATGCCACCCTGATTATCGCCGCGCAGCCCACCAGAGGGCTCGATGTCGGAGCCACGGCTTTTGTCTGGCGCTCGCTTCGCGAGGCGCGGGCACGGGGCTGTGGTATCCTGTTGATCTCCTCCGACCTCGACGAACTCTTTGATATCAGCGACCGTGTCGTTGTCATGCTGTCCGGTCGAATCAATGGCGAATTCGAGCCGCCTTATCACCTCGGCGACGTTGGCGCCGCCATGACCGGGGCCGGCGGATGATCGGACCGCTTACCCAGGTCTTCCGCGCTCTTGTCTTCGTTCTGATCGGACTGATCCTCTGCGGCATCATTTTTGAACTCGCCGGCTTTTCGGCACCGCTGATGTTCCAGAGTATCGCCGAGGGGGCTTTCCTGTCCGCCCGCGCCTGGCAGAACAGCATGCGCTGGGCATTGCCGCTGTTTCTGACGGCACTGGGTGTCGTCATTTCCTTCCGCTGCGGCTTCTTCAACATCGGCGCGCAAGGCCAATTCTACATGGGCGCCATCGCCGCGACCTTTGTCGTCGACGGCATGAACGGCCAGCCGGCA
>JAAEOR010000889.1 GCA_024222895.1 Hyphomicrobiales bacterium | reverse complement strand
GCCCGGAAGCAGTGGTTTACCTTTGATGCTCCCAATGTGGAAGTAAACAATGTGGAAGTAGACACAACTCCCCAATTGATCATCACCTTTACGCCGCCCACGGCTGCTGATCCAACTTACGGCGTAGCGGTTACTCCGGCCACGGACGGCCAGTTCGGTGATCCGGGTACGCAGGTGGAGTACACCTTGCAGGTGAAAAATACCGGCGACGTGCCTGATATATTTGACGTGAGCTTTAGTAGTCCACCCGGTTGGGCGACAACAGTAGACCCGATCGAGGTTGGGGCACTGGCGCCCGGCGCCACCGCCAACGTGACGGTCACTGTAGACATCCCGGCGGGTGCAGCCGGTGGCGATTTCGACATGGTCACCGTCAAGGCGGTTTCGCGTGGTGATGCCGGTCAGGATGCCTCTTCTACTCTGACGACCACCGCCAATAGCATCTACGGCGTAACGGTCACTCCGGAGACGGCTGTCAACTCTGGTCAGGCGGACTCAACGGTGGATTACACCTTGCAGGTGGAAAACACCGGCAACACGGCAGACACCTTTGATGTGGATATTAGTGGAAACGGCTGGGCGACGACAGCAGTCCCGGACCCG
>JAAEOR010000888.1 GCA_024222895.1 Hyphomicrobiales bacterium | reverse complement strand
TGAAGAGCGATCACAGATCGTTGATATCCTGTGTTATATATAAGTAGTTGCAGTGCACGCCACGAACTGTACTGTGGCTGGCGATAGGGCAGAGTCCACACAGACCGGGCCAACGACCGTAGTGTGCCCCTAACGCAAGAGCATATGCACTACCTGATGAGCTGCAATCACTTAACAGTGGCTGGCTTGAATTGTTCGCCAGCGGGTCCAGTGATTTCTGCAGCTTGGAGATTGAGCTTTCTGGATGCCACTCGAACAGCGTGCGAGATTTTGTCATGGGTTTGGATTCTCAGCCATCCTTCCCAATGACATCGCGCTCCATCCTGCGCCTTTTCGCTAATACAGTCAACACCTTGCCTGAGCAGCTGGTGCCGGTGATTACCATGCCCACTAGCCCGGATGAGGTGATGAAGATAGAGGGGGGCAGTCCGCTTACTTCACCAGCTCTCAGCTTGTGGGCGAGTATAGCCCAGCCTGAGCATAGACGCTCCCTGCTGTTCGTACCTCATCATGTCGAAGGCGATGGCAGGGTGATGGCTTGCGATGCTGTGCATTGGGATGTGGAGTCCCCCCGGGCTCTAGACCCAATATCGGCGAGATGCTGCCATCTGTGGGGAGATGGATCTGCTGGCAGAGATCGCCCTGGAGCTTTGACTGATCGCTGCCCTCATGGATCTGAAGTATGTTACTATGTGACGAAAGCCCCTTGGGCTGATGTGCGAGCGTATGATGTGGCTGTGAGGGATTTGGCCATGGTGATGTCTCAGCAGCCCAAAGCGTTAGTTGAGAATAAAATGGCTTGGAATATCAGCACGCCACGACCTAAGGGCAAATTGCTCCCGCGAGGTCCGGTGATGAGGAGGCGCGCTAGGATTCAACTGCGTTCTCAAGCGCTTCGAGAATCCGTGTGGGTCGGTCCTGAAGGGCCCCTTCACGCTGCTGCTGTCACTAGTCTCAGCGCGCCCGATGCTGTGGGTGGAGAGAGCGAAGAAACCAAGGGTGCTGAAGAGGGTGACGCAGCTGAGACGGCTACACAGTCTGCGGTGGGTGTGGAGGTTGAGCCGCCTGCGGCTTTTGTATCAGGGCAGGTAGCCGGTGAGGCCGCAGCTGCTGATGTGCCGATGGAGCCAGAGAGTGCCTCCCAACTGCAAGCCCCTGGGGAGGCTGGGCAGGGCTGAGCTCCTCCGAGGCACCGCGATGGGCTAGAGCTCGTGTGAGCAAAAGCTCTAAGCGGTGTCGAAGAGGAGCGGCAGCCGTGTGTCGTCATGGTTGTGTGTCTCTGATGTGCGGATCATGTGAACATTGCGTGCGTGGTGGAGTGGCCTGGAACGGTCCTCGACGCGCATGTTTAATGCCTACGATAGAGTATTTTGGCGCGATTGTAGCCACGTAAATTTAATTCACTCTTTCTTGCCTGAGATATCTGAAGAGCGATCACAGATCGTTGATATCCTGTGTTATATATAAGTAGTTGCAGTGCACGCCACGAACTGTACT
>JAAEOR010000887.1 GCA_024222895.1 Hyphomicrobiales bacterium | reverse complement strand
TCCAGCTGGTGGCACAACCAGCGCCGAGCCCTCCTACAAAACACGACCCATCCACCTCGACTTGCCCAATTCAGTGGAGGCTTTCAGCCTGTGATAATCACTTTGGCCTCGAAATTTGTCGGCGATTTGGATGCTAATGCGGAACGCCGCCGACGAGTGCAGTCGATATGTCGGCCAAGGGCCTCGGCGGTAGGAGTCGCCAACAGCTATGCGTTTCAGCCTTCTTCGAACATTGGGATACTTCGCCGGCGGGCTCTGGACAGCCTGGGGTGGACGGAAGCGAATCGAAGCCAAGCAGATCCGCAACCTGCGGCGTCTCGTTGAAAAAGCGCGACGCGGCTCCCCCTTATTTCGCAGGCTTTACGCGGATCTGGGACCGTCAAGCGAGGTCGAACTGCGCGAATTGCCGGTGACCCGCAAACCCGATCTCATGAGGGAGTTCGACGACTGGCTGACGATTCGTTCTCTTCCCCTCGACAGGGCCCGCGAGCATCTCCGGGATATCCGGAAAGTTGGCGTGCCTATCGACGATGTCGCCGTTCTTCAGACCTCCGGGACATCAGGGGAACCAGCGGTCATCGTACTGACTTCATCGTTTCTGGAGTATTCTTATGGGATTTCGATGGCGCGCTTGGATCGGCACCAGTGGAGGCTCGTCCGGGAAATCCGCAAGGTCGGCGTGAGGGTGACGATCACCGGCGGCAACGGTCACTTTGCCGGCGTCGGGTTCAACAAATTGGTGAAACATCTGCATCCGAGGCTGGCGAGGGGGTTGGGTTTGACCTTCATCGAAGCCGAGCAGCCGATCGGTCGGCTCGTTGAAAGACTCAATGCGATCCCGAAGGTCGCCTGGATCGTGACCTACCCAAGCATGCTGACCATCCTCGTCAAGGAAAAGGAGGCCGGGCGACTGCAGATCGAGCCGCTGCACTTCAGTACAGGGGGCGAGACGCTCACGGACGATCTTCGCGAGCGGGTTCGACGGGCCTTCCCCTCGCTGAAATACGGCATTCTCGACCCCTATGCATGCACCGAGTGTCTGGTGCTTTCGTTCGAGTGCAGCCGCGGGCGGAAGCATGTGAACGAAGATTGGGTCATCCTCGAAGCGGTCGACGAAGCGATGCGGCCCGTTCCCGATGGCACGTTGTCGGCGACCGTGCTGCTGACGGTGCTCGCCAACGACGTTCAACCCTTCATCCGATATGATCTCGGCGACTGTGTTCGATTCTACAAGGACTCCTGCCCCTGTGGGTCGCCGTTTCGCAGTTTTCAGGTGGAAGGACGCCAGGCGACGCTCGTTCGTGTGGGCGAGGTGACGCTGTCGCCGCTCGTCTTCGATCTGGAGCACGA
Organism: Hyphomicrobiales bacterium; assembly: GCA_024222895.1. Taxonomy (GTDB): domain Bacteria; phylum Pseudomonadota; class Alphaproteobacteria; order Rhizobiales; family Kaistiaceae; genus Bauldia. The sequence continues at coordinate 2,967 of JAAEOR010000887.1, read as the reverse complement.
GCATGCCCGGCGCATCCAGCTGGTCCAGAACAGCGAGAGAGATTTCGAGGTGCGAATAGAACCGGCCGACGAGGCGGCGGTAGGGGTTGTCTTTCAAGAGGTCATCCAGTCGGTGAAACGAGTGTTTCGCGATAACGGCCTGGAGGACGTCACGGTGCGAGAAAGCAAGGCACCGCCCGAATTCACCGCGAGCGGCAAGTTCCATGAAGTATTGCCGATACGAAGCACCGACCCGCGAACATGACATGACTCCGGCACAGACCGTGGAAAGATTGCGATTGTCATCTGCCCCGACGGCTGAATGAACCGCCTCGGGCGGAAACCGAGTCACTCCAAGAGGGCGATGTCTTGCCAAGTATCGCGAATTGGATCAGGGCTTGGACGATTGCTGCAAACGGTTTGAAGTCGGTTGCGAGGCGTCGATTGGTCGTGATCCCTGTGAAAGTGCGCTCGAGCTCAACTGCCGTCGTCCGCCGTACGGACCGCGCAACACCGCCGTTGTGCCGACATTGGCCAAAAGACGTTGCGGCGGCTTTGATCTTCGCGAGACTGAAGGAAATCAAAGAAGGCGTAAGCGTTTCTGATCTGGTGGATGTGTTCAAGTAGAGTGCGCCAAATGACTGAGGGCACGGCGGTCGGTCGTCAACATCTGGACGATGAGGTAGGTGTTCCGGGTGTTCCCGTGAGGCGGCACCGCTCTTCGGAATCTACCACCACGGCCTCATGTTGAGGTGGCCGCGGAGCGGCCCTCGAAGCACGCACGTCGTGGTCGTCTGTTTGCAAAATCTGATCTGAGGTTGGCTCTATTTTCGGACACGAGCAAGGTCGAGTCAGTTCCCCCAGGGAAGGCCGGCGCAGGGCGCAGGCACGAAAGGGCCGTTTGCAGCGGTGCCTCAAGCGCTCCCTGCGCTTCTATGTGGAACGCTCACTTGCGGCCGGCGATCCCGATGATCGGCCCGTAGCCGCCATGTCCCGGTGCGTCATCGCGGCCGAGTTCAGGGGCGTAGATGCCGGGCGCCGAGCCGCCGTCGAGGAAGAGGGCGTTGTTGCAGCCAAGGTGGTCGTGGAAGAAGCGACCGAAATCGTAAAAGTTGACGCTGCCCTCGGTGATGGCGAAACGGACTTCGGTCGGGGTCGGCGCGCACACACCGTTGCGCGGCTTGCGGGAGTCCGAATCGACAATGAAGGCCGGGTGGAGATCGCCGTCAATGACCAGCATTGGTCCCGACTGGGTGGCAAACCGGGCCCCCGGTGGACGGGCCAGATAGTCCTCGGTCGTCATCACACCGGCTGTTCCATCGCCAATGTAAAACACGCCATTCGGCTTTTTGTAGAAGTTGGGTTCGGGCCTTTGTCTGGAGGTTGCCGTGTTGGCGTCGCGCAGTGTCTTTCCGTCTTCGACATGCAGGCCGATCGGACTGAGATCGTCGCCATACATGCCGCCATTCATCGCGAAATCCAGTCGCAACCCCTTCAGGTCGAGGGCGGTGGCCAGGGCCGCGAATGTCGCGTATGGCCCCCCGTCCGGTTGTCGCCAGAAAAGCCGGACGTCGGAGTCAGCCAGGTCGAACCCGCAGACGATATAGCCGACGTCCTCGAACGTTTCTCTCTGGCAGGCTTCTGCCGCGGCGGTGGTCCCGGAGACGAGCATGCCGAGCAGGCTTGCGAAAACAAAAGGCGACCGGAGTTTGGGGGAGCTGTTCATGGTCAGCCATTCCGACACGGCGTGGAACGAATCGCGTGGCTCACCATATAGCGCGGGTGTTCCCTTGTGTTGACCGGTTGGCGTATAACGAGGCCATGGACGGCAGGTTCTTGACGGAAGCGGAAGGTGCGAAAGCGGCGCGGGACGGGATCGGGCCGATTTCCGATCATTTCCGCCTGCCGTGGCGCTTTCATGCGCGCATCGTCGCCGCCCGCGGCGCCGGGATCGACTGATCCTGCACGCTTCCGCGCGCCAACCCTGTTGGTGCCACCATCCTTTGTCGCCAATCCGAAGAGCATAGCCCGATGAAACCGAGAACCCTTTACGACAAGATCTGGGACGATCACGTTGTCCATGAAGACGAGAACGGTACAAGTCTCCTCTACATCGACCGCCATCTGGTTCACGAGGTGACCAGTCCGCAAGCCTTCGAGGGCCTGCGCCTGTCTGGTCGCGGTGTCCGGGCGCCACACAAGACCCTGGCCGTCGTCGATCACAACGTGCCGACCACCGACCGGTCGCAGGGAATAGCGAACGCAGAGTCCGCGACCCAGGTCGCGGCGCTGGCAAAAAACGCCAGGGACTTCGAAATCGAGTACTACCACGAACTCGATCCCCGACAGGGCATCGTCCACATCATCGGCCCGGAGCAGGGGTTCACACTGCCCGGCACGACGATTGTCTGCGGCGACAGCCACACCTCGACCCATGGTGCATTCGGCGCGCTGGCCCACGGTATCGGAACCTCCGAGGTCGAGCACGTCCTGGCGACGCAGACGCTGATCCAGAAGAAGGCCAGGAACATGCGGATCACCGTCGACGGCACACCGCCGCCGGGGGTAACCGCCAAGGACATCATCCTCGCGATCATTGGCCGGATCGGTACGGCCGGCGGCACCGGTCATGTGATGGAATACGCCGGCGAGGCATTCCGCTCGATGTCGATGGAAGGCCGGATGACGGTCTGCAACATGTCGATCGAGGGTGGTGCCCGCGCCGGTCTGATCGCACCGGATGAAGCCACCTACGCGTACATCAAGGGCCGACCCAAAGCGCCGAAAGGGGAACACTGGGACGCCGCCATGCGCCACTGGGAAACCCTGGTTTCGGATGACGGCGCCGAATTCGACCGTGAAGAACGACTCGATGCATCGGTGCTGCCGCCGCTGGTCACCTGGGGAACCAGTCCCGAGAATGTCGTCACCATCGACGGTAAGGTCCCGGATCCGGCCGAGATCGATGACCCGGACCGCCGCCGTGCG
>JAAEOR010000886.1 GCA_024222895.1 Hyphomicrobiales bacterium | reverse complement strand
GATACCGGCACTGCAGACCGTCACCGGCGTGCCGCGATAGTCGCCGGTCAGTGTGTTCACTTCCCAGCCCGCGTCGGTCTTGAAGGTGACGGTATCGAGAACCGACTCGGCCCGAACAACGTGGTCGCGAAAGTTGGTCAGGACGACCAATGGCGCAATGTCACCGGCCTTGCAGCCGATAATCGGCGCGACCCCGCCCGCCTGTTCGACATATTTCGGAAGTTTCAGCAGACCCACACCATCCTCCTTCGGATCCGACGCTCAGGTTCGGGGATCAAAGCCCCTCTGGTTGGATGTAGCACGATCAGACAACGGCTGATAAGGAGCAGGCCCCAGACGTTGGCGCCACACGGGATCACCCGAAAACGGACCTATGGCATGTTGTCTTGGCCGAAGGTTCCATCTTCGCCACGGTTGAACAGCCACCGCTTGCCGGGCAACCGCTCCGAAGTGGTTACCACGGGCGAAGCGCCGGCCTGCCGAGCGCTGATGCTGGCCACCGGAGCCACCCAGAGCGATGCAGGCGGATACGCCAACCCAGACGCATTGCCGTCCTCGATACTTTGATGGCGGGCAACGGCCAGTCACGCTGCCAGACCACCGCATGCTCGCGAAAAGCCGGGAGAAAGGTGCTGCTCTCTCGCGGACGAATCGCGTGGCTGCCTCGTCGTGCTGGCGGTCGTGACACGACTCATCGGTGGTGCCGGCAGGCGCTTCTGAAACGCTGGCCTCCGAGAGTCCCGCCGACGCCCATTGCTTATCAAACCCACAAGTCCTCGCCATATGGTCGTCGTCGTCATTGAAGCCAGGGAACCCGCTTCCCCAGTTCGATGTGTATCGACTTCACTTCCATGTATTCCTCGACGCTGAGCAGGCCGCACTCGCAGCCATTGCCAGAGCGCATGAAACCGCCCCATGGGTTGCTCGGGACCACCGACGATCGTTGTATTGACCCACGTTCGCCCGGCTCTGATCTTGCGCACCGTCGTAACGGCCTTGTCGACGTTCTTGGTCCAGATACTGGCGGCAAGGCCGTACTCGGTATCGTTGGCAAGGGAAATCGCTTCGTCCATCGTGTCGAATGGAATGACCGACAGCAACGGCGCGCCGTGCAGTCAGGCGACTTGACCGTGGCCCGCGAAATCAACGATGCAATCTACCCGCTGGTCCAGGCCTTCTATGCCGATCCTATTCTGGACATGCACAATCGCATGAAGGAATGCTTGGCAATGCTTGGGCTCTTGCCACACGCCGTGGTTCGTCCGCCGCTGGCGGCGCTGAGCGATGAAGAGCGAGCAAATCTTCGACGAGCGCTACGGGAATCGAAAACGTTCGGTGACCAAATGAACTAGACGGCAATCTGTGCCCACCTATCTCGGCATCGGCCATCGACCCCTCCCACAGTGTCCATTACCTCGGGGCGAAGGCTGTAGCGCCCATGGTCCGAGCCATTGCCGACAGCGGTCCCTCAATCATCCGCCGTCCCGTCGATCACGGCATCGAAGTCCTTGACCGCCGCCAGCGTGGCCAGCGCCGTGCGGCCGAACTTGGATGGGGTTGCCAGCAGAAGGCACCGTTGCGCCGCGCCCATCGCCGCCTTCTTGACGGCGATTTTCGACATGTCAAAGTCCATCACACGGCCCCGGTCGTCGATCGCCGAGCAACCGATCAGGGCGAAGTCGATCCGCAAGCCGTTGAGGGTTGCGACAATGTCCTCGCCGACCAGCGAACCATCCTTGCCCGCTACCCGCCCGCCGATGACGATGACGTCTTGCTGCGCCGGATCGAAGGTCAGAGCGGCCCGAATGCTGTTGGTGAAGACACGAAGGCCGCGCCTCGCGCCGAGATACTTGGCCGTGAATTCCAATGTCGTC
>JAAEOR010000885.1 GCA_024222895.1 Hyphomicrobiales bacterium | reverse complement strand
GACGATCCTGGCGCCAATCCCCGCCTGCGCGGGGACAAGCCTTGACGAGCTTCTCCTTCAGGCTGGTCAACGACCATTGTTTGACCGCCTCCGGCAGCGCCAGCGTCCGCATGAAGTTACCAAGATTGTAGGCGAGCGCATGAAGCTGAAGCCGCAGGGCATTGTTCTGGAATTTCCGGCATGACTGCCGGGTCCACACAATCGCGTTCTTGCCTTCCTTGATGTGCTGCTCGGCCGTGCCGCGCTGATTGTAGAAGGCGACCCCGACACTCGGCTGGTTCGAATTTCCGATCCCCTTGAGCCGCTTTACCTGTCTCTCTGGGCCCTCACCCACGATGAACTACGGCGCACCGCACGGGTTCGGGCGCTGATGACTCACCTCACTCGGGAGTTGGGTGCCCTCAGCGATTTGTTCACTGGCAAGACAATTGGTGACAGGCTCGACGTGCGCTTTCATCAGTCGACCTGAGAGACCGCATTGCCCATTCCGAGCTTGGAAAGGCGACTTGCACGTTGAGTCGGTTGATGTCGGCTCCGTCCGCGTTGTCGACGAACGCGCCGATTTCGGCATCACCCCCCCCGCGCAAAAGATTTCGCACTATGGTTGTGGGTGAAATATCGGACTCAAACGACCGTTTTTGATCGCCCACCCTAGCGTGTGCTCCACCGATAGTGAGACACGGATCGCGATGTCTGTTGCTGGCGTGCCTATTCCGGCCAAGCGCATTCATCCCAGCCGTTTCCGGGCACACTAGCGAATCGTGTAGCTTTGCTTCTACCTTCGTTGGCGGCGCATCTGCGCGGCGCTCCGCGCTCCGGCTTGGTCTTATGTCGAGAGAAAAGGTGATTGCGAATGGGCGATGCATATTTTTTTGCGATTCAAGAGCAATGGCCAAACATCCGTGGATTATACATGGCATGCGGAAGACAAGAACCGATTATCTTATATGACATCCAAGAGAAAAAGATATATGCTTATCCATACAAGGAATTCAAGGCAGAGATGAGCAAAAGATCCCAAGCGTCATTGGAACACGACTACAAGTCCGCATCAGCTCTTGGGAGCATGGTTGTTTTTGTCAGGGACAACATAGAACGAAAATTGGTCTCTTATACTATGAGCATTGATACTGAGATCATTCAATGACGAGAGAGTGCCACATCGACGCTTGTCGGAGGGCACACCTTGCCGCATGCGATTTCACGCAAAATACGTATCCGTAGGCCGATGTGGGTGTGAAGTGGACACGCCAGTGAGCGGTCTTTCTATAAACCCGCATTTCCCATTTGGCCTCACTAATTGATGCAGTTGATCGTTGATTATGCTATAAGATTCAATGCGTTGATCGCATCTGGAGGCGAGGAATATGGCGAACCCGGCGGGTGAATCAGTTGATGGTCCGCTGAGGCTCGATTTCGACCGTCGCCTGAAGCTTGAATTCCACGGTTCCAGGATCACCACCAACGCCGGATTACAATGGGCACTTTGCCTGCACCTGCTACCATCCGCTGTTTGTGTTCAACCAGTTCGGCGATCTGGAGCGCAGCGAACTTCGTCCCGGCAACGTTCACAGCGCTGACGGATGGCGCGGCGTTCTTGAACCCGTCGTTGAGCGTTACCGGGACCGGGACCTGCGCCGCTACTTCCGAGGCGATGCCGCGTTCGCCTCACCGGACATCTATGCGTTTCTGGAGGCCGAGGGCT
>JAAEOR010000884.1 GCA_024222895.1 Hyphomicrobiales bacterium | reverse complement strand
GGAGACCGTACGAATCGACGAACCGGTGACGATCGACGGATGGACACCGGAGAACTACACCCGTTCCCATCGCGGCCCGGTCACCCTTCAGTCGGCACTGGCCCTGTCTCTCAACACGGTGTCGGCGCAGCTCGCCGCGGAAGTCGGTCCGACCGCCGTGGCTGCGACCGCACGACGCCTGGGGATCACCTCGCCGCTGATGGCGACGCCATCGATCGCCCTTGGCACGTCGGAGGTGACACTCCTGGAGATGACCGGCGCGTTCGCCACATTCGCCAATGGTGGCCACGGCGTCATCCCCCATGTCATCGAACGCATTCGCACAGCCGACGGCGATGTCCTCTACGAGCGAAGCGGCTCCGGCCCGGGGCAACTGGTTCATCCGTTCCACATTGGCATGATGAACAGCATGCTGCGCGACGCCCTCGAACGCGGGACCGGAAAACGCGCGGCGATCCCCGGCTGGCCGGCAGCCGGCAAGACCGGCACCAGCCAGGATTTTCGCGACGCCTGGTTCATCGGCTACACCGCCACGCTGGTCGGCGGCGCCTGGTTCGGCAATGACGATTCCCACCCGACCAAAAAGGCCGCCGGCGGCAACCTGCCCGCCATCGCCTGGCAGCGCTTCATGAGTGCAGCGCTGGAGGGTCAATCGCCGGTCGATCTTCCGGGCAATTACCGTTTCCGTGACCCCAATAACTTCAACGGCAATCCGGCCCCGGTCGCGACGGTGGGCGACGACGGCGAGATCCTTCTGGTGGCCCCGCCGGACACGACGGGCAGCATAGCTACCGGCCAGGCGCGGGCTGAACCGCGCCGCGGTTTCTTTCGACGCCTGTTCGGCGGGTGATCGGGAGCGCCGCCGGGTCTGGGTCAGTTGCCGTGCACCAAGGCGGCGGAGTGGGGGTGCGTTGCCCTTTCGCTGCGTATCGAAGAGCCCGCCCTCGGCTCGATTTGGTCGTCGGAGTGACGATCAAACGACACTTCCGGCAACGCGCGTCACTCCACTGGTACTGTGATCGCGGTCCGTGCGACGATGTCGCCGGGCGTCGTCTGCTTGCCGCCTGTCGGCACCGACTTCTCCTCCACGGTGATGGCGCGGCTGAGGTGGGTGTCGTAATCGCCGAGACCGGTAAACACGCTCTCCAGGTCGATGGAAATGTTGTCGACCGGCCGATCCTGGAGGCTGCATATTGCGATCACCGTCTCGGTGCCGGGATCGCCGAGCCGGAACTGGAACCCTGCGTCGTCGGGAGGGACGACAAGGTCGACGCCGGCGGCGACAAAGTTGTCCTGCTGGTAACGATTGGGGAAGATGACCGTC
>JAAEOR010000883.1 GCA_024222895.1 Hyphomicrobiales bacterium | reverse complement strand
GTCGGCGAAATACGGTGCCAACCACTCCGGAACATCCGCCTGCACGTGCGACGGTGCTGCGCCGAGGTCGGCGCCGTCGATCCCGGTGATCTCGGAGGGCGTCAACGGGTCAGGAGCGTGCCGTACGCCGTCGATCAGCGCCGCCAGCCCCTCGCCACCATACCCCCAGCGCCTCCCTGCGGTCCCAAGGACCAGTGCCCGGGCTGTCTCGCCGTTCATCGCCCACGCACTCGACGCTCGCCAGCGGAGGCAATCGTAGACGAGATTTCCTATCGCGGCGCGATCCTTCGAACCGGCGAACCGATGGGACAGGCCCCAATCCTTCAGAGCAGATGCGACGGGCCGATGGCGCGCCTCGATATCCGCCAGAACCTCGATGGCGGCGGCAAGCCGCGCTGCGGGCGTCATCCGGGACTACCGGCCGCTGCGATAATTGGGGCTCTCGCGGGTTATCGTCACGTCATGAACATGGCTTTCGCGATGGGCGGCCGTGGAGATGCGCAGGAATCGCGCTTTGTCGCGCAACTCAGCCAGATCGGCCGCACCGACATAGCCCATGGCGGCGCGCAGGCCGCCGGTGAGTTGATGAAGAACGCCTGCCAAGGGCCCCTTATAGGGTACCTGGCCTTCGATCCCTTCCGGCACCAGTTTGAGCGAGTCGCTCACCTCGGCCTGGAAGTAACGGTCGGCGGAGCCCCGCGCCATCGCTCCAACCGACCCCATGCCACGGTAGGATTTGTAGGATCGGCCCTGGTGCAGATAGACCTCGCCGGGGCTTTCGTCGGTGCCAGCCAGCAGCGAGCCGATCATCGCCGACCCGGCGCCGGCGGCGAGTGCCTTGGCCAGGTCACCGGAATACTTGATTCCGCCATCGGCGATCACGGGAACATCGTCCGCGGCCGCCGCCTCGGCCGCGTCCATGACCGCGGTCAGTTGTGGGACTCCGACCCCGGCGACAATTCGGGTTGTACAGATCGAACCTGGCCCAATACCCACCTTGACGCCGTCAGCGCCGGCGTCGATCAGAGCGCGTACACCGTCGCCGGTAGCGACATTACCCGCGATGACCTGCACCTGGTTCGACAGTGCCTTCACCCGCCGCACCGTGTCCAGCACCCGTACCGAGTGTCCGTGTGCGGTATCAACAACGATCAGGTCGCATTCAGCATCAACCAACCGCTCGACCCGTTCGATACCGTCGTCGCCGACCGTCGAGGCAGCGGCAACCCGAAGCCGGCCCTGCTCATCTTTCGTTGCGCTGGGATTCAGCTGGCTCTTCTCGATGTCCTTGACCGTAATCAGCCCGACACAGCGGTAGTCGTCATCAACCACCAAAAGCTTCTCGATGCGGTGCTGGTGAAGAAGCCGCTTGGCGCCGTCCTGGTCCACGGTTTCAGACACCGTGACCAGATTCTCCCTGGTCATGAGTTCAGAAACCGGCTGGGAGGGGTCCGAGGCAAAGCGCACGTCGCGGTTGGTCACAATGCCTACGAGTCGGCCGGGCACGGCACCGTTCGCCACAACCGGAATCCCGGAAATCGCGTGGTGCTTCATGAGAGCCAGCGCGTCGGCAAGGGTTGCGTCCGGGCCGATCGTCACCGGATTGACCACCATGCCGGACTCGAATTTCTTGACCTGACGAACCTGTTCAGCCTGAGCATCCGGCGACAGGTTGCGGTGGATAACCCCGATCCCGCCTGCCTGGGCCATGGCGATCGCCAATCGACCTTCGGTCACAGTGTCCATTGCCGCGGAGATGATCGGTAGATTCAGCCCGATTGAGCGGGTCAAGCGGGTCTGGACATTAGCGTCAGCGGGAAGCACGGCTGACGCCCCGGGAGCGAGGAGAACGTCATCAAAGGCAAGCGCATCCCGCCCGAATGCGGTTTCAACAAGACTGGCCATTCACCAACTCCGGATAGACCGCCGGTCCGGTGGGAAGAGACCGGAAGCGCTGCGGCGTGTTTTACGAGTTGGCGCGGGTGATTAACACGCTCCCGCGATTCGGCAAAGCGGCCACAAGTTCAAGGGGCGGGATTGCTCCCGCCCCTCGGTCATTTACT
>JAAEOR010000882.1 GCA_024222895.1 Hyphomicrobiales bacterium | reverse complement strand
CCGACCAGCGCCAGGGTCTCACCGCGGGGCACGGCGAATGAGATGCCTTCGACGGCGTGGACCTGCTGCACCGGCCGGCGGAGAATGCCGCCGATGATGTCAAAGCGGACCTCGAGGTCCGAGACTTCGACCACCCCGGTCTCCGGTCGCGGTGGTTCGGATCGCTCACGCGAGATCGCATGCGCGGCTTCGTGCGACCCTGCTCCGAGGCGCGGCACCGCAGCAAGCAGGGCGCGGGTGTAGTCGTCGGTCGGCGCATAGAAGATGGCATGGGCCGAGCCTGCCTCGATCATCCTGCCGTCGTTCATGACGATGACCCGGTCTGCCATCTCGGCGACGACGCCCATGTCGTGGGTGATGAGAATGACGGCGGTGCCGAATTCCTTCTGCAGGTTGCGGATCAGCTCCAGGATCTGGGCCTGGACGGTGACATCGAGGGCGGTGGTCGGCTCGTCGGCGATCAGCACCTTCGGACTGCCGGCGATCGCCATGGCGATCATCACCCGCTGGCGCATGCCGCCGGAAAGCTCGTGGGGGTACTGGCGCAGACGCCGCTCCGGCTGGCCGATACGCACCGCGGTCAGCGCCTTGACGGCAAACGCGCGGGCCTCGCCGAGCGGCATCGGCCGGTGAACCCGAATCGCCTCCGTCAATTGGCGACCGATCGACAGGACCGGGTTCAGCGAGGTCATCGGCTCCTGGAAGATCATCGCGATGTCGGCGCCGCGCACGTCGCGCATGTCGCGCTCGCTGAGCTGAACCAGATCGCGGCCGGCAAGGCGGATTTCTCCGGACGCGATCCGGGCCATCGGTTCAGGCAGGAGCCGCATGATCGACAGTGCGGTCATCGACTTGCCGGAACCGGATTCGCCGGCGATGCACAGCGTCTCACCGGCGGCGATATCGAAGCTCAGCTGATCGACCACCGTGCGCCTGCCGTCCGGCGTCGCAACCTCGGTGTTGAGATCGCGGACCGACAGGACGGGAGGCTTTGTTTGGGGCGTGGTATCCGACATGGGGCGATCAGGCGACACGGTGTTGATGGGGACGACCCGAGTGGTCCGACTCCGACATTTGCTCCCCGCCTGCACCACCCACCCAAGCAAATGTCGGTGTCATCAGGACCACTAGCAACTATCTGATTCCAGTGGAGCTTCTGAATTTGACATTTGAGCAAGAGCCTAGCACCCAGCGGGACCCAAATGTCAAATTCGCTCCACTGGATCGCGCCCCATGCCATATCATTCAAGAACGAGGCGCGGGAAATAGAAGGAAACGACCCAGTTCGGCATGTCGACGATTTCCGAGATCCGCAGATCGCCGCACACCGAGCACAGCAT
>JAAEOR010000881.1 GCA_024222895.1 Hyphomicrobiales bacterium | reverse complement strand
GGCGATTCTTACGAAGCGCCTGCAGCCCAGCCAGCGATCTGCTGCCACAGCCGGGCGTAACCCTTCCACTTGACGAAGGTGGGCGGCGCCCAGTGCGGTCCGCAATCGGAGGCGAAGGCAACGCCCCGGCCCTTGCCAAAGCTGCCGGCGGCAATCAGCGGGTCGCTGTCGACGGTGGCGACGAGGTCCGCCTCCGGTTTTACCGTGAGCCGATTGTAGCCAAGCAGCGCCGGCCATTTGCCGCCGAGCCCGGCGACGATCGGATGAGTCTTCATGGCGACGCGCGGCCGGCCACCCTGCGGCGCCTCGACCCGATCGTCATGGGGCGAGATCGACACCGGCAACGCCTCCTCGACGGCCGTGCCGCGGTAGCGGGCCTTGGCGTCGATTCCCTGGAACGTCATGTAGCCGCCGACCATCACCAGGCCGCCGCCGGCCGCGACATAGTCGCGAATCGCTTCCAATCGGTTTGGCAGGGATTTGGCGCGAAAAAAGGTGTCCGGGTTAAGAAGCAGTGTGTTGGTACCGATGTCGCTCAGCACCACACAGTCGTAGGATTTGAGTTCCTTTGCAGTCGCCGGAAAATCCATGGCGGCGACATGGGCGGGCTGATAGTCGATACGCCAACCGCCGGCCTCGAGAGCGGCCAGCAGCCACTTTCCGCCCTCCGCATATTCGGTGGTGGTGAAGCTGTCGAAGCCCTTCTGATGAATACTGTGCACCGTCCAGGATTCGCCGGCCACCAGGATGCGTGGTTGCTTCGCCATGTCAGTTCGTCTCCTTCTTGAAATCCTGATGATACAGTGATCCGTTGCCCGCGCCGCGCCATCCATCCTTCGATGGATGTATCGGCTCGAGCGGGAATGCTAGTTCTTCGGTCCGAAGACAAGAGCGGCAATCTTGCCGCGACGGTCGATTCCGAACCTGGTCAGGATGGCGTGAACATGATCCTTGGTCGTACCCAGGCTGATCCGCAGTTCCCGCGCGATTTGCTTGTTGGACAGGCCCCTGGCGAGACACGTGGCGACCTGGCGCTGGCGCT
>JAAEOR010000880.1 GCA_024222895.1 Hyphomicrobiales bacterium | reverse complement strand
CACAACGTGGCTTTACCGTCGGCCGCGCTCCAGTTCCCGCTCGGCCATCCTGCGGTTGCCTCTGTCATTCCGGGCGCCCTGTCCGCCGAGGAGATCGGCATGAACACTTCGGCGTTCCACGCTTCAATCCCCCAGGGATTCTGGAGTGACCTCCGTAGCGCCGGTGCTCTCGGCGATTCCGTTCCCACCCCATAACCGATTGCATGTGCGCCCCTTTGGGGACACGCTCCGGCGTACGCCGTGCTCTGCTTGGGAAGGCAAAGAATGACCAGCACCTCAAAGCGTGGGACACCGACAGGCAAATCCAGGATGGCGACCGCTGCCGGCCCGCGCGTCCAGGCGGTTGGCATTGACGCGACCGAACTTGGCTCCGGCAAGCTTTTACCCGAGCGCATTTACGAGCAACTGCTCGAGCAGATCGCAAGTGGACGTATCGCGCGCGGTGACAGACTCCATTCGGAAAACACTTTGGCACAGTCGTTCGGCGTCTCTCGTCCCACCATTCGCAAAGCTCTCTTCCGACTGCAAGCCGATGGAATCGTGCGATCACGGAAAGGCAGCGGCAACTACGTCGAAGAGATACCGTCGCCGCATATCGTTGATCTGAAACCTGGCACAGGAAACATCTCCGACATGCTTCTCAGCGTTGAGTTCCGTGTCGCGATTGAGGGCGATGCTGCCGCTCTTGCTGCTTTACGGCGCACGGATGTCGAACTGGCTGAACTCAACGAGATAATGGCGCGGCAGGAGCAATTGCTGGGCGCGCCGTTGGCCGACGTTCACGACGCCGACATCGCCTTTCACACCCTGATTGCCGATGCATCGCGGAACCGGCTTTTCTCCGAAGCTATCCGCAAACTCTACGTTTCGGTGATGAATTCCTGGCTTCTGTGGCATCGCATGGCCACCGACGAATACGGAAAGCTCTGGCGTACCGTACTGAAGGAGCATCGCGCGGTCCTCGGGGCCATCCGCGACTCTGACGCAGACGCTGCCAGAGCCGCCATGCGCGCCCACCTCACCAAAGGCCGTCGACGCATACTGAAAACCAGCAGCTCAAAATAGTCCACCAGGAAACGCACCGGGTGCGTTGCCCTGCTGTCATCGCGACGGTGGTCGCGTCGCTGTCGGCATCGACAATCGCTACGTGCTCCCTTAACCAGTAAGCTGACCACAAACCTCGATCGTCACGACTTCACCCGCTCGTTCTTCGGATCGTAAAACGGACGCAGCGATGCGGTCGCGGGATATCGTTCGCAGGCGATTTCGATCTCGTAGCGGCCCGACT
>JAAEOR010000879.1 GCA_024222895.1 Hyphomicrobiales bacterium | reverse complement strand
GGCCGGGACCCACATCCCCGGCACCGGGGTCGATCTCAAGAAAGGCAAGATCCGTGGAGTCGAGTCGAACGGCATGCTGCTGTCCGAGCGCGAACTCGGCCTGTCCGATGATCACGAGGGGATCGTCGACCTCCCGGCCGATGCCCCCGTGGGCACGCCTTACGCCGAATATGCGGGCCTCGACGATCCGGTCTTCGATCTGGCCGTAACCCCCAACCGCCCCGATGCACTCGGCGTTGCCGGCGTGGCGCGCGACCTGGCGGCGGCCGGTGAAGGCAAGCGGGTCGACCGCGCGATCGATCCGGTGCCTGGCGACGGCGCCTGTCCGGTCACAGTCACTCTTGACCTTGCCGATACACCCTCATGGTGTCCAGCCTTCGGACTGCGCCTGGTGCGTGGGGTGAAGAACGGTCCGTCGCCGGACTGGCTTCAGCAAAGGCTTCGCTCCATCGGTCTGCGACCCATCAACAGGCTGGTCGATATCACCAATTATGTGACCTACGACCGCGGCCGGCCACTGCATGTCTTCGACGCGGCCAAGGTCACGGGGAATCTGGTTGTCCGTCGCGCCGCTGCCGGTGAAGAGGTCGTTGCGCTCGACGGCAAGACCTACGAGCTCGACTCCGAAATCTGCGTGATCGCTGACGACGCCGGGGTCGAATCGATCGCCGGCATCATGGGCGGCGAGGCATCCGGCTGCACCGAGGCCACCACCGATGTTCTGATCGAGTCCGCCCTATGGGATCCGAAGAACATCGCCCGCACCGGCCGCAGGCTCGGGATTCAGTCGGATGCACGATATCGCTTCGAGCGCGGAGTCGATCCATCCCTGATGGTCCCCGGCCTCGAACTCGCGACCCGCACGGTTCTGGATCTTTGTGGTGGCGTTGCCAGTGATGTTGTGGTTGCCGGCGATGTTCCGGATCCGGCAATGGTGATTGACTTTCCGGTGTCGGAGATACGCCGACTCGCCGGCATTGATCCCTCGGTCTCCGATGTGGCGACAATTCTTGAGGACCTGGGCTTCGCGTGCCGGGTGGACCGCGTCGATGGTAACATCTCAGTCAGCGTTCCGTCCTGGCGCCCGGATGTCGCGATCAAGGCCGATCTGGTCGAAGAGGTCGTGCGGATCATCGGCGTCGACCGCGTCCCTGTCACGCCGATGACCCGGCCGCCCGGCGTGCTCAAACCGGTCCTCACGCCGATACAGACCCGCACGCGACAGTCCAAACGCGCCCTGGCAATGCGCGGTATGGTGGAAGCAGTG
>JAAEOR010000878.1 GCA_024222895.1 Hyphomicrobiales bacterium | reverse complement strand
CACAACGTTTTCATAGTCCACGGGCACGACCTCGAGTCGCTTAGGGGACTTCAAAACATGATTATGAAAAACGATGGTACGCCGAAAGTGTTGGCCGAAGAGGACAAAAATGCTGAAACTATCTTGGCAGCCCTAGAACGTTTGATACGTATCTGCAAGGCTGGATTCATTCTAGAGCATTTTCTGATCACACGGGTTCATATCCTGCGGCAGTGAAGTAGTTTGTGCATTGTGCGGGTGTGAAGGTGTCGATGGCGGTTGCGATTTGGTCCCAGAGGTCGGGGATGGTTCGGCAGGCGGCTTTCTTGAGAATGGCTTTGAGCTTTGCAAACGCCATCTCGATCGGGTTGAAGTCGGGGCTGTAGGGGGGCAGGAAGCGCAATTCAGCCCCCGTCCTCTCAATCGCCTGACGGACTGCGACGGGTTTGTGTGCGGGCAGATTGTCCATGACGACCACATCGCCGGGCTGAAGCGTTGGTGCCAGCACCTGTTCGACATAAGCCAGGAAAGCGGCGCCGTGCATGGGCCCGTCAAGCACCATAGGTGCGCTCATGCCGTACGGTCGTAATGCGCCCACGAAGGTTGTCGTCTTCCAATGGCCGTGAGGAATTGGCGCGCGGCAGCGCTCTCCCCGTTTTGCGCGGCCGTAGAGCCTGGTCATCTTCGTCGACGCCCCGGTCTCGTCGATGAAGACCAGCTTGTCGGGATCGAGATCAAGCTGACCCTCAAACCAGGCCCGCCGGCGGCGTAGAACATCAGGCCTTTGCTGTTCGGCGGCGTGCGCGGTTTTTTTTGAACGTCACCGCGTGACGGTCCAGAAAGCGCCACACCGTGCTTTGCGCGACGCGAAGACCATGGCTGCGCTCAAGATGCCCGGCGATCTCCGCCAGGGTGATGTCCGGGCTCTCCTCAACAAGGGCGAGGATCGCTTCGCGGTGCGCTTCAATGCGATGCGAGCGTTTGTCACCGCCTTGTGGCCGTGGGCATCGGCTGCCTGTCTCACGCCAATGACGGACCCATTTGATCGCCGTCGAAACCGCAACGCCAAAACGTTCCGCCGCTGTCCGCCGCGACATCCCGCTCTCCACCGCGTCGATGACCCGGTCCCGCAAATCATTCGAAAGAGGTCGTGTCATGCAGGCTGGCCTCCTTTACCAGCCCACATCTTGAATCAGATCAAAACTGATTCGGGAATCCCCAACGATTCAATCAGTTCAGAAAATGCTCTAGAAGGGCTCGCACGGGAAACAAAGCGCTATTTCGGATTTGAGGTTTAGATGAGAACGTCACGTCCAGCACTGAAGGTAACTGCGTTTGAAGCAAAGACGCTTTCTTGGTGGAGAACACAGAAGACCAAGATTGATATGGAACCATCCTACCAACGCAGGGGACGCCTTTGGTCAGCAACGGACAAAGCCTATCTAGTCGATTCCATTCTTAATGGATTCGACGTACCAAAGTTTTATATCGCTGATTTTACGTACACAGATTCTAAGCTCAATGAGAAGCAGTTGCCATACGCTATCATTGATGGCAAACAACGTTTTGAAGCGATCT
>JAAEOR010000877.1 GCA_024222895.1 Hyphomicrobiales bacterium | reverse complement strand
GAGCTATGGCTGAATTTGGGTGACGGGTCCGCTCAGGCGGCGTCCTTGTTTGGCGTTGCAATGACCGCGACGCCGTTGGTGAACTTGACGCCTTCGACGACCCTGGGCAGACCGGCGTGGTGGACTGTGCGGTCTATCCCGCGTTGTTCGCCCATACGATTTCGCTGCAGGAGGTGGCCGACTATGCGTCCTACCTGTATCCGATCGCCAGTGTGCCCTACGTCCTGGGTGCAAACCAGGATGCCTGGGACAGCCTGACGGAGGCTGAGCAGCAGGCCGTGACGACTGCGGCGGAACGGGTGTGGGAGCGGACCAACGAATACTCGCAGGCGGAAGAAAACGAGCAGGCCGCGCGGACCAAACTCGCGGAGCAAGGGGTCGAGTTTGTCGAACCGTTTTCGGACGAGGACCGGGCGGCGTTCCTTGACGCCGCATCGGCAACCTGGAAGGAAATGGCCGAGGAAGCCGGCGGCAACGCGCCCGAGTATCGCCAGCGAATTCTTGATATCCTTGGGCGTTGATGGCGCCTGACGCCAAGCTGCCACACGGGGCCCTCCACGCTTCGGCGCTTCTGGCGCAAAAGTGGCTAACCCCCGTCTTTCGGGGGCTGGCCATCCTCGCGGCCCTTGCGGGAACGACAATCGTCGTGTTGATCGGCGCCAGCGTCTTCATGCGTCATGTCACCAACAGCCCACTCCATTTCACCGAGGAGCTGGTTGGGCTGCTGATGACCGCTGCGTTTTTCCTGGCGCTGCCGCTTGCCACGCTCAACGCGGAACATGTGCGCGTTTCCATCCTTGTCGTGAATCTGCCCCAACGCCAGCGTCGATGGGCGGGGATGGGCGCGAGCGTGTTCGGGCTGGGCTTCTGCCTGTGGTACTTCGCGTTGTGCCTGCCCTGGTTGGATTTCGCGTTCCAGCGGACGCTTAAGACTGAAGTCGCCCGCCTGTTGATGTACCCGTGGATGGCGTTGATCCCTCTCTCACTCATCCTCACGGCGGTCGCATTCGTGGTCCGCGGCTTGATCGGAGAACAGCCTGCCAGAACCAGTAGCTGACCGGGGGCGGATGCCGCCCAACCGAACCGACCGGAGCCCCTGATGGGGGCGGTCTGGGCAATTCTGCTCGGTGGGCTGACGGTGTTCGCCGGCTCCGGACTGGCGCTCGGTGCAGCCCTCGGGCTTACCGGTTTTCTGATCCTGCAGTTCGTCGCCGGCGGGTCGACCTTCGTTGCGGTCGACGCAGTGTGGAATGTCCTTAATTCCTTCACATTGAGCGCCATTCCGCTGTTCATCATGCTTGGCGAATTGATGTTGCGCAGCGGCGTCAGCGAACGCATCTACAGTGCGCTTTCGCCGGTGTTTCAGCGCCTGCCGGGCGGCCTCCTCCATACCAATATCGCTGTATGCACTCTCTTCGGCGCAGTCAGCGGTTCGAGCCTGTCGACGGCAGCGGCGATTGGTTCGGTCGCCTATCCCGAAATGACCGCCCGCGGCTACGATCGCAAGATGGTCGTGGCTTCCCTTGCCGGCGGGGGCACACTTGGCCTGCTGATCCCGCCCAGCCTGTCGCTGCTTATCTATGGAGCGCTCACCGAGACCTCGATCGGCAGTCTGTTTGTCGCGGGTGTCCTGCCCGGTCTGATGATTGCGCTGATGTTCATGGTCTACATCTTTGTGCGCTGCGTGGCGAACCCAGCCCTGGCACCGCGCGACGCCGAAACACTCGCACCGCTACGGATTGTCCTCGACCTCCTGGGAATCTGGCCATTCGTGCTGCTCATTCTGGCGATCATGGGCAGTATCACTTTCGGAATCGCCACACCGACCGAGGCGGCCGGGATCGGTGTCATTGCAACCGTTCTTGTCGGGCGCCTCTGGGGATCGCTGACCGCACGAAAGCTGGTCCTGAGTATCTACAAATCGATCCTTCTCTATGCAGCGATCGCCTTTGTGGTGATGGGCGCGACCATTCTGGCCCAGGCGGTGAGCTTGCTTGGCATGCCCCAGGCCATCCTCGAGTCGGTCCAGGCGGCGAATCTCGGGCCGCTGACCGTGCTCGTTCTCGTCGTCCTGGTTTACCTCCTGCTCGGCTGCTTTTTCGATGGGCTGTCACTGATGGTCATGACATTGCCGATCGTCTTTCCCCTGCTGACGAGCCTCGGTTACGACGCCGTCTGGCTGGGCGTCATCATCACCATCATGATCGAGATCGGGCAGATAACCCCTCCCGTCGGACTCAACCTGTCGGTCCTTGTCTCCGTCACCAAGGAAGAAGTGCCACTTGGCGTCGCAGCACTGGCCTCGACGCCTTACTGGCTGATCCTGCTCCTGTCGGTGGCCATCCTCACCGTGACACCGCGGCTGGCGCTCACCCTTCCCCAATTGCTCATCTGAGCAGACTCCGAGCAGCAACGGGGACAAGGGGCGAACATCGAGAACCCCTTCTTCGGCGCACCGTCAAACACGCGGGTTCAATACGTCCCGCATGAGCTCGGCGGAAACGCCGGGCCAAGCCCGCCCCAGTCGTCGGGGCTTGGGGCCGACGCTCACCTCATGTCGCACCCGATGAGGGTCTAAAAAGCGACCTGATAGTCGACCCAACCGCCGGTGTGGGTGGACTCAAGCGCGGCGGTGATGAACTGCATGGTGCGGGCGCCATCCTCGACACCGGGAAAGTCCAGAGCCAGCGGGTCGGGTTTGACACCGAGCTTGCGGGCTACAATCGCCTCGGCCGCATCGGCATAGAGGACCGCAAACGCCTCCTGATATCCCTCGGGGTGCCCGAAGCCGATCCGTGTGGCGCGGGCCGCTTCCGGCTTGAGGTCGGGGCCGTCGCGCTCGAACGTGATCGTCGGTGCACCGAGGCGGGAGTGGATGATCTGGTTTGGCGTCTCCTGGAACCACTCGAGGCCGCCTCGCTCTCCGAACAGGCGGAAGTGCAGACCGTGGACCCCGCCGGCTGCCGCCTGGGTTACCCACATGATCCCCGGCGCGTCGCTCTCCAGCCGGAACATGATACCGGCATAGTCCTGGGCAACGCGGCCCGGCACGACGGTGGTGACATCTGCGGTCAGCCGCGACAGGTCCTGACCGGTGACATAACGGGCCATGTGATGAGCATGACTCCCGATGTCACCGAGGATCAGGGATTCGCCGGCTTTCTCCGGCTGGAATCGCCAGTTGTCCGAGCCACCATCCTCGTCGGGCTTCAGGCCGGCAAGATGGCCCTGAATGTACTCCACCTCGATCATCCGGACGGCGCCGAGATCACCGTCGCGAACCATCGCCATCGCCTGACGGACCATCGGGAAGCCGGTGTAGTTGAACGTATGGCAAAACACGATGCCGGCCGTCTTGACCCGATCGACAAGGTCGCGCGCCTCGCTGAGGCTCGTGGTCAGCGGCTTGTCGCAGATGATGTCCAGCCCGTTTTCCAGCGCCTCCAGACACAGCGCGTAATGACTGTCGTTGGGCGTCATGATGGCGACCACGTCGATCCCGTCGTCGCGCGCCTTCTCGCCGGCGAAGAGCTCCTCTGCCGTGCCGTAGGCGCGGTCGTCAGCGACACCGATCGCCAGGCCCTCCCGCTTTGAGCGTTCCGGATTCGACGACAGCACCGACGCGACAACTTCATAGTTGTCGTCAAGGCGTGCCGCAGTCCGGTGGACCGAGCCGATGAAGGACCCCGGACCGCCACCAATCACGCCAAGGCGGAGCCGCCGCCCAAGCTTGGCGATTATCTGGTTCATTCGTTCCCCTCCCCTTCCGAGCACGCCGGCGCCGGTTTCACTTTGTCTAGATATCCGTCACGGTCAACCAGCGGCTCTCTCGGGCCGACAGCACAATCGCATCCACCACCCGCTGGATCTCCCAGGCCTCGCGAAAGTCCGGTTGGAACGGTGGTCCATCCGCCAAAGCCAGCATCAGCGCCCTCGCCTCGATCGTCTTGATGTCATTGAAACCGAGCTGATGACCCGGTGCCGGGCAGAACGCTCCGTAGACGCTGTGTTCGGGACCGGCGAGAATGGTCTTGAAGCCCTGCCTTCCGGCCGCTTGGCCGGTTGACGTATAAAGCTGCAACTCGCTCATTCGCTCGTGATCGACAAAGATCGTACCCTTTGTACCGGTGATTTCGAAGGCCAGGGTCATCTTGCGCCCCGGGGAAACCCAACTGGCTTCGATTGATCCGGTCGCACCGTTGTCGAAACGGATCAACGCCCTGGCCTGATCGTCGACCTCGACCGGGCGGGTCTCGCTGGCGCCGGGGCGGACCGGACGCTCGGCGACGACCGTCGCTATCTGGCCAACCACCGAGGTGATCGGTCCGGCAATATGACGAGCGATCGAAATGATGTGGCTGCCGAGATCGGCGACGACCCCATGTCCACCCGCCGGTTCGAGACGCCAGGTATGTGGCGCCGACGGATCAGCCATGTAGTCTTCGGCGTGGATGCCACGAAAACTGATGATCTCGCCGATCTCGCCACTGTCAACGATCTCGCGCGCCAACGCCACCATCGGATTCTTCAGGTAGTTGAAACCGACCGCGGTCATGACCCCATTACGTTCGGCGGCATCGACCATCTGCCCGGCCTCCGCAGCGTTCGGGGCCAATGGCTTTTCGCAATAAACCGGCTTGCCGGCCTCTATGGCGGCCAAAGCGATCGGCTTGTGCAAGGCATTCGGCGCGGTGATGTCCACCAGGTCGACCGCCGGATCGGCGATCAGTGCCTTCCAGTCGCCGGTAGAGCGCGCGAACCCGAGCGACGGCGCCGCCTTGGCCGCCGTATTGTCATCGATGTCCGCCAGGACTTCCAGGGAAGGCCTCACCGGCAAGTCGAATACGGCGTCGGCGGCCCGAAATGCATAGGCATGGCTGCGACCCATGAAGCCGCTGCCGACCAACCCAATTCCAAGTGTCTTCATTGTGCAAGGACCGATGGATTGACAACGACGGCCGGATCGAGCGTCCCGTCGAGCGCTGCGAGGATGTTGCGCGCCGCGTAGACGCTCAACCGCGCGGCGGATTCCCGGGTAAGACCGGCCAGATGGGGGCTGAGGATCACCCGCTCGCAGCCAAGCAGCGGAGAACCGGCCGGTGGCGGCTCGTCGCGCAACGTGTCGATGCCGGCTCCGGCCAGACGCCCTTCGTCGAGCGCGACAACCAGGGCGGCTTCGTCGATCAGGCCGCCGCGGGCCGCGTTGATGAGAATCGCGTCCGGCTTCATCGCGGCCAGTTCGGTGGCGCCAATCATATTGTCGGTTTCCGGCAGCAGGGGAACGTGCAGGGACACAACATCCGCTTCCGGAAGAAACGCGCGCCAATCGGCAACGTGCTCGACCCCGGCTGCCGCCATCTCCTCGGCAGTCACAACTGCATCAAACGCGAACACGCGCATGGAAAAGGCCTGAGCCATCCGCGCAACGCTGCGACCGATACGACCAAATCCGATCAGCAGCAGCGAACGCCCACCGATGTCGAACGCCTTGAGCAGGTTGCGATCGTTCCAGGCTTCCTGCCGCACCGCCCGATCATAAGCCGGGCCGTGCTTGGCGATCGACAGCACTAGATAGAAGACGTGCTCGGCCACGGTGTCGCGATTGGCGCCGACGGCCAATGCCAGGGGAATGCCCCTGGCGGTCAGCGCCGCGACCGGGACGTTGTCGTAGCCGACACCGTGCCGCGAAACGACTCTAAGGCGATCGGCATCGGCAATTGCCTGCTCCGGCAGTAGTGCGGTACGGATGAGCAACGCATCAGCACTGGGCAACATCGCGGCAAAGGTCGCCGCATCGCCATCGGGCATCGTCACGATCTCCACATCCGGCCGGGCCGCGAACACGGCCATACCGTCGTCATGGAGACTGCCTGAAAGGAGGACCCGGGACATGGCTACCCGCTATTGCTTCGAAGTCGGCGACACTAAAAGCCACGCCCGCCAGTGTCCAGCCGTTCAATCCTTGTCGGACGGTAGCGAGTTCGGGTTAACGGCAATTAAGAATTAACCATGGTGGTGATTCCGTTGTTCCTGACCTGATTCGGAGCTGACCATGGACCTACTTTCTGTCGAGAAGCCGCGCGTCGCCAGTTTGTT
>JAAEOR010000876.1 GCA_024222895.1 Hyphomicrobiales bacterium | reverse complement strand
GTGTGCAGCGGCGGATGGGTAACCGTGGTCGTCTCGATCCCAAGATCGCGCATATAGGCCTGAAGATCCGCAACGGTCGCCGGCATGGTCCGTTCTCTCCGTGAGACATGACCGCAGACGCTTACTGTCCCGGTGGCTGGCGCACCAGCGGTGAGATCGCCGTTGCAACAGTGGGCTGAGGAGCGATATAAGCCCGCATCGGCCGGCAACGGCGCTAGCGGGTGTAGCTCAGGGGTAGAGCACAACCTTGCCAAGGTTGGGGTCGTGGGTTCGAATCCCATCGCCCGCTCCAAATTTCCCTATTGAAGTCAACGACTTCGTAGCGGTGGCAACGCCCCGTGATCTGGCGTTGGCGGCCCGGTCATCACCCGGTCATCACCCTGGGCGAGAAACTCCCCTTTCAGGTTTCTTCTTCCTGCCCGCCGAAATTGTCGGCTGAGGTCGAAAAAGGTCAACTGGAGACGGTTAATACGGGATGACATCACCGGTTCAGATGTATCGACAGACTGATCAAGATCACCCGCGGTCACGCTCTGCCTGATCTGTGGTTAGGGTCCGACGGTGAGGCTGGTCATTCAGTTCCCCCCGCAGTTTGGCTTCAAGCCGCTGAAGCCAGCCTATACAATCTTAAATAGTCCGCGGCTCACACGGATCAGCTCGGCGATCATGCGTCGCGTCTCGATAGCCTCCTGGCCGTAGTTACCGTGCTTGCGGGCATTGCTGTTGCCGGCAGGCGCGCCACCACCGGCACCGTGCATCCGGCAGACGGCCTTACCCTTCACTGCCGGTGACCGGCACCGCTTCCCGCTTCGCTTCGATCTGGCCTGGCATCGCGGTGCCTGGTGCATCGGCAATTGGCTTTGCATGGGGTTGGTCCTTTGGTTTTGGAGATGACCCTCCCCCCGGCTGCTCGACGTTCCCGACGATGGCCTGGCCGCCTTCGTTTACGGTCACGCGCTCGACACGAACTGTCTGCTTGCCGCCGGTGCGATAACGCTTCAACGCCTCTACCTGTGTCGTGAACGTCCGCGCCAGCTTGTTGAATGCCCGTTCGGCACTGTCCTGCTGTTGAAAATTCTCCACACGGGCAAGCCTGCCTAGTCTCGCGATTGCTGCCGATCAGAAAGACCTTGCCGCTCTGGTAGGTGGTAAAGGCAAGGCTGCCGCCGCTCTCGGCCAGCCAACTGACGAACTGGCGGGAGGTGGTTATCTCCAGCTTGGGCTTGCCGCTTTCCAGGGCAGCTTCGCCATCGGCCAAGCCTGAGGCGTCGACGGTCGTCACGGCGCGAGTAGCACAGTCATGTCGGCATCGACCGCCGCCGAGGCAACGGTGTTCCCATCCCGCACCAGATTGTAGAAATCGAAGTCGCCGCCTGCTGAGCCGTCGAGGTTCTTGTCCGAGACATCAAGCTGCCACTCGTAGCCGGGGACGGTACCGCCTCCGTCTGGGTCGAAGTCGCGGAAGTCGATCGTGTCGCCGGTATCGCCAAGGACAACAAAATTCTTGTGACTGTCAGCGCCGGTGAAATCAGCGTTTGGCGTGTCGGAGAAGTGGAAGGCGTCGAGCGCACCGAGGACGATGGTGTCGGTGCCGGTGCCAGAGATGTCGAGGACCTCGATCCCGGCAATGAGATTATCGGCGATGGCGGTGAAGTCGATGGTCTCGGACGTCCCGGCAAACACCAGCGTGTCCCGCCCAGAACCACCATCGATCTTTTTGAAGGTCAGGTCGGCGGCCGTTAGCAGGTCATCGCCGGCGCCGGAGCGGATGACATCAGCACCACCACCGCCCGAGAGTTGGTCGTCACCCGCCCCGCCGATCAGCATCTCGGCGGCCGCCGTGCCGTTGGTGATCACCGGCGTTGTCGAGCCACCAAAGGCCCCACCGAGGAGAACATAGGCCTCGCCGGCATAGCCGCCGCCGTCGGCACCAGACGGCGCCCCGACGATCAGGTCGTCGAACCCGTCACCGTTGACATCCCCCGCCGAAGAAACGCTAGAGCCGGCATAGTCGAAGACTGCATCGCCCTGGATGATGAAGCCCTCGGCTGCGGTGAGGCTGGTCAGGTCGATAACCTGACGGCCACCGACATCCGACCCGAAACCCGAACCCGACCCGAACACGACATAGGCCTCGCCGGCAGCGAAGCCGCCATCGTCGCCTCTGGGTGCCCCGACGATCAGGTCGTCGAACCCGTCGCCGTTGACATCCCCCGCCGACGAAACGCTCCGGCCGGCACTGTCATAGCCCGCATCGCCCTGGATGATGAAGCCCTCGGCCGCCGAGAGGCTGGTCAGGTCGATAACCTGACGG
>JAAEOR010000875.1 GCA_024222895.1 Hyphomicrobiales bacterium | reverse complement strand
CGGCAGTGCCGAGGTTGGTGATGATTACCGGATCACCGTCCGGATCGCTGTCGTTGGTCAGAACGGCGATGGTGGTCGTATCATCCTCGTTGACCGTAGCAAGGTCGGTCACAGCGGCCGGCGCCGTATTGGTCGGATCGGCGACCGTCACCGTCACTGTCGCAATGTCCTCGCCGCCTTGACCGTCGCTCACGGTGTAGGTGAACGTATCTTCGCCGAGGAAGCCGGCGCCGGGCGTATAGGTTAGAGTACCATCACCATTGTCGACCACTGCCCCGCCGCCGGAGGTGGGTGTTGCAAAACCGCTGATGACCAGAGGGTCTCCGTCTCCATCGCTGTCGTTGGAAAGAAGGTCCGCAGCCACGTCGATCACCAGCGGCGTATCAACGTCCGTCCCGATCGCGTCATCTGTCGCAACAGGAACGTCGTTGAGCGCAGCTTGGCTCAACTGCGCGACTGCGGAAGCGCCCAGCGCCTCGCCATAAAGGGCAACGTCAGTCAGCGCACCATTGAACGGGTCGAGCAGTTTGTTGGCGATCAGGTTGCCGCTTGACCATTGATTGGCGCCGAGAACAATCGGTTCGAGATTGCCGAGCAGGCCACCGGTATAGGCATCTGCGGCCTGCATGGCGCCATCAACGTAGATGATGAGGCCCGCCGCTCCGAACGTGACCGCGACATGGTGGGTCTGACCGGCGGTGATCAGGGTGCCGGTCTGCGCAACATGAGTTGCCGCGGTGTCCTGAAAGCGCACCGCCACCGCGCCGTCTTCAATGTAGACCCCGGCGTGACCACCAGCGTCAAAGCCGCTCGAGTCCTTGGAGAACAGAAAACGCCGACCATCCACAGCATCCGCCGTGAATGTGAACTCCATCGTGCCACCCGCCAACAGATAGCTGTCATCATGGGCGATGATCGCTGCCTGGCTCACATCGCCATCAAGCAAGTAAGGCCCCGCCGCAAGAAGCGGCGACGGAAGCGAGCCATCGCTGATCGTGACATTGATTGTGGCGGTATCGGTGAATTCTCCGTCGGAGACTTCGACGGAGAGCGCATAGGAGGGCGTGGTCGCGGCATCGAGGCCACTGGTGTCGGCGACAAAGACGTTGCCGCTACCATCGATATCGAAGACACCATCATCATTGCCGGCGATGATCGTATAGCTCAGCGTGTCGCCATCCACATCACTTGCCGGAACCTGGCCGACGATGTCGTT
>JAAEOR010000874.1 GCA_024222895.1 Hyphomicrobiales bacterium | reverse complement strand
CGGCGATCGTCAGGCTGGTCGCGCCAGCCAGTGCACCGGCGCCGAGGCCGAACAATTTGCGACGAGTGATCATGGCTCGGTCATTCCCCTACTCAATCGAACGCACGTCACAGTGTTTTATCTGCCGGATACCGGTTCCGGGATCACGATGGTTGCGCGTGCGATCAAAATTCCGTGGGCTCATACCAAGGGCGGCCGATATTGACTCCTTTGACCGGCGTTTCCGCTGGGTTTGGCGAGGCGCGATTGGCGCCTTGATACTGGTACCACGAGCCGATCGCACGACGTCCACAACCCACATAAACTCTGGCCTGCGGTGGCCCGAATTCGCCCGCCGAGCTGCGTTACGTCTCTCGAACGATGACCCCGTGTCGCCCTTCGAGACGTGCCTTGTCGGCAAACGAATTGGGGCCATCAAAGGGGTCAATATTAGGCTCCGGCGCAATTTTGATGATTTCAGCGGTTAAGCCACACCGATCAATCGCGCCTCGAGAAGGTCGATTTTCCCGCGACCATACATCTGCCGTTTGACGAGCTTGAGCTTGGTGATTTGCCCTTCAGTTTGGCCGTTG
>JAAEOR010000873.1 GCA_024222895.1 Hyphomicrobiales bacterium | reverse complement strand
GTCGGAAGTCCCCGCCCGTCCGGCTTCAATGGGTTCTGCTGATTTATGGCGCACCGGAAGCACCCGGATTGCCTCACCCATCTGCTTATCGCCGCATGATGCGTCACACGGCGTGCGAGGTTCTCCACCCCGCGAGATCAAAAGCGACTCACGAATTCAAACATCTCCCTATTCGAATTCAACCCAACGCACGGGGTCAATATTAAGCACCCTTGGTATAACCCCACATCTGCTCGCTTGGGTGTTCGGCGGGTTCAACACGATTGGAGGCGAAATGGAACGGAATCCGAGCGGATTGCGCCACGGCATGCGGGCGCTGGTCGGGGCCGTGTTCTTGCTGCCGGCGACGGCTTTGTCCCAGGACTCGGACTGCATGAACAATCTCGCCGGAACCTATCTCCTGTCGATCACGAAGGACGACGGTTCGTTTGCCTCGCGAGCCATCATGTCAATCGACGACAACGGCAACCTCCTGATCGCTGATTCCAATCAGCTGCCTTTCAAGTTCGGCCTGCAGATGGGGGTCCTGCACTGCGTCGGCGGAAGTGATGCGGAGGCGGTAACTCTGGATTTCGGCATGACCGAGTCTGATGGAGCGGCTGATCTGGCCAGGAGCGATTGGCGCTTGACAGCGACCGAAGACAAGATAGCCGGTGAGATTTCGGTGGTTCTTTACCAGCCACTTGAAACCTGTGACCCCATGGCGGCACCCGAAGCGTGTGACGCAGATCCAATGGGAACGTTTGCATTCGCTGGAAGCCGGCTGGCACCCGCTTCCAAATAAGCGGCGGCACACTTGCCACACCAAGGCCGATCGCCTTTCTAGCCGCTCTCCGCCCGGTTGTGGTTTCGCTCCAGGAAACCGGCAATCCGCCCCATGGCCCGCTGGATGTTTTCCGCCGAGTTCGCATAAGAGACGCGAATATAGCCCTCGCCGAGGATGCCGAAGTCGGGGCCGCCGATGATCGCGACGCCTTCCTCATCGAGAATCCGGTTGGCGAGATCCTTCGCCTTGAAACCGGTCGCCTTGATATTGGGGAAGGCATAGAAAGCGCCCTTCGGCGTAATGCACGACACGCCCTGCAGCTTGTTCAACTGCTCAACAACGATCGCGCGACGGCGGTCGAACTCCGTGACCATCGCGTCGACCGAATCCTGCGGGCCTGTGAGTGCCGCCAGACCGGCGAACTGCGACGCCGAGTTGACACAGGACCAGGCGTTGACGGCGAGCTTGCGCATGTTGTCATAGAGCGCCGCTGGCCAGATCGCCCAGCCCATCCGCCAGCCGGTCATGGCGTAGGTCTTTGACCAGCCGTCAAGCAGGATCAGCTGGTCGCGGATTTCAGGGTAGGTGAGCAACGAGACATGGGGCAGACCGTCATAGGTCATCTGCCCATAGATCTCATCGGACAGGATCGCGATGTCCGGTCGCTTCGCGAGGCCGGCGACAAGTGCGTCGATCTCGACCTTGGGCGTGACGCCGCCGGTCGGATTGGCCGGCGAGTTCAGGATGACCAGCCGGGTCTGCGGCGTGAGCAGACCGAGGGTCTCTTGCGCCGAAAAGGCAAAGGCGTTTTCCTCGCGGATCGGGATGGGGATCGGTCGGGCGCCGGTATACTCGATCATCGAACGGTAGATGGGAAAGCCCGGGTCGGGATAGAGGATATCGACTCCGGGTTCACCGAACATCAGGATCGCCGAAAACATGGTGACCTTGCCGCCCGGAACGATCATGACTTGATCGGGCGAGGCCTCGACGCCCAGGCGCCGG
>JAAEOR010000872.1 GCA_024222895.1 Hyphomicrobiales bacterium | reverse complement strand
GACCAGCACGGTACACTCGTCTCCGGTTGGGGGGCTCAGAAAAAGGCAGGGGCAGGCGACATCGCAATTGCAGCTTTCGAAGTAAGTTCCTTTGAGCGACCAGGTCATCGTGATATTCCTTCTGTGCAGGTGTTAACCGTGATCAATCTGGCAGGCCCAACCCGACAGCGCTTGCAGAAGACCTTTGGCGGACCTGCGGATTTTCTTTGGTCTTCCTGGTTCATCATGGTGAAGTCCTTGGCAGAGCCGACAGAGGGTCCGGGTGCAGTATCGAAGCTTGAGAAAATCAGGTACTGCCTGCAAAGCTGCCCACCGCGGCTGCTGGCTTTGCATAGGATCTCCGGCATTTCGGTGTCAGCGCGCGCCTTCAAGGATCTGACTGTGTGACATTCACATTTGCCGGTTTTGTCCTGAATACGGAAACCCATGTGTTATCGCGCAATGGTATCGCCCAGGCCGTAGAGCCGCAGGTGTTTGATTTGCTTTGTATGCTGGCAAGGGAAGCGGGCAAGCTGGTCACCAAGGACCAGATGATCGAAGAGATATGGGGCGGACGGATCGTCGCCGAAGCCACGATCGACGGTCGGATCGCGGCGGCCCGAAAGGTGGTCGGCGACGATGGGCGCAAGCAAGCCGTGATTGCCACGGTGATCCGGCGGGGCATTCGGCTGGTGGTTCCGGTCGAGGTGAACTCTGGCGTCGACACAGCGATCGCCACGGCGAGCGGTGAGACGGGCGCGGCATCCGAGCCCCCCCCAACAATGGCCGCCGCGTCGGGAGCTTCGACATTGGCGACGATCGCTCCCTTGGAGACCAATCAAGCCAGCCTGATGCCGACGCTGGTCGTTTTGCCTTTCAAGATCGCCAGCGAGGGTCTGGATGACTATTTCTGCGATGGCCTGACCGAAGACGTGATCGCCAACCTGACGCATTTCAGAGAGCTGAGGGTGATCGCCAGCGGTTCGTCCTTTCACTTCAAAAACCGCGATATTCCACTGGCCGAGGTCGCGGAAAAACTTGGTGCGGGCTACATCGTTGACGGCAGCGTGCGCAGGGCGGGACAGCGCTTACGCGTTGGCGTCCAGCTGATTGACGCCGCTTCAGGCGTATCCCTGTGGACAGATCGTTATGACCGGCAACTGGAGGATATTTTCGCGGTCCAGGACGCGATAACTCACATGATTGTCGCGTCGCTTGGAGTCAGGATGCAGGATACTGCCCTGACGCACGCATTGCGGAAAAGCCCGTCCGAATGGGATGCGTATGATTGCCTGCTGCGTGCGCGGCGCTACACCGCCACCCTGAACGAAGCAATGCACGCCGAGGCGCGAGACCTTCTGGAAAGAGCGATCGAGCTTGATCCGAACTATGCCGAAGCGCATGCGCTGCTGGCCAATGTTTATTTGGCCGAGCACCGGTTCGAGGCCAATCCTCGACCAAACCCGATCGGGCGGGCTTTGGCCATGGCCCTGAAGGCCACGCAACTTGACCCACAAAGTGCCTATGCCCGTTGCTGGTTGGCGATCGTACATTTTTTCCAGAAGGACATTGGAAAGTTCGAGGCCGAGGCGCAGCGTGCGCTTGACCTCAACCCGAACGATCCTGAAATACTCGCCGAAGTTGGCCACTATCGGTCTTTCCTGGGCGAGTATGAGCGTGGATCAGAGCTGTCCGACCGGGCCAAGAAGCTGAATCCTCTGCATCCGGGCTGGTATCATTTCAGTTCCGCGCTGTTGCATTTCCATCAGCGTCGACACGAGGATGTGCTGGTGGACGTGCAGCGCATCAGCATGCCGGATTTTTATTGGACACATTTGCTGAGTGCCGCCGCGTTCGGGCACCTCGACCGCAAGGAAGCAAGCGCGTCCCTGGCAAAGATGAAAGAAGTGAAACCTAGTGTTTCCGCCGCAGAGGAAATCCACAAATGGAATGTGGCGCCGCGAGATTGCGCACACATTATGGAAGGCCTACGCAAAGCTGGGCACGACGAATAGGAGAGTTTTCGCCAGCTTCGAATGTCGGCTTTTCCCTGATGCCTTGCAACTACAGCCACCTGAGGCGAACGGCACCGTCTGCAATTTCACCGCCGATACCCAGCGTGATTACATCCGCAGCGTCAAGAAGCTCGCCGGCTTTCTAGGACGATCGCCGGCCACTGGCTCCCTCGCCCTCGCCGCCCTCCCTTTCGCTTTCGCCGCGGCCGCCCAGACGCCCGGTCGTCATCGCCGGCGGTATCGACCTGTCGGTGGGGATCGTGGCGACGATGAGCGCCTTCATCATGGCGACCCCGGTCACCACCCACGATCCGGCCATAGCGATACTGATTTCATTGGTGCCGGCTGCCCTGATCGGTCTCGCCAACGGCATAGGCGTCGGCATTTTTCGCGTCCACCCGCTGATCATGACCCTTGGCATGAGTCTGATCGGCACCGGCGTCCTGCAGGTCTACCAGCGTACGGTCATCGCCACCGGCTCCGAAGTCCCGACCATTCTGAGCTGGCTCGGAACCGGTCGCACCTACGGCGTACCGAACGCGCTGGTTCTGTTCATCCTGCGCCGGACCGGTTTCGGCCGGCTGCTCTACGCCGTCGGCGACAACGAGCACGCGACCCGCATCGCCGGTGTGCTCTACTGGCAGGTCATTCTGGCGCTCTATGTCCTCTCCGGTCTGCTCGCCGGCGTGGCCGGGCTCCTCTATGTAGGCCTGATCAAGGCGCCGTCGCTCTCGCTGGCCGTGCCGCTGCTCCTGCCCTCGGTGGCGGCGGCGGTCATCGGCGGCACGTCGATCTTCGGCGGCCGTGGCGGCTATACCGGCACGATCATCGGGGAGCTGATCCTGACGGTGCTGACGACGCTGCTCACCGTCCTGCAGATGCCGGAAGGCTCCCGGCGCATCCTGTTCGGGCTGATCATCCTGTTCGTGACGGCGGCGTACATCCGGATCACGGAAGACTCCTAGCACTACAGTTGCGCTTTTGATTTGATGTGGGCTTGTTTGGCAACGGCCTGATGTGCTCGTCGCCACATTGACCATGCGATGACATTTGGGGGGTGGATACGTCTTCGGGCGAGACGTGTGGCGATGCGACGGATTTCCTGGACGGACCATCGGATCAGTGGCGGGTTGTGCATTGCTTATGATGGGACTTTTTGGGGGATAATGCTGCATTGGCATGATGGCGGATGGTGGCCATCATGGCGAAGGCGAGCATGACGAGGGAGACGTGGCGATGCCATCCATGCCAGGAACGGGTCTCGTTGTGGTCGAGGCCGAG
>JAAEOR010000871.1 GCA_024222895.1 Hyphomicrobiales bacterium | reverse complement strand
TCTGCCCATCTACGACGGTATAGACATTGGTCTGGTCGACGAAGCCGCGGCCGACCTGATTTCCTGTACGGGATTGTTTGACGATGAAACCGAGACGCCCGACGACTATGCGGACGCTCTGGCGCGTTGGAAGGAACGCGATATCCCGATGCTGTGTGCCAATCCTGACAAGATTGTCGAACGGGGTCACAAGCTGATTTGGTGTGCCGGCGCGATCGCCGAGCGGTACGAAGCCATCGGTGGCATGGTTGTCAGCCTTGGCAAGCCGCATGCTCCGATCTTTGATGCTTCGCTTGAACGTTTTGGGACTTTGGCGGGATCGCCTGTGACCGCAGGCGCGATCCTCGCCATCGGTGACGCGCTGGAAACCGACCTTCGTGGCGCCGCCGGGGCTGGAATCGACGCGCTGTTTGTGACGGCTGGCATTCATGCCGACTCCTACGGTCCACGTGAAAACCCCGATGCCGGCAAAGTCGCGGCCGTCCTCGAAGACGCCGGCCTCGCAGCTCGCGCGTTCATTCCCCATCTCACTTGGTGAGCACATGGTGCGTTCGGCCGCTTGACCGGCCTCAAACAAGCCGTCAGTTTGCCGCCCTCTCAACCTCCAGGCCGCCGAAAACAATGCCGCACACTGCCGAAGCTCTGCGACACGGCCTGCCGACATTTTCGCTGGATCTCCTGCCGTCCGACGTTGCCGGCGGCGCGGTCGCCATCGGCAACTTCGATGGCGTCCATCTGGGGCACGCCGCTCTCATACGCGCGGCTGTCGCGGCGGCGGAGCCCGACATGGCCCCTGCGATCGTGTTGACATTCGACCCTCACCCGCGAACATTTTTCAAGCCGGGGCAGCCGGTTTTCAGGCTGACGCCCCCTGTCGCACAGGCGCGGCTGTTGTCGGCTCTGGGCGTGGATGCGGTCGTTGCAGCACGGTTTGATGATTCGTTCTCACGACTCGATCCGGAGGCGTTCGAGGAGTCGGTTCTGGTCGGGAGCCTGGCGGCACGATGGGTCGTGGTTGGTGAGGGTTTTCGTTTTGGCAGGGGACGAGCAGGAACGACCGAACGCCTGTCTCACGGCGGCAATCGTCTCGGCTTTCGCGTCGTTGTCGTCGATCCGGTCATCGACAATAACGGAGAGCGGGTTTCATCTTCGGCAATCCGCGAAGCGCTCGGCGCCGGTGATATCCGCGCCGCGAATCGCCTGCTCGGATACCGCTGGTTCGTGGTTGGCACCGTTGTCCACGGCGAGAAACGAGGACGGGAACTGGGTTTTCCGACCGCGAACATTCAGTTGCCGGACGACTGC
>JAAEOR010000870.1 GCA_024222895.1 Hyphomicrobiales bacterium | reverse complement strand
GGATACCAACCGCTCGCCCAAGGATCGCGCCGTCGTGTTCTACGAGATCGCCAGCGCCGACGCCTTTCCGATCGTCGGGTCGGCGGTGCCGTTTCACTCGATCGAAGCGTTCAACGACCGGATGCTGTGCGGCGAGACGACACTGGAGCCACGGGTAGCCAGCGTGCCGGTGCGCATTCCGCAGCCGCCGCCGAAAACCGAGGGGTCGATCTACGAGATCCAGCGACAGAGCGCGGCCAAGGGCTTCTGAGTCCGGCGGCTTCAGGCAAGGTCGGTATGGGCGAAGTCGTTCCGACGCGTGGCTTATGAGGCATAGAGCGACATCCATGCCTCATAAGACCGTACATGACTGAGCAACGGAGGAAACGTCCAGAGCACTTTGTCCGGACCGTCAGGGTTCGCCTGATCGGAGACGGCGCCGTCTGGGTCAGGACCACGCGGGCTCGCATTTGTCAGACTGATTGTGGGAACGCGCGCACACCGCCGCTCCTCTTCCGCGTGTCATGCTCTATCGGGTGAATCCCGAATAACGGGTGTGGAAGTTGGCCTTGTAGGGCTGAAAGAACGCCTTCACCCGATCGTCGACCTCACCGAAAATGTCGATACGGGTGACCGTGGCGATCTCACCGACGTGGTGAATGTCGCGGGCGGCGTTGTCCATGTGGGTCATCAGCGCGTCCGAGTTTTCATAAAGCTCCAGCGACACTGAGGCAGTGTTATCCGACTTGAAATACTGATTGAAGGACAGCGTGCCGATTTCTTTCGACTGGGCGATTTCCACCGCGGTGTCGCAGATTTTCTTCATCTCTTCTGCCTTGCCATCGGCGATCGCCGTCTCCACCACAACGAAGATCGTATCGGTCATTCTTGTCCTCCCTGATCCACCGACCGCGCGGGCCGCGCGCATTGTCGCGCCGCGACAGGTTCCAGACTAAGACGACAACTGGACGGTGTCGTGGCAGGCGGTGTGGGGCTAGCTCCGGTAGGTGACTTTTTCGAACGCGCGGCTTTCTGCGGCGCGCAGGATCGTGTCGACCACTTCCGCGACCCGGTAACCGTCCTCGAAGGTTGCGCCGTCCGGCCCGACCGGTGCCCCGTGCTCGATTGCCTGCAGCATGTGATGGGCCTGAAAGACGAAGCAGTCGCGCCACCCGATCGAATGGGCGCCTTGAATCCCCACGGGCAGGAAGAACCGCCCATAGGGATGCGTGCCGAGGGTGATGGCGATCGTCCTTGGCCCCTTCCCCGGTTCCGTGAAGACCAGCTCGTTCATCCGCAGCATGGAAAAGGCGAGTGTGCCCTTGGTACCGTCGATCTCGATCCTGCCGGTCAGGGCATGTCCGGCCGGGACGCGCGATGCTTCGATGGTTGCCAGGGCGCCGTTGTCGAGCCGGCCGATGGCGCTGAAGGAGTCGTCGTTGATGTTGTCGGCGCTGCCGTCCGGATTCTTCAGCCAGGTTCGCGTCGAGGCGCACACCTCCTCGACCTCGCCAACGATGAAGCGCGCCACATCGATGTGGTGGGACCCCAGGTCACCGGTCGCTCCACCGCCCGCGTCCGCCCGGCTGAACCGCCAGCTCAGCGATCCGTCGGGTTCGTGCATGTCAAGCAGAAACTGGCTGCGGTAATGGAGGATCTCGCCGAGCTCGCCGGCGTGCACCATGTTGCGGGCGTGTCGCAGCGCCGGCACGAACCGGTGAAGGAAGGCGCACATGTGCGTGACACCGGAGGCGTCCACCGCCTTCCACAACCGGTAGGCTTCGTCTGCCGTCCGGGCGAGCGGCTTTTCGCAGAACACATGCTTGCCCGCATCGGCCGCCGCAACAGTTGGTGCAAGGTGGGCGCTGTTGGGGCCGGCGTTGACGAAAAGGTCGATTCCGTCGCGGGCCAGGGTGTCGGCCCAGCCATCGAGCACGACCTGTCTGAAGCCGTAGCGACCGGCGACTTCCCTGGCGAGGTCGCTGTTCTGGGGCAGTTCGATCAGGACATCGAGCTCAGGGTTGACGCGGTCGCTGCCCCTGGACATGGCAGCGGACAGAAAGGACTGGGCATGCATCTGCCCGATGAAACCCGCGCCAAGCATCGCAATTCCGGTCATGGTGCTATCGTCCTTCCAGCAGGGTTGGTCGGTGGTCCGGCTGTCTATGATCGCAAACGTTCCCCGTGATCATACATCGACCCAGGCGCCGCACTGTTGGTTTGATCGGGCCGCTGCTTCGTAGAAGCGCATCGTGTCGACGCCGTCCTCGACGGTGGGGAAGTGGCCGAGGCTGCCTTCAACTCCGGTTCCAAGCTGCCGGGCCATGAATGCGTCGGCAAAGTCGCGATAGAGATTGGCGAAGGCGAGAATATAGCCTTCCGGGTGTCCCTCACGAATGCGGCAGGCGTGAAAGCCTTCCGGTGTCATCCGGTCGGGATGGCCGCGTGTCAGGCGTTCCGCCGGTTTGCCGGTATGCCGCAGCCAGAGCGCTTCCGGCTGTTCCTGCCGCCAGGCCAGGCTACCCTCGGTGCCGTGGATGCGAAAGCTCAGCCCATGCTCGTTGCCGGCGGCGACAAAGGAAAGCCACATGCGGCCGAGTGCGCCGTCGGGATAGCGCATGGCGATCTGCACATCGTCATAGGTCTCGCGGCCTTCGGTCAGGATCGTCATGCTCGCCGACAGCGCCGCCGGTTTCTTCTGCGCCACGAACTGGGCCATGTTCACCGCGTGGGATCCGACTTCGCCGAGGATCGATTCCTTGCTCATCATTTCAGGCTTGAATCGCCAGTGGCGGCTGCCGCGATCCGGATCCTCCTGCATGAATGGGCCGGAGGGAAAGTCACACTCGATCTGGCGCACATCGCCGATCGCCCCGCGGGCGACCAGGGCACGGGCCTCGCGCACCATCGGATATCCGGTATAGCAGTGGGTGAGGGCAAACAGCCGGTCGCCATGGCTTACCCGGTCGGAAAGCTGTTTCGCTTCCGTGAGGGTTTTGGTCATCGGCTTCTCGCAGATGACGTCGATGCCGCGGTCGAGAAAGAGCTCGGCGATCTCGCGATGGAGGTGCGGTGGCGTGGCGATCGTGACCACCTCGACACCGTCCTCCCGTTCCGCCTCGCGCTCGGCCATGTCGCGGAAAT
Organism: Hyphomicrobiales bacterium; assembly: GCA_024222895.1. Classification (GTDB taxonomy): domain Bacteria; phylum Pseudomonadota; class Alphaproteobacteria; order Rhizobiales; family Kaistiaceae; genus Bauldia. The sequence continues at coordinate 15,695 of JAAEOR010000870.1, read as the reverse complement.
CGGCGTAACTGCGATCCGGGTCGAGCAGGCAGACTTCCGCGGTTTCGCGGGCGACCTCCGGATCGATCGACATCGCGCCGGCCACCAGGTCGAGGCGATTGTCGAGACGCGCACATAGCCGGTGGGTTTCACCGATGATGGAATCGAGCCCGCCGCCGACCAGTCCCCAGCGGATGCGCCGGCCGAAGTCTCTGAGGAGGCTGTAGGACATTCGTCCCTCCTGTGCTGGTGCGCCTGCGCCTCATTTGACGAATGGCAGCTTGCTGCCATCGATCGTGTCTGCGGCGACGATCAGGAAACCAAAGATAATCTGCTGGGCGAAGATGTCCACGCTCGCCAATGTCATGCCGATGCGGAGGACCGAGATGATGAGCGCCCCGATCAGGGTAAACACGACGGTTCCCACCGCGCCGGTGATGGCGGTGTCGCCGACGACGACGACGGCGGCGGCGGTGGCAGGAAGCAGGAATTTGTTGGCGATCATCGGCGAGCCGCTGGCCAGGCGCGCGCCATTCCCGGCCCGTGTGATTGCCTGGATCGCAATAGCGTGGAATGCGATCAGTGCAGAAAGGAGGTTTGACGGAAAATTTGGCAATCAATTACGATTGGGATGAGTTGGTTCCGACTCACGATGGGACGGTGAATTCGTGGCACCCCGACAGGAAGGCGGCCGCGCTCGCAGCGTTGAAGTCAAGACTCGTGATAATTCGAGCAAAAACAGTAGCTGCAGCCGCGCCGGGGCCCTTTGAATGCAACCGGTTCACCGATCCTGCAGCGCCTCAGTGCCAGATATTGATGGTCGCCAGGGTGCGCATCAGGTGATCGGAGGTCAGTTCCTCGGCGCGCGCGCCGTCGCGTGCGGCGATTGCGCCGACGATCGCCGACAGCTCCTTGTGGGTCTGCTGCCGCACCGCATCGTGGGCCGGCTTGTGGCTGTCACGACCGTCGAAGGCGACGGCGCGCCGGTCGTCGAGAATGTCGTCCATGATTTGAACGAGGAACCGGTTCTTGGTCGCCATATACATCTGTCGATGCAGCGCGTAGATGCTCTCCTTGAACTCCCGCCAGCTCGGCGCGTCGACGATCTCATCGAGGGTCCGGTACATGCCGTCGATGTCGGATTGTTCGGCGCGGCTGACGACCAGACCCATCATTGCCGGCTCGAACAGCAGCCGGCCCTCGGCGATCTCGACGAAGGACGGAACGTTTTCGTGGCGCAGGACGTCGGTCTGATCCATCCTGTCGAAAACGGTGCGCGCGTTCTCGGTAAGAAAGGTGCCGCTGCCCACCTGCCGCCGCACCAGGCCCTGCCGCTCCATGATCGATAGGGCGGCGCGCACCGCCGCGCGGCTGGTTTTGAGCAGGCCGGCCAGTTCCCGCTCATTCGGCATCTTGGCACCGGGCACCAGCTGGCCGTCGCGGATGCTGCGCAGCAGCGCCCGGTACACCAGCGACGGCGTCGCCCGCTCGTTGCTGGTAATCACGGCAAATTCAGAGGATGGCTCGACCGAGTTCATACGTTTCACCTCGTTGCAGGGCGGTGAGCACAACCAGCATCGTCGCCCGATGTCAACGATGTCGCCTCACAACTATCCGCGATCGACCTCGACCGGCTGGCCGGATTCCGCCGAACGCGCCAGCGCGTCAAGGACCGGGATGGCGTCGAGTGCTTCCGCATAGGCCTGCACATAGGGCGCACCACTGCGCGTAGCGCGTATGAAGTGATCGATCTCGTCAGCGAGGTCGCCGACGATCCGCCCGTTGATGCTCGGCCACAGATGGGTATCGCCGCCGGAAATCGACGTGTCGCCGACCGTGTAGAACCCCTGGTCGGCGCAGGTCATATAGGCCGCGGATCGGGTGCCGACGATCTCCAGGGCGGCGCGGTAGCCGTTGGTCAGGCCGTCGGGCCAGGCCCAGCTATAGGCGATCGCTCCGATCGCGCCGTTCTCGAAGGTGACCACGGCAAACAGGGAATCCTCATTGCCGGTACCGAGAACTTCCCGCTTCCGGGCGAACACCTGGGCGATCCGCGAGCGCGCCACCCACTGCATGGCGTCGATGTCATGCACGCCCATGTAGAACAGGATAGACGTCCTGGCGCCGAGTCGCGCGGCGGTCGCGCGGATGCCGGTCCGCTCGGCTCGCACATGCACGATCTCGCCGATCGCCTCGGGCGCCGACGCCTCGTAGACCTGTACATAGCGGGGGTCGAACCGCAGAATATGGCCGACCATCAGCCGCGTCCCGGCGGCCTCGACAGCCTGGACGATGCGCCGTGCCGCCGCTGCTTCATGGGCGAGGGGTTTCTCAAGCAGCATTGCCTTGTCGGCGCCCGCTACCGCTACCGCCGCTTCTTCGTGCAGGCGGTCGGGCATGCAGACGCTGACCGCGTCAACATCGCCGCGGGCCAGCATTGCCGCAAAGTCGGCGTAGGCTGCGGCTCCAGTTTCGGCCGCGACCCGTTCCCCTAGCGCGGCGTCCACATCGCAGACCGCCACCAGCTTCGCCGCCGGGTGGGTGGCGTAGACCTGCGCGTGGCGGGCGCCGAAATAGCCCAGCCCGATGACGGCGACTCGAAGCGGGTCGTTCACGGTGTCCTGGTCTGAATCGGCCATTGTGCAAAATCCTCCATGAAGCGATGAAGCGCCGCCGCGGCGGCCACAAAGAAACGCTCGCCCTTCTCGGCGCTGGCGAGGCTCGGGTCACCGAGGACGCCGGTCGGCGACAGATCGGCGAAGTCGCGATAAGTGGCGACCGCCGAGGCGCCGGTGAGATCGGTTGTGAGGTACGGCGACCCGGGATCCGGATAGACTGTATCGGCCTGCTGCTGATCGACCAGGTCGGGCCGCAGGTGGAGCATCACCGAAGTTTCGAACTCGCCGGCGTGGCCCGTGCCGCCCGGCTCTGATTCGCGGATGCGGTCGATATCGGCCGCGGCCAACCGGAAATAGGTGACGCCGGCGATCCGTGCCTTGCCGTAATGCGCCCGGCCGAGCGTTGAGGACAGCAGATCGACCAGGCTGCCGTTGCCGCCATGGCCGTTGACCAGCAGGATGCGGCGGCCTCCCTGGGCAACCAGGCTGCCGACGATATCGGTGACCAGCGCTGTCAGCGTCTCAGCGCCGAGCGTGATGCTACCGGCAAAGCGCATGTGATGCGGCGAGAAGCCGTACCACGGCGGCGGCAGCACCACGGTTGCGCCGTGCTTGTCGGCTGCGGCGGTGCAGACGGCGTGGGAAATGATCGAATCGGTGCCGATCGGCATGTGCGCACCGTGCTGCTCGACGGCCCCAAGCGGCAGCAGGAAAAGCGTCTGCTCCGGGTCCAGCCGAGCGATTTCGGGCGAAGTGAGCCGCTCGTACCGCATCCTGGTCAGTCCAATGTGAATGTCGCGGTTTTCAGGTCGCACATCGCTTCCAGCGAATAGCGCCCGCCGATCCGACCGACGCCGCTATCCTTGCCCGACATGCCGCCGAAGGGGATGTGCAGTTCCCAATAGTTGCTGGTATCGTTGACGTTGACGATGCCGGTCGGGACAGCGTCGACGAAGCGGAATGCCGTGCTGAGATCACGGGTGAATACCGATGAGACCAGGCCGTAGCGGTTGGCACGCGCCACCTCCAGCGCCTCTTCTTCGTCGGCGACCCGGACCAGCGGTGCCACCGGGCCGAACGTTTCTTCGAGATTGATGAGGCTGTCCGGCACCACCCCCGACAGGACCGTCGGTTCGAAATAGAGGTCGCTCGGACATCCGTCCGGCTGGCCGCCGCCGAACATGGCCGTCGCGCCGCGATCGATCGCGTCAGTGACATGCTCCGACACCTTCCGGGCCACGGCCGCATTGTTGAGCGGCCCCATGGTTGTCCCTTCGGCCCGTGGATCGCCGACCACGACCTCGGCGGCCGCCACGGTCATCCGCTCGGCGAACGCGTCATAGACCGCCGCGTGCACAAGCACGCGCTCCGACGACGAGCACACCTGGCCGGCATTGACGAAGCAGCCGGCCGCGGTGGCACGGGTTGCCTTGTCGAGGTCGGCATCGGGCAGGATGATCACCGGTCCGTTGCCGCCCAGCTCCATGAGCTGCGCCTTGCCGGCGCCTCGCTGGGCGATGGTGCGACCGGTGGCGGCGCTGCCGGTGAAGCCGATCGCGTTCGTGCCCGGATTGACGACAATCTCGTCGCCGACCTCTGGGCCGGCGCCGGTCACCAGGTTGAGCAGTCCCGGTGGCAGGTCGGCCTCCTGCATCACCGTCACCAGCGCCGCCGCGACCAGCGCTGTTGTCGGCGCCGGTGTCCATACGATGGCGTTTCCGGCGGCTATTCCCGGAGCGAGGTACTCCACCGGAATGTTGACCGGGAAGTTCCAGGGCGTGATCACCCCGTAGACGCCGCGCGGACGGTAGAACGTCATGACCCGCTTGGTCGTGTCTTCGGTGGGAATGGTCCGACCTTCGAGATACTTGACCAGATCGGCGGCGAGGTTGAAGCCGTCGGCTGCCTTGCCGACCTCGAAATCGGCTTCGGCAAGGGGCTTGCCCTGTTCCAGCGTCAGCAACCCGGCCAGCTCGGCGCGCCGGGCGAGAACCGCGTCGGCGATGCGTCGCAGCAGTGCGGCGCGCGCCCACAGTGATTCTCGGCCCCAGGCCGGTTGTGCACGGCGGGCCGCGGCGATTGCCTCGCCCGCGGTGGCCCGGCTGCTCCACGCCATCCGGCCGATCTCGGTGTTGTCGATCGGGCTGCGGGCGGGCCGCACTTCGCCGGCCGGCTCACCGCGCCAGCGGCCGTCGATGAAATTGGTCTCACCTGCAAAACGAAACGTCACGATTGATCCTTTGTTCACGGAAAAGGTTGCAATGGGATCATATTGGTTCATAAAATGAGCCCGCGGGCCGCCTGTCAACGGTCAATTCGCACCGCGTTCGGCGCGCCCGCAACCAAACATCCGGAGGAGGTTAACCCCCATGCGCCTGAAGCCCTTTGCCGCCGCCGCCGCGATTGCCAGCGTCGCCCTGGTCGCCTCTCCTGCGACCGCCGAGGATGTCACGCTGGAGTTCGTCGTCTGGAACTACTCGCTCGACACGATTCAGGACAACATCGCCAAGTTCGAGGCCGAGAACCCCGGCATCAAGGTCAACCTGACCGACTACACCTGGCCCGACTACCAGGACAGCCTGGTGCTGCGGTTCCGCGGCGGCACCAAGACCGACGTGGTCTATGGTGGTCAGGATTGGTTGCCGGCCTGGGCGGCGTCCGGCTGGCTCGCGCCGCTCAGCGACATCGCGCCGGATGGGGCGGTGGATGCGTTGGCCAGCGACATCGCCGGCTTCGCCCTGAGCGATGTCAGCTATGGCGATGCCGTCTTCGGTCTGCCCTATTACGCCGACACGATCTCGTTTGTCTACAACGCCAAGATTCTTGACGACGCCGGGATCCCGGTGCCGACCACCTGGGACGATGTCATGGCCGCGGCCGAGAAACTCCAGGAAGGCGGCATGGCCCGGCCGATCGTCTATGAATACAATCAGGAACTGCCGAACTTCTTCGACGCTTTCGTCGCCCAGGTCTATGGCCGCGGCGGCAAGATGTTCGATGACGACGGCAACGCCGTCTTCGACGATCCCGACAACGAAGCCTTCAAGCATCTCGCCTGGCTGCAGGCGGCGTTCGAGAAGGGGCTGGTTCAGCCGGAACCGCATGAATCGAACATCATCACGACAATGAATACCGGCCAGCACGCCTTCACGATCGTCTACAACTACGTCCTCGCCGCGATGAACAATGCCGGCGACCAGCCGCTTGCCGGTCAGTTCGCGCTTGGCCGGATGCCTGGCGAGACCAACTCGACCCTGGGCTTCGCCAAGTTCTATGCCGTGACCGATTCCGCCGCCGCCGATCCGGCCACGGCCGAAGCGGCATGGAAGTTCATCAACTTCATGGCCGGCCAGCCCTATACGGTCGCCAAGCGATGGGCGGTGGAGAAGGGGCTCGGCTTCGGCCAGCTGCCGCTGCTGGAGGATGGCGAAGTGATCGACGCCTGGCAGGGCTGGGTCGACATGGATACGCTCGCTGCCCAGATCGAATCCGCCCGCGCCGGCACTTGGACCGAGTGGACGGCAATATGGTCAGCCTATTTTCGGCCGCTGCTCGCCCAGGCCATGGTCGGTGAGGCCAGTGTCGAAGACACCATGAAGGCCGGCGCCGAGCAGTGGGACACGCTGCGGGAGCGGTTTGCCAGCCGCTAGCGCGTGTCGGGCTCGACCAATCCGGACGACCGGCGCGGGGTGCCGCGCCGGGCGCCGCCATAGCCTACCCGACCTGAACCCATGTGGACCCTGAAGCGGTATCCTTTCGTCTGGCTGCTGCCGGCGATCCTGCCGGTCGCCCTCGTGACGCTCTATCCCGTCGGCCATACTCTGTGGACGAGCCTGCACGGCGTCATGCTGCTGTTTCCCGGCGAGCCGTTCGTCGGCTTGGAAAACTATCTCCGCGTCGTCGACAGCAACTATTTCGCAACGGCGTTGCGCAATTCGGCGCTGTTCACTCTGCTGGCCGCGCCGCTGGTCGTCGCCATCGGAGTCGGTCTGGCGCTGTTCCTGCAACGCCGGTTCTTCGGACATGGCGTACTGCGTTCCATTGTCCTTCTGCCCTGGGTCCTGCCCGGCGCGATTGCCGCGGTGCTGTGGACCTGGGTATTTCACCCCAGCTTCGGCATCCTCAACAGGGTTCTGCTCGACCTCGGCATCCTCAAAACGTCGGTGTCCTTCCTGGTCTCGCCGACGCTGGCCTTCACCTCGGTGCTGGTCGCCCATGTGTGGACCCAGATCCCGTTCGCGATCGTGCTCACCCTGGCCGCTCTGGCCGGTATCAATACGGAGACGCTTGAGGCGGCGAAGCTCGACTGCCGCAGCGGATGGAAGCGCTTTCGCTACATCCTGCTGCCGGATATCAAAGCGATGATCGTGATCCTGCTGATCTACAACGCCATCGTCGGGTTCACCACTTATGATCTCGTTTATGCGATGACCGGCGGTGGTCCGGGCACGGCAACAACACTGCTCGCGTTCCAGATCTGGCGGGAAGCCTTCTCGATGTACGACTTCGGTACCGGCTCGGCGGTCGCGTTTATCGTCGTGCTGATCTCGGCCCTGATGATCGTCGCGATCACCCGTGCCCTGCCGTCCGATCTGTTCGGGGACCGATGATGCGCCGAGCCAAACCAGTCGTCACGTTCCTTGTTGCAGCCCTGGTGCTGTTGTTCACCGGCGGGCCGGTCCTGCTGGCCCTTTACGGCAGTCTTGTTCCCGACCGCATCCTCCTCAACCCCGATGTATCCGTCTTCGATGTCGGGCCGAGCATCGAGACCTATCGCTACATCTTTACCGGCGAACTTCCCGCCTCCTATGGCGAGGGTACGGCCAACCGGCAGATGATTTCGGATGCGGCGCGGCAGGTGCCGGCGAGCCTGTGGAACAGCATGCGGATCGCATTGGCTGCCATGGCGCTGAACATTGTTATCGGCGCCCCGGCGGCGTTCATGTTCGCGCGCTACGTGTTCCCGGCCAAGCGGTTGAGTTTCATGTTCCTGATCCTCAGTCCGCTGGTGCCGGCAGTGGCGCTGATCGTTCCAATATACATGACGGTCCAGGCGCTTGGCCTGGTCGGTACCGTGTGGGGTATCATCCTCGTTCATACTGCGCGGGCGCTGCCCTTCACGGTGCTGATCCTGTCGGTGTTCTTCCGACGGTTGCCGGCCGACCTGTTCGAGGCGGCGGCTCTCGATCACTGCACCGGGTTCAGGAGCTTCATCAGGATCGCCGTGCCGCTTTCGCTGCCGTCGATCGGCGCCACCGGGCTGTTTGCGTTCATGCTCTCCTATTCGGAGTACATGTTCTCGCTGGTGCTTTCCGGTGACGCTCGCTCGCGTCCGGTCTCGGTGGTCATGGCGGCTCTGGCGCGCAATACCGACGTGTCGTGGAGCCTTCTCAACACCGGCATCTTCATCGCCATCATCCCGACGCTGGTGATCGTCGTGGTGATCTGGCGGTTCGTGGTGGAAGGCCTGTTGAGTGGTGCGGTCAAGGGATAGGCAACACGATGACCGCCAGTCCATCTCACGCAAAACCGCGCCCGGCCAAACGGCTGCCGGACGGCGCGCGCCAGCACGCCACGGCTGGTCCCTGCTTGCCGGTGCTCGTTCGGGCGGTGATGCTTCCCGGCCTCCCTGGCGAGGTCGGGATGTGGGCCGCTAAACAGGAGCGATAGGCCCCGCCATGGCGTCCGTCGAGCTTGTCAACCTCTCAAAATCGTTCGGTAAAGTCCAAGCGGTGCGCGATGTATCGCTGACCATCCGCGATCAGGAATTCCTCGTATTTGTCGGACCGTCGGGATGCGGCAAGTCGACGGTGCTGCGGATGATCGCCGGGCTGGAGGAGGTCGGCAGCGGCGAGATCAGGATCGGCGGCAAGCTGATGAACCCGGTTGTCCCGGCCGATCGCGGCGTTGCCATGGTCTTCCAGTCCTATGCCCTTTATCCGCACATGTCGGCCCGCGAGAATATCGGCTTCGGCTTGAAGATGGCCGGCGTGCCTGCCGACGAGGTCCGGCGCAAGGTGGCGGACGCCGCGTCCGCCCTGCAGATCGAGGATCTGCTCGACCGTCGCCCGCGGGCCTTGTCGGGCGGTCAGCGCCAGCGGGTCGCCATCGGCCGTGCGATCGTCAAGAACCCGGACGTCTTCCTGTTCGACGAGCCGCTGTCGAACCTCGATGCGGGCCTGCGCGTCATGATGCGGGTCGAGATCGCCCGACTACACAAGGAGCTGAAATCGACCGTCGTCTACGTCACCCACGACCAGATCGAGGCGATGACCCTGGCCGACCGGATCGTCGTGCTGAACGAGGGCCGGATCGAGCAGCACGGGGCGCCGGGGGAGCTTTACGACCGGCCGGCGAATCTGTTCGTCGCCGGTTTTCTCGGACAGCCGAAGATGAACTTCATGCCGGCCACGTGGGCCGGCTCGGACGACGGCCCGCTGGTTGACCTCGGTGAAGGCGCACGAGTCCCGGGACCCGACCTCGGCCAGCCGCCGGCCGTGGGTGCACCGATAACGCTTGGGGTCCGACCCGATGTCATCCGTATCGACGGCGACGACATGGCGACGGGACCGGTCGCCACGATCGAGCTGGTCGAGCACCTGGGCAACGAGACCCTGGTCCACCTCCGCCCGCCACAGGCAGAGGAACTCTTCACGATCGTCCAGCCCAAGAAGGCCAGCTTCGCCGCCGGCGCACAAGTGCGGATGGCGTTTGATCCGGCCGAGATGCATCTGTTCGACGAGGCCGGGAACCGGCTGACCTAGCCCGCATTCACGGACACTCCATGTGGTCTGGGTCGGGGTCAACGGGGCAGAGTGGTGGAGTGGTGCCGTTCCCGGACGATGTCGCCGTTCACAACGTCAGGGCGCGATCGAGATGGCTGTAACCGCCGTCAACGACAAGCATCTGCCCGGTGGTGTGGCCGGCCCAGTCGGACAGAAGGAAGACCACGCTCGTCGCAATCTCCACGGGTTTGGTCATGCGCGCGCCGAGAGGAATATTGCGAACGATCCCCGCGAGCTTCTCGTCTGGATTCTCAAAACCTTTCAACCAGGCCTGATACATGGGGGTCATGGTCTCGCCGGGGATGACCGCATTGACCCGGACCCCGTCGCTCGCGAGTTCGGCAGCCCATTCACGGGTCAGCGCCAGCACGCCGCCTTTTGCCGCCGCATAGGCCGACGTGCCACCTTGTCCGGTGAGCACGACCTTGGAGGATATGTTGACGATTGATCCGCCTTGCGTCTTCAGCGCCGGCAGGCAGAGATGCGCCATCGTGTAGTAGTGGACAAGGTTGCGATCGAGTGAGGCCCGGAAGTCCGCTGGTCGGGCGTCAAGCCCGACGGCGTCGTTGACACCGGCATTGTTGACCAGGCCGTCGATCTTCCCGGTGCGTTTCATGGCTTCGGCGACTGCCGCGGCGCACTGATCGTCGTCGGTCAGGTCGACCGCGATCCAGTCGGTGGACGGTGCCCGGCTCTGATGGCGCGCGAGCACGTCCGCCTCCGGTGCCTTTCGGTCGAGGATGATCGGAACGGCATTTTGTTCAAACAGTTCCTCGACAATCGCCGCGCCGATCCCCGACGAGCCGCCGGTGACGACAAAGACCTTTCCCTCCAACCCGAGTTCCACGGTGCGTTACCTTCTGTTCGCAGGCGCCTTCCTGGGATCTGAGGCGATCAGGGTTTCTCGCTGGCGCCCAGCGCCTCGGCCAGCTGCGGAAACGTGTCGACAATGATGTCGCACGCCGGGTTCGGCGTCACGTCGCTCGCGTCCGGCGGATCGGCCGGGCCCCATTCATCCGGGCGGCGCACGAAGGCGGTCCGGAAACCGACCCGGCGGGCTGCATCGAGATCGATGTTATGACAGGCAACCTTACAGATCTCGCTGGGGTCCAAGGCAAGCCATTTGGCGACCGTTTTATAGGATTCCGGCAGGTTCTTGTATTTGCCGATCGCCTCGCAGGAAAACACGGCATCCCAGGTCAGGCCGTTGCGCCGGGCGGTGTCGATGATGATGCGAAAGCTCAGAATGGTGTGCGAGCACACCACGTATCTGGCCCGCAGCTTCGGCAAGACATCGGGGAAGTCGGGCCAGGTCCCCAGATTGTGGATGGCGGTCCAGGCGATGCCGCGCCGGTCCGCTTCGGTGAATGCGTCCAGACCCTGCTCGGCGCAGATCTCGCCCAAAGTCGACTGGTGGGCGCCGTCGATGTTGTAGGCCGGCGGTTCGTGTTCTCCGAGGTTGAGGGTCTTGCTGAGTGAGCGTATCCGAAAGTCGTTGGCGATCGTCGGCCAGTCCCGCTCCAGTCCATGGCGATCGCCGGCTTCCTTCAGCGCGGTGCGGAAGCCGGTGTGCCAGTCGAGGATCGTGCCGCCGGTGTCGAAGGTCAGCGCCTTGATGGAGTCGAGGTTCATGGACGTCCTCTCATGGGCTTGAAGTGATCGCTATCGTGAGGAACAGGGTCGGTGATAGGGGCGGGTAGCCCGGTCAGGATGTCGAGACTATCGGACTTGGTCAATGACGCGGACCTTCGCCAATGTCGGCTTTCTCTGCAACGCAGCGGATCTCACCGCCTCACGTCACCGGCCGCATCCGTCCACCATGGGTTGGTCGGACGGCCTGAATCTATCGCAGGGTGAAGAGCAGGGCGAGCCCGCCGATATAGGCGAGGATGACCGCCCAGCTGTCGAGGCCCAGCCTGCCGACCGTTTCGTCGCGGCGCTCGATCAGCCCTGCCACGTAGAGCAGCGTCAAGAGGATGCCGAGTGAAGCGGCGACCTGCGAAAACGTGCCGACTTCGTTGATCACCGGACCGCCGGGGAAGGCCAGATCGATCAGCAGGATCAGTGCGATATTGATGATATTGGTGCCGAAGATATCGGCGAAGGCCATCATGTAGCGCCTGAGGCGGACGGCGGCGATCAATGTGGAAATCTCCGGCAGCGAGGTTGCCAGGCCAACCAGTGTCAGACCGATAAAGCTCGTCCCAAGGCCGGTCTGTTGGGCGATCGCATCGCCGGTCCGGGCGAGCAGGTATCCGGCCACCAGGATGATCACGGCGACCATCGCCGTCAGCAGCAATCCGGTTCGGAGCGATTTCGGCTTCCCCGATTGCTCGATCGTCGCTCCCAGTTCCGGGAAGCCGATCGGCTGCCAGCCGACCCGGCCGCCGGCGCGGGCAACGAACCACAACAATCCGACGGCCATGATGAACAGCCCATAGCTCCAGGCGCCGGCACCGAGAAAAGGAACGTCTCCAATCGCGATGGCGACGATCAGCACGGAAAGCAGTACCGCGCCGAAGACGCCCTGCAGCAGAACCCGCGGACTGCCGATGACGAAGGAAAGAGCGCGGCCACCCAGCACGAAATCGCCCATGGCAATGACCACGATCTGCAGGGCGATGCTGCCGAGCAGGTTGTTGACGGCCAGCGCGGCTTCGCCTGAATATCCGGCAGTGATCGAGACGGCGATTTCCGGAAGCGAGGTAATGCCGCCGAGCATGATCATGCCGATGAAGGCAGAACCCAGTCCGGTCATGTCGGCGATCGCATCGGCATAGATCGCCAGCCGCGTTCCAGCCCACCATACGCTTGCCGCCGCGACGGCGAAGACGGCGAAGTTGAGCCACAGGGGATTGGCGAGGAAATCCGCGGCGTTCAATTGTCCGGCCTCGATAACGTCTCGAATGGCGTGCCCGCGAATCCGGGTTGCGCCGTCTCAGAGCCTACGACGGCATGGGGACGGTGTCGCGGCGTCTTGCGAATGAATCCCTCGACCACAATGAACGGGGCGATCGGCTGACGCGGTGCGCGAGGCGACCCTGCTGGATTCGGTATGGGGCTTTATCGGACGCGTAGCGGAGGGGTAGGCAAAAACCGGTCACCATCTTTGGCGAATACAACGTGCGCTTCCGTTCGAACCGGTGCCGGCCGGGCAGCAACGAGAACGCAGTCTATAAAACGCGCTCGACATCGGTTCGCGCAAAGTCCTTCCCGACGAAGAGCAGCCGGCATCCGTTCGTTTTCGCCAGTACATAACCGAAGCAGTCACCGAAGTTGAGTGACGCGGGATGCACACCTTTCCCCCAATCTGCGTAGGCTCGGGCGATGTGGCCTGCGGTCGCGGACGTCACGGTGACGATCTCAAACCCAAGCCCATCGATCAGCCGCGCCATCTCATCGCCGACGTTGTGCCGGGCCGAGACGATCAGCGCTTCCGCGACCGTGCCGGCTGAAATCAGCAAGTCGCCCTCCGTCTCGAGAGCCGTGACGCAGTCACCCGCTTCGGGTTCATCGAGGACGATTGCCATGAGCGCCGACGTATCGACGGCAATCATTTCGGCAGCCCATCCTCGCCGTAAAGGAAGTCCTGGCTGCGGGCAGCGTCCGGTCCGGCCGTCGCCTTCTTGGCTGAGGATGCACGCACTGCTTCAATCAAGGCGCGCCGAGACTTTCTGTCTGGTACAGCCTTCACAGGCACCAGGCGAACAGCCGCGTGGCCGTGCCGGGTCAGAATAACGTCGTCACCCGCCTCGGCGCGCCGGACCAGTTCCGTCAACTGCGCTTTGGCTTCAGTGACCGACACTTTCATGGCGTACTCCAAGCGAGACAACCGGGAAGCTCTTCAAGCGATTATCTAGTCCATTCAACGGTCCATTTCAATGAGGCGGCGCGCCGGATGGATGGAGAGTGAGTACCCTGGTGCCGCTCGCGTCGGCCGCGGTGAAGCGGTCGAGGCCTTATCTCGGTTTGCTGAGACCCGGGTCATAGACAGACTCTTGCAGGGCATCGATCTGTCGAAGCGGGCGGCCCTGCTCATCGAGTTCGAACAGGCCCCAGTACATGTCACCGACCAAAGCGTAGTCGGGGCCGAAATCGGGGCCGTCGATCAGATAACATATATGGAAGAGCAGCTGTTCTTGTGTGCCTCGGACCAGTTCAACGAGTTCCTCCTTCGTCGCGCCCTTCGGCAAAAATGCGATCCCAGGCCTGCCGCAGAAAGAGAAAACGGGCTAGCTGCGGAATGTTCTCGCGGATCTCCGATCCGGCCCAACCCTCCGGGTCATCGGCACCGAGTGCTTTGAAAATTGCGGAGAGTTCGTCAAGTGAACGCTTCATTGGCTGCTTCCTTTGAATAAGAATGAGCATCAGTCCGTGTGAAAGCGCCGCAGGGTGGGTAGCCGACGGCGTAACCTGCTGCCGCCCGAAGGTGACCGTCACACCACCAAGGTGGCGGAATACGCTTCGCTATTCCACCCTACGGTGCTCTCCCGGACAGAGACGAGGCGACCACGGCAGCGTCGGTTTGGCGGAGCGGCTTTCGGGCCCATACTGTCGCACATCGCCAGCGCGTCCCCAGGCGCCTGGCGAAGGAGATCGTCGCCCTTTGCCGCAATCCTTCGCGCCAGTGACCGTGCGTCCTGCCAACGTCTGTGGTAACGTCCCCCGAGGGACAAAGGAGACCACGGCGATGCGGACAAGTCTGACCTCCATCCTTCTGTTTGGCTTGTTTACAGCCATGACTTCGGCCGGCGCGCATGCCTTTGAGCGATGTGAGCCGTTCACAGTCTTCGCCGATCACGACAGCCACGAGATAACGTTCATCGATGTCGGCGAGGAGGGGCCGAGCATCGGCGACCGCCGGGTTTTTCATGGGGTGTTGCAAAATGAGGCCGGTGACCCGGTCGGTCGCGTCGACGGGGAATCATCGGTCATTTACAGTGACGATGAGGGTAAGAGGCGGACGATCGCCAACGTCGTCTACCAGTTCCCCACCGGCGTGATCATCTACACGATTACGCCGGCCCTACACACACAAGATTTCGGCGATGCGTCGGCGCCTCTTCTTCCTTCATCCGAAGCCGCCCGCATCATCGTCGGCGGCTCGGGCGTGTTTGCCGGCGCCTGGGGAAGCGTTGATGTCATTCGCGGCGACAAGACCAGCGAGACAAAAGTCAACATCTCCTGTCGGTAGGGCCAACACACCGGCCCCCCGCTTTGCATACGCCTGGGCGATGTGCCCGGCGGTAGCGGACGTCAAGCTGACGATCTATATACGTCCGGTGAACGTGACGACGGTCGGTGACGGATTGTCTCGTGCCAATCAATCCGAACGCGGTGACGCGTAGCACGATGTCGAGAAGGCTGGATCTCCGCCTTCGCGGAGATGAGCGGCTCAAGGGCAAGCGCCCATACTTCCGTCGTTCGCGCCAGCGGAGAGCGATGCCTCGACGCTCGATCCCCGTCGGCGCCCTACACCTACTCCGCCGCGACCGCGTCCCCCATTCCGAAGCGGACGTAAGCCTCCGGCGGTGCGTCGTTGACCTCCATCATCTGCTTCATCAGGGCCGCCAGGCGCGCCTCCGTCGCCGGATCGTCCAGCGGATTCATCTGGTTGGGATCGGTCTCAGTGTCGAAGAGCACCGTGCCGGTGTCCTGGAAGAAGCCCATGCCGAGGCCACGATACATCGGGATGTTGTCGTGGCCGCGGATCTTCAGGGTGCGCGCGCCCTTGGTGAAGCCAAACGGTTCGGCGAGCTCGGCGGTCGAGAGTTCCTCGGGAGTGAAGAACGAGGTGATCCGGGTCGGCATCACCGTGTACTCGTAGATCTCCTGGGTCTCCAGGTCCTCCGGGTAGCGGAAATAAGTATAGCGCCCGTCGGTGATGTTGGCGGCGCTGCCGAAGATGCCGTAGAGCGCTCCCTCGCGGATCGGCGTGTCGCTGTCGAGCAAGGAAAGCAGCGAGCGCCCCTCAACCTCGCTGGGCACTGCGACCCCATGCAGGTCGGGCATGGTCGGCATCAGGTCAATGGTCTGGGTCAGCGATTTGCGCCGCGCGCCGGCCCGGGAGGAATGGTCCGGGTGGTGGATGAACAGCGGAATGTTGGCGAGCTCGTTGTAGACCGGCATCCTCAGCTTGGCCCACCAGTCGTGCTCGCCGAGCAGGAAGCCGTGGTCGGTGGAGACCACCAGGGCGGTGTCTTTCCACAGGTCGTGTTCGTCGAAATAGTCGAGCAGCCGCCCCATCTGGGCGTCGCATAGCGCGACGATGGCGCAATAGTTGGCGCGGATCTCGTCGCACTCCTCCGGCGCT
>JAAEOR010000869.1 GCA_024222895.1 Hyphomicrobiales bacterium | reverse complement strand
GCCCCTCCGCTCAACCGCTTCAAATGCTGTTTTCGTGCAACTCCCGCGGCGCTACCACTGCGGTCGCGCGTTGGCCTTAACCATATCCCCGTGCTCAGTTTCGTCGGAAACATCTGCCGCCGAACGCCTCACGGGCGCACTGCTCGACCGGATGACCCATCATGTGAACATCCTGGAAATGAACGGCGAAAGCTATCGCCTCAACCAGAGCCGCGCACGCACCAAAACAGCTGGAAAATAATCAAAACAGGATCGGCCTGACGGCCAATGCGCCATGGAACGTGCTTGCTATTTGAGGGCCACACGCTCCAAGGCGCGAACCCCAAACTGGCCTGCTTTTGCTCCGCCCCAGTGGCAGGTTTTTACACCGCCGTTGACACTCAGGCGTGATATTGCTGTTATTCTTGGATTGGCTGGGTGATCGAATCAGCAGCCTTGGAAGCAAATGTGGTAACTATCGCGGTAAGCGGAAAAAGATTGGTCGAATACTGCCATAAAGACAACTCAGAACCGAGCTACTACCCATCTTTAGATTGACCCGAGCAGAAACTCCCGAGGATTGTGATTACGACCTAAACCGCAGATTGGCCTCTCATGAGAACCAACCAGCGAGTAACACTATAGACTCGAACTTTAATTACGACGTGGGAACTGGGGTACCACAAGGGGTATATTGAATAACCTCATTCTCATTAGCTGTTTAAAGTAAAACACTTATGTGCAAAATGCGAGTCCTCTTCTGCCAAGCGTTATCCTCTCATAACCGTTTGTTTTTATTGCCTGTGGTAAAGCATCACTCCTCCCGGAGCGCATGGGCAATCTGATCGCGGATGGGTTTGACGAGATATGACAGGATTGTCCGGTCGTTGGTCTTGATCAGTGCCTCGACAGGCATGCCGGGCAACAGGATATTGCCGCTGATCTTGCGTTCTTCTCCAGCCGCCAGCCGCAGCCGGGCGGTAAAGAAACTTGCGCCGGTCGTTTCATCGCGGGTCGTCTCCGCGGAGACAGTGACCACGCTGCCCTTAAGCTCCGGCGTCGTGCGCTGATTAAGTCCCGGCAGTCGGATCGTTGCTTCCTGGCCGGCGAAGATCTGATCGACATCGGTGGGCGCGACCTGTGTCTCGATAATAAGGGAATCCTCCTTCGGCACGATCAAGAGGATCGGTTCGGCAGGACTGATGAATCCACCACGCGTGTGCACGTTGAGCTGGTGAATGTAGCCGGCCCGCGGCGCGCGGATGTCCATGCGCGAGAGCTGGTCTTCGGCGGCGACCTTCTGCTCGGCAAGACGGGCAATCTCGCTGCGCGTTTCCTGAAGCTGCTGCAGGATATCGGCCTGGTAATCCTCCTGAAGCTGCAGGATCTGCACGCGTCTTTCGCTGATCGCCAGTTCGGCGCGTGTGGCTTCCGCCTTGAGTGCTCCATGCTCGCCCACCAGCCGCGTCTTGTCCCGACGCATGGCAAGGACACGGTTGGCTGACACGTAGTGTTGCTTCAGCAGTTTCTCCAGGCCTACCAATTCGAACTTTATCAGCCGCAATTCGTCGGCCTTGGCCCTTGTCTGCATTTCGAGGCTGCTGATCTGGCTCTTGAGCTGATTAATCTGCTCATTCAGCTGATCGATCCGGCCGGCGAGCCCGGCTGCCCTCGCCTCCTTCAACTGCCGTTGGCCTGCCAGTATGCGAGCAATGTCCGGCGCTTCGGATCTCTCCTCAAGCGACGCGGGATTTGCGATTTCTTGCTGGCCATCGCGCTCGGCGATCAGCCGCGCTTCCATCGCCATTTGCTCGATAAGCTGCTTGCTGACGACAGCAAGGTTTGCACGGGTCGCCGCATCGTTAAGACGCAGCAGCAGATCGCCGGCTTTGACCAGATCGCCATTTTGCACAAGGATCTCACCGACAATGCCGCCCTCCTTGTGCTTGAGCGTCTTCACATTGGTCTCAACGACAATGGCGCCCGGTGCAATCACCGCACCCGATATCTGCATCCAGGCGGCCCAGCCGACAATAAAGGCGAGAAGGCCGCACAGGAACAGGCCGGCGCCCCAAAGATGCCGCCTGATGCTCCTGGCGATTGATTGATCCGTGGTGTTCATGGCAACCTCACACTGCATGCACTGGCTTCGGCTTCCCAGCCAGTACCTGTTTGAGCACCTCTTCCTTTGGGCCAAACGCCTGCGCCCGCCCCTCCATCATAAAGAGCACCGTGTCGACGCCGGCGAGCGCACTTGGCCGGTGGGCAACGACAATGACGATGGAACCTGCCGCCCGCATGGCGTTGATGGCGCCGGTAAGCGCCGTTTCACCGTCTGAATCGAGATTGTAATTCGGCTCGTCGAGAACCACCAGAAAGGGGCTTCCATAGAGCGCCCGCGCCAGGGCAATGCGTTGCATCTGGCCGCCGGACAGCGTGTTGCCACCGGCACCGATTTCCGT
>JAAEOR010000868.1 GCA_024222895.1 Hyphomicrobiales bacterium | reverse complement strand
GCAGTCGTCGAGATAGGTGAGATCCGCCCGCTGATAGACCACCCGTTGGTTTGCCGTGCTCAGCCGATTTGCCTGCGCCTCGCCGGCTTCGGCGTTGCGGCCGCAGATCACTGCCCCGGTCAGTCCGCGCCTAAGCATCAGTTCGACCGTCGCCAGGCCCAGGCCCTGCGTTGAACCGGTCACCACGGCGAATCTGCCGGCCAGCTGAGAGGACAGCGGTTTGTCGTCGGGTGAGGCGGCATGGGTTGCTGCTTCGCCGAAGGGACTGTCCGCAGGGATGCTCATGGCGACTCCGGCATCAGGCGTCCGGGCCGTAGTCGACCTGGATCGGACGGTTTTCCTTGAAGGACTGGATTGCGGCCTCTGCCAACAGCAGGGCGCGCCGCCCGTCTTCGAACGTCACATTGGGAGGTTTGCCGGCGGTGATCTGATCGATGAAATCGCGGATCTCACCTTCATAGGCAGCCCGATAGCGTTCGATGAAGAAGTAGAGCAGCGCATCCTGCCGCTCGGTGCCGTCATTGGAGTGCCGTGTCGTTTCCGTCGGGCGCAGATTGTTGGACCGCACCATGCCCTCGCCGCCGAAGGCCTCGACGCGCTGGTCATAGCCGTAATTGGTGCGCCGCGAATTGTTGATGTGGCAGAGCGTTCCCGACGCGGTTCGCATCACCACCATCGCCGTATCGACATCGTTCAGTTCGGCGAAGATCGGGTCGACGCGGTTGGAGGCCATGGCATAAACCTCGACCGGTTCTTCCCCGAGAACGAAGCGCGCCATGTCGAAATCATGGATCGTCGTGTCGCGGAACAACCCGCCGCAAGCCTCCAGGATCGCTCGCGGCGGTGGCGGTCCGGGATCGCGGCTGGTGATGATCAAGAGCTCCAGTGGTCCGATTTCTCCGAGCGCGACCGCCTGCTGAACCGCGCAGTGGCTCGGATCAAAGCGGCGGTTGAACCCGAGTTGCAGCGGCACGTCGAAAGCCTTCAGTTTCTGGCGACACTGCTCGACCTTGGCGATGTCCACGTCG
>JAAEOR010000867.1 GCA_024222895.1 Hyphomicrobiales bacterium | reverse complement strand
GGATGATTTCATGAACGAACGTGGCATGGCCCGCGCCGATCTTTTCACCGGCGCGGTTTTGTTCGCGGTTTCAGTTGCCGTCGTCGTCGGCGCGTGGAACATGGATCGTCTCGAAGCCCGGCGCATCCACCCACTGAGCGCTCCCGGGTTCACACCGGGCCTGCTTGGGCTGGCCCTCGCTGTCACCAGTCTTATCCTGGTGATCCAGGCCTTGCGGCGGGGCGGCGCTACCGGCTGGAGCGAGATCCTCGCGGGCGGATGGCGGTCGGCCGCGGGAGCCCGGCTGTTCGGCGCCCTCGCCCTTTGCCTGCTCTATGCGATCGTCCTGATCGGCACCTTGCCCTATTGGCTGGCCACCGCGATTTTCGTTACCGCCTTCGTCGCCGTCTTTGAATGGAATGAAGCCGCGCCGCGCTGGCAGGCGCTGGTTTGGGCCGTCGGCATCGGCGTCGGGGTTGGCGTCGTCGTCAGTTACGTTTTCAGCGAGCTGTTTCTTGTCAGGCTTCCATAGGCAGCGACGATGAGTGGTCTAGCCCTGTTTTTCGAGGCGGTTTGGTCGCTGATATCAATTCAGACGCTGTTCGATGCCGCCTGGGCGACGCTGCTCGGCATTGCCGTCGGCTCGCTCCCGGGACTGACGGCAACCATGGGCGTCGCCCTGTTGACGACGCTCACCTACCAGATGCCGGCGTCGCAGGCGATTCTCATCCTCATCTGCATGTATGTCGGCGCGATCTATGGCGGCAGCCGCAGTGCGATTCTGCTCAATATTCCAGGGACGCCGGCCAACGCCGCGACGGCGCTCGACGGCTATCCCCTCGCCCACTCCGGCCGCGGCGGCTATGCGATGGGGATCGCCACCAGTTCGTCGGCGATCGGAACTGTCATCGGCATCCTGTTCCTTGCGGTCAGCGCACCGCTGTTGTCCGATCTCGCACTCGACTTTGGTTCGTTCGAATTCTTCTGGCTGGCGTTGTTCGGTGTCGTCATCTCAGGTCAGTTGACCGCCATGGACAATCCGCTCAAGGGCTACATCGCCGGCATCCTCGGTTTGCTGGTGGCGATGATCGGCATGGAGGGTATCCATGCGCATGTGCGTTTCACCTTCGGCAACAGCGATCTGCAGGGCGGCATCGGGTTGATCCCGGCGATGGTCGGCGCCTTCGGTTTTGCCGAAGTGTTGACGGTGATGTACCGCAAACGGGCGGAGATGGTGTCGACATCGCTGGACCGGATTCTGCCGCGGGCCCGGGACCTGTGGCGCTACAAGTTCACGGCCGTGCGTTCCGGGGTGATCGGCACCTTTGTCGGCATCATCCCCGGCGTTGGCGAGGACATTGGCGCATGGGCCTCCTATGCGGCCGCCAAGCGCACCAGCAAAGAGGCCGACAAGTTTGGCAAGGGATCGATCGAAGGCCTCACCGCCGCCGAGACCGGCAACAGCGCGGTGGTGCCCGGCGCGCTGATCCCCGCCCTGACATTGGCGGTTCCCGGTTCTGCGCCGGCGGCGGTGCTGATCGC
>JAAEOR010000866.1 GCA_024222895.1 Hyphomicrobiales bacterium | reverse complement strand
TGCCAGCGAAATCAAAACCGACGACGGCTGCCACTCGCCGCCCTGCAGTCGTCGATCCTCACAATGTCCCGATTCAGCTTGTGGACTACCTCGCAAGTGGCGGAATGAATGGCAACACCGTCCATCTCAACTTGGGTGCGACCAACGGCGACCGTCCGGACGATCCGATGCGCGTGATCATCGCCGCAAGGCTGCGTCTCACTCCCGACTTTGCTCGCAAACTTCACGGCGCGCTCGAACACATCCTTAAAGAAAAACCACCCAGGCGGCGCAGGACGAAAGCCATTGTATCCGGAGATCCACCGACCAAAGCGATCAATTGATAGGGTACCGCTCGTGGCAGAAGACCGTTCCCGTGTTGACTCGCCTGCTGCTCGCGTCGCCACCGGAAAAGTTGGTTGGCATTGACGTGGTAGCGCCCCGCCAGTTGTTCCATTCATCCCCGTTCGAGTTGCCGGACCCCACGTTTTGGCAACGGTTATGGAATTTCAGTGCGTCACGGCGTTGGTTAAGAAATGTCAGAGAGAGTTACCGATTTTCAGGTCAGGTTAGTGCGCGTACTTAATGAAATACGCGATCTCTTCCGCTTTCTTGATGCAACGCGACCTGATGCCTACGCTCGGTAACCGCCGCGGTCCGATTCCCACGCACGACACAGCTGAACAATATTTGTAGTCGGCCAGCACTTTTACTTCAGGAGTAATTCCGGTGTCCTCGCCAATCGCAGGGGAGAGTCACGGTTCAGGGCGTCCAGCCAGCTCGGGTTGTCGATTCGAGGTTTGGCTGACCGAGACGAACCTCGCCTTACCGCGCTCGCTGGCCCGTCTTCGAAACGTGAACGGATGTGACTGTCATCGGTACCAATTCGGAGTAGTCTTCCTGTGTCAAACGGTCGCACCTTGGCAGACTGCCAGTTGGACGGCCGATCATCGTTCGACGAAGGAGGACATGTCATGGCCGTACAGCATACAGTCGCCAATGTCGAAAACGTCATCGACCTACCGGTCGTTCGCAAGATTGGCGTAGCCGACCTCAAACATGCATTGACTGCCGGATATGAGGATTTCGCCGCACGGCCGACTCATATCATCTTTCTTGGCCTCATCTATCCACTGGTCGGCCCGGTACTGACCCGCCTCGTTTTCGGGTACGACGTCATTCCATTGCTATTCCCCCTGGCCGCCGGTTTCGCCTTGGTCGGCCCGCTAGCGGCGCTGGGGCTTTATGAGTTGAGCCGCCGCCGTGAGGCCGGTCTCGACTCGCATCTGCGCCACGCTCTCGACGTCTTCCGTTCGCCCGCGATCGGTTCCATCGCGGCGCTCGCCGCGCTGTTGCTGGCCATATTCCTGGTCTGGATCGCCGCAGCCGAAGCGATCTACGTGGCTGCCTTCGGCCACACACCCGCCGCCTCAATGCAGGGTTTCCTCGCCCAGGTGTTCCAGACCCCGCAGGGAATGATGTTGATCCTCGTCGGGAACGGGGTCGGGCTCCTGTTTGCCGTGCTGGTTCTGATGATCAGCGCTGTCTCGTTTCCCCTGCTGCTCGACCGCCCGTCGAGCCCAATCGTCGCGATCCTGACGTCAATCCGAGCGGTGCTTGCCAACCCCGGCCCGATGGCCATGTGGGGCCTGATCGTCGCCGCATTGCTGGTCGTCGGCTCGTTGCCGTTCTTCCTGGGCCTGGCCGTCGTTGTCCCTGTCCTCGGCCACGCCACGTGGCATCTTTATCGCCGACTGGTCGAGCCGTCCCACCACAAATGAGAGGTCGTCATCGCCTTTAGCGTTGCCTTCGCCACTAACCATCCGGCATTCTTGGGCCCGGCCCGCTTCGGCTGGCCCAGGGGACAAGGAAGACCGGGCAGGCCAAATGGCAAAACGTCACCGGTGGACCACCAGGCGCTGGGCCGCCGCCGCCGCCTTGCTGGTTTCATTGGCCAGCATCTGGCACTTTGGCGCGCGAACGTTTCATTCCTACGATCTGCTGCGGTCGGCATCGGCGGTCGGCCTGCCGGCAGTCGCCAATATTCGACCCTGGATGACGCTCGCCTATGTCGCGACAACCTATGACGCGCCCCTGCCGGAACTCACCACCAAGCTCTCCCTCACCACCGATACGCCTGGCGACACGCCACTTGGCGCCATTGCCGAAGGTCGGGGTGTTTCGCCGATTGCCTTCGTGGAAGAGGTCCAGGCCGCGGTCGCCGCGGTCGTGCCGGGAAATGTACAACCCGAAGAACAGCCGACCGAGATGGAGGAAGACCCGTCGGACGACTATCTTTCGGCTTTGTTGGCCTATCGGTATCCTGCCCTGGCTCTGGTGCTTCTGGTCGGCGCCATCGGTCTCCCGGTGCCGACCGGGTTTTCGACCCTGCTTGCCGGATCCCTCGTGGCCATCGGCGAGATGGACTGGGTCACCGTTGCCGCAATCGCAGTCGGGGCATCACTGGCCGGCGATGTGATCGGCTACGCCATCGGCCGGCTTGCCGACGAGAAATTTCTCGACCGCATCGGTGGTTGGATAGGCTACTCAGGTCACCGCAAGATCCGTATCCGACGCCTGTTCACCGATTGGGGTGGTCTTACCATCGTGCTGACGCGGACCCTCGTGTCTCACCTCAGCTCTCTCGCGAGCCTCCTGGCAGGGATCAGCCACTATCCATTCGCGGCTTTCCTAGGCTTCGCATCTGTTGGTCGATTGATATGGACGGCCGCCTATCTCGGCCTCGGCTACATCATCGGCAACAATATCGACGCGGCCGGGACCTTCCTGGAACACGTGACCGGTCTGGTGCTCTCGCTCGGCGCGGTCGTCGCGCTCGGCAGCTATCTGCTGATGCCGTCACAGGACGCCGCTGCACCCTCTACTGGCGCTTGACGGTCCATCGGTCCAGCCGGCAAGCGGATCACCGCGGGATGAACAGCGCCGCAGTGATCTGCTGGGCCTCATCGGCAACAGACTCATCGGAGGCCGATTTGCCGGCCCGACGGTACCAATAGCCGGCGTTGGCGTGATCGCCCTCGACCCGATGCAAGTGGGCATGCACCCACGCCGCATCCTCGCTGTCGTCACTTTGCACGATCTCGTGAGCGCGGTGCCAATCGCCCTTCGCCGCATGCCACAAGGCCAGCAGCGGCCCGCTTACTTCCGGTGGATTGTCATCCTTCAGCGATTCGCGAAAAGCCTTGAAGTCCATCGCTTTGCCCTCTCCTGCCTCAGCCTCTCAACAGAATGCCGGCGGCAACCTGACTCCACTCCCGGTCGACCGGGTCCATCGACCATTCCTGATCGGCTTGCTTGTACGAAGCGGCCGCTTCTTCGTCGGAGCCATTGCGACGATGAATGTGAGCCCGGACCCAGGCCGCTTCCTTGCTGGTGTCGGCTTCGATCGCCGCCAGCGCCTGCTCCGTATTCCCTTTTGCCGCATGCCACAACGCAGACAGGGGACCGGTAGTCCCCACCGGAGGTTCGTCATCGTTCTCGACAGACTGTCGTAGCGCCGCGATGCCCGCCAGTTGTTCCACTTCAGACATAGACATGACGTGGCGCCTCCTTCACTTGGGCTTCGCAGGGCTGAAGGTACACCTCATCGGCGTTACCACCAACGTTGCGGTGTGAACCGACCGGCAGCCTCTTCGATCACCTGTCCGACCCGAAACAACATCGACTCGTCAAAGGGACGAGCGATCACCTGGAGCCCCAGCGGCAATCCGTCTCCGTCCAATCCTGCAGGGACTGCGATTCCGGGCAGGCCGGCCATATTGACGGTTACAGTGAAGATATCGTTCAAATACATCTCGATCGGCGACGACAACGATTTTGACGCGACGCCGAAGGCCGCCGTCGGCGTCACCGGTGTCAGAATGGCGTCGACTCCGGCATCAAACGCCACCTCGAAGTCCCGCTTGATCAGCGCCCGAACCTTCTGCGCTCTCAGGTAGTAGGCGTCGTAATAGCCGGCTGACAAGACGTAGGTGCCGATCAGAACGCGGCGCTTGACCTCTTTGCCGAAGCCGGCCGAGCGGGTCTTCTCATACATCGCCGTGACATCTTCGCCAGGCGCACGCAGGCCGTAGCGAACGCCATCATAGCGAGCGAGATTCGACGAGGCCTCGGCAGGAGCGACGATGTAATACGCCGGCAAGGCATATTTCGTGTGCGGCATTGAGATATCGACGATCTCGGCCCCGGCTTCACGGAGCCAATCCTTCCCCCGCTCCCAGATCACGTCGACCTCGTCCGGCATGCCCTCCATCCGGTATTCGCGGGGGACGCCGATGCGCAGCCCCCGAACGCTTTCACCGATCGCAGCTTCATAGTCGGGGACCGGGATGTCGGCGGATGTCGTGTCCTTCTCGTCGACGCTTGCCATCGAACGAAGCAGGATGGCTGAATCACGAACCGTACGCGCCAAAGGGCCAGCCTGATCCAGAGACGAAGCGAAGGCAATAATCCCCCAGCGCGAGCACCGCCCATAGGTGGGCTTGACGCCGACGATGCCGGCAAAGGCCGCGGGCTGACGGATCGACCCGCCGGTATCCGTGCCCGTCGCCCCGGCACAGAGCTGCGCCGCCACGGCGGCGGCAGAGCCCCCTGATGAGCCGCCCGGAACCAATGGTGCGTTCGAGGCGTTCGAACGCCAGGGGTTGACGACCGGTCCATAATGCGACGTCTCGTTGGACGATCCCATCGCGAACTCGTCCATGTTCAGCTTGCCGAGCATGACGGCGCCGTCTGCCCACAGGTTGGTGGTTACGGTCGATTCATAGGTCGGCTTGAAGCCATCGAGAATATGGCTGGCCGCCTGGGCGTGGTCGCCCTCCGTACAGAACAGGTCCTTGATGCCGAGCGGCACGCCTTCCAGGGGACCGGCTTCCGAACGCGCGAGACGCTCGTCGGAAGCCGCGGCCATGGCCAGAGCCTTCTCTGGAGTCTCGACGATATAGGCATTGAGCTCTCGCGCCGCTTCGATGGCGCCAAGGTAGTCCCGCACCACTTCGGTGGCAGAGAACTCGCGGGCAGCGAAACCATCTCGCAGTTCGGCAATGGTCCGCTGGGTCAGGTCTGTCATGAGTGTCTACGCTGTCCTACTCGACCACCTTGGGAACAACAAAGAAGGAGTCCTCACGCACCGGCGCGTTGGCGAGCACGCGCTCGGACTCGTCGCGGGCCGTAACAACGTCATTGCGTTTCTTCATTTCCATAACAACCACCGATGTCATCGGGTCAATCCCGGTGATATCGACTTCGTTTAACTGCTCAACGAAACCAAGGATCGCATTCAGATCGCCTTTCAAGGCCTCGGCCTCCTCGTCATCGAGGGCAATCCGGGCCAGGCGCGCGACGCGCTTCACTGTGTCTTTGTCAACGGCCATCTGGGGGTCTTTCTGTGGGTCCACGCCTATAGCAGACGCCGAATCCCCGGAGCAAGAGCTGTCAACCGCTGGTCTTTGCGGCACCCGCGGGTATGATCGCCGGATCGCGGAGACGATGGACTGTCAAAGTGTCGCCGGAGCCCATGACACCCGCCCCTGACGACCTCGCCCCGGATCCAATGCCGGGCGTGTGCCGGGACTGCCTGTCACCCGTGCCGCCGACAGAGCGGCGATGCGCGGCATGCGGCAGCCCGCGTGTTCTTTCTCATGATGAACTGCACCATCTGGCGATCGCCCACCTCGACTGCGATGCCTTCTACGCCTCGATCGAAAAGCGCGACAACCCGGCCCTTACCGACAAACCGGTGATCATCGGCGGCGGCAAAAGAGGGGTCGTTTCAACAGCCTGCTACCTCGCCCGCGTCTACGGCGTCCACTCAGCTATGCCGATGTTCAAGGCACTCAAACTATGTCCCGATGCGGTTGTGATTCCACCGTCCATGGAAAAATACAGCGCCGTTGGCCGAGAGGTCCGTGCCCTGATGCTGGAACTGACCCCGGCCGTGGAACCGATTTCGATCGACGAGGCGTTTCTCGACCTGACCGGTACCGAACGGCTCCATCGTGCAACGCCGGCGCAGTCGCTCGCCGGACTTGCTCGCCGGATCGAGCGGGAGATCGGCATCACGGTGTCGATCGGACTGTCCTTCAACAAGTTTCTTGCCAAGATCGCCTCAGACCTCGACAAGCCGAGGGGCTTTTCGGTGATCGGCCAAGCCGAGGCGCTCGGCTTCCTTCGCGACAAACCGGTCAGCCTGATCTGGGGCGTCGGGCGTAAGACCCAGGCGCGTCTGGAGGCTGATGGACTCCATACGATCGGTGCTCTGCAGCGCATGAACGAGACCGACCTTGCCAGGCGGTACGGGTCGATCGGGCTCAGGCTGGCACGATTGGCCCGAGCCGACGACAGACGGGCGGTGGATCCACGGGGCGGTGCGAAGAGTGTCAGTGCCGAAACCACACTCGAGAACGACACGGCCGACCCCCAAATACTCAAAGCCATTCTGAGAAAACTATCTGAACAGGTTTCGCGCCGCCTGAGGAAGGCCGACCTCGCCGGCGTTACGGTCACCCTGAAGCTCAAGACCGCCGACTTCAAAACGCGGACCCGCAGTCGCCAGTTACCCGATCCCACGCGTCTGGCGGACCGGATCTTCACTGCCGGAAACCGCATGCTTGAACGCGAGGCAGACGGCAGCCGCTTTCGTCTGATCGGCATCGGCATTTCTGACTTCTCCGATCCGCGTTCCGCCGACCCGCCCGATCTCGTAGACGCCGGAGCTGCCAAACGAGCTGCGGCAGAAGCAGCCATGGACAAGATCCGGGATCGTTTCGGAACTCCGGCAGTGGAGACCGGCCTGGTTCTTGGGGAACCCGTCACATCTCGCAACAAAGGCGCAAAGTCATAGCGAACCGCCACCGATCCCTTGACCAGAATCGCCAATTCATAGGATGATAAGAAAGTGAGGAGCTCAGTGCACCGTCAGAGGTTCGAGGCCGATGGGGTTTGATTACGACGCACCCGACAAACGTCGCCGGCGATGACGATGACTGAGGCGCAGTCGTTGGCATCAGAGAGCGGCGCCCAATTCGACTCCATCGTCCGACTGGAACGGGTCCAGAAGTTCTTCGGCCCGATCCAGGCGCTCCAAGACATCGACCTCAAGATCGCCCGGAACGAAATCGTTGGCCTGATCGGCGACAACGGCGCCGGCAAGTCGACATTGATCAAGGTGATGACCGGCGTCCTTGCCCCGACGGCGGGCCGTATCTTCATCCGCGATCGCGAGATCAAACTCTCAGACTATTCGGTTCGCATGGCCCACGAACTGTCGATCGAAACGGTCTATCAGGACCGATCGCTCGCCGACAAACAACCGCTTTGGCGCAATTTCTTCGTCGGCCGACAGATCACCAACCGGCTTGGCTACATCAACATACGGCGCGAGAAGGAGATCGCCGACCAGATCCTCAAGGAAGCGATCGGCTTCCGCGGTGCCGGCATCACAGTCGACTCCACCGTCGCCAATCTCTCCGGTGGCGAGCGGCAGGGCATCGCCATCGGCCGCGCCATGCACTATGAAGCCGACCTCATCATTCTCGATGAACCAACGGTTGCGCTGGCGGTCGCTGAAGTCCGCAAAGTTCTCGATTTCGTCCGACGAATCAAGGAAAGTGGCCGCGCCTGCATCTACATTGAGCACAATCTTGCCCACGTCCACGAAGTCGCCGATCGCCTGATCGTCCTCGACCGCGGCAGGATCGTTGCCGAGATTTTGCCGAAGAACATGTCGGTCATCGAGTTGACCGAGTTCCTGATCGAACTTCAGCACGGCACCTAGGACCCGACCATGGCAAAGTCCGGCGGTGGCTCCCTGGTGGATCGTTTCGAAGGCCTTCCGATCATCATCGTCTTCTTCGCCCTGCTGGCCCTGTTCATGTACACGGCGCCGCAGGTTTTTCTTCAGCCCTTCATCTATACAACCTTCCTGTCGACGCTGCCGCCATTGCTGCTGCTTGCGGTCGGCCTGACATTCGTCATCGGTGCCGGCGAAATCGACCTGTCGTTCCCGGCAATCATCTCGTTCGCAGGCTTTACCTTCGCGATTCTGTTCAAGGAGTACGACCTTGGCTGGCTTGCCGTCATCGTCGCTCTCGCCGCCGGCATTCTCGTCGGCTTCGTCAACGGGATCATCATCGCCAAGATCGGCATTCCATCCTTCATTGCGACGCTCGGCACCCAGTTCTTCTGGTTCGGGACTGCGACGGTGCTGTCCGGCGGAAAGTCCTATGCCCTGCGCGGCGTCAACGAAACATCGGTGTGGCAGTGGATCGTCGGGCGTCCTTTCGCCGGGTCGGAAACCGTCTGGCTTGGACAATTGCCCATGCAGGCGTTCTGGACCCTGCTGATCGTCTTACTTCTGTGGAGCATATTGAAACGGCATCGCTTCGGAGAACACGTGCTGTTCATCGGCGATTCCAACGCGGTTTCGCGCGTGGTCGGTGTCGACGTCGATCGCGAGAAGATCAAGGTGTTCACATTGATGGGGGCGCTCGCCGCGACCGCTGCCATCATGCTGACACTGGAAAACAAGAACTTTTTCGGCAACCAGGGTCAGGGCTATCTATTGACGGCGATCGCCTCGGTCCTGATCGGCGGCACGTCGATCTTCGGAGGGCGGGCGACAGTTATTGGTACGTTCTTTGGTTCGTGTATCATCCTGATGATCGAGCCGGCGCTTGTGGCGACCGGCCTGACGGGGGCGTGGGTACGAACGGTCCAGGGACTAGTGTTCCTGATCTCCATCGTCTTCTATCTTTATGTGGATGAACCTCAGCGCCGTGGAGCCTTCTTCGCGCGCCTCGGGTTTTCCAAAGGAATCGGCCGGAGCAGCGGGGAGCGATGAGACACCCTGCCCGGCCGAGCGCGGGTGTACCCGCCAGTAGCAACCAGAAAGAGGGAGAGAGAGAATGAACCTGAATAAAAAATTGCTTGCCGGTGCTGCCGCCGTCGCGATGTTTGCAAACGCCGGCGCCGCTTCCGCCCAGATGATCGGTGACGGGCTGGTGATGTATATGCAGATGGGTGGCAACCCCGGCGACGGCGCCACGCTGGCCCGCCAGACCGGCGCGGCGCAAGCGGCGGAATCTTTCGGGATCGACCTCAAGGAGCAGTTCTCCGCATGGGCGCCCGAAACCATGATCAACCAGTTCAAGGAGGCTGTCGCCGCCAAACCCGATTGCATCGAGATTATGGGGCACCCCGGTAGCACGGCGTTTTACGATCTCGTCAAGGACGCCGTCTCCCAGGGCATCGTCGTCACTGTCGGCAACTCCCCCCTGACCGAATTGCAGACCGATTTCGGCGTCCAAGGCACCGGCTACGCCGGCGTCAATCTTTATGAGGGCGGCAAGCTGACCGCCGAACACATGATTGCCCAGGGACTGAGCTCCGGCGACAAGGCCATGGTCTATGGCGTCTTCAGCCAGGCGGAACGCGGCCAATCAGAAAAGGGCCTGGCCGACACGCTTGAGGCAGCCGGCCTGACGGTCGATCGTCTTGAGATCACACAGGAGGCCAACTCCGACGCATCGCTCGCGGTACCGATTCTGGCTGCCTACGTCCAGGCCAACCCGGACCTGAAGGCGATCGGTACCCAGCATGGCGGTATCACCAGCGTCCTGGCCGACACGCTCCAAAAGGCGGGCAAGCAACCCGGCGATATCATCGTTGGCGGGATCGATCTGGCGCCGGCGACAATCGACGGACTCAAGTCGGGCTACATCTCGGCAACCCTCGACCAGCTCCTGTACCTGCAGGGCTTCATGCCGGTTGTCCAGTGTGTGATGACGGCCAAATACAAGATGCCTGGCCTGTCGCTGAACACCGGCGCGGGCACGATTACCCCTGACTCGATCAACGATCTGGTCGAACTCATTGACGAAGGCATCCGGTAGACCGGACCTCCGTTACACTTTGAAGCGCGCCGGCGGGACCCCTCGCCGGCGCTTTCTATTCGGCTCGGCCGCGACGCCTTAGCGGCAACATCGCGGCAATCCCGAAAGCCGGTCCAAGGGCAAGTCCCGCAAGCACCACCGGCCAGCCCAGATTCTCGGCGAGGATCGGCGTCGCCTGCACCGTACCGATGGTCAGCGCAAAGCCGATCGCTGTCTGAAACGTCATCAGGCTACCGGCAACTTCGGGCGGAGCGGCGTCGGCCACCAGTGCCGAGAACTGGGCTGAATCGGGTATCACCGCGATGCCCCAGATTATGATCAGCACGAAGGTCAGCCAAACCGGCCCGCCAAATGTCAGCGCAGTCAGCACCGCCGCCGTGCCGCTCGCCGCCATGGCGATGATCGCAACCTCTGCCTTGCCGATCCGATCCGCCACGGCACCGGCGGCGATGCAGGCCACCGCACCGAGACCGATGGCGAGAAACGCCGTCAACAGGCCGAGGGCCTCGGCGCGGTCAAGTTCCATTGTTGCTGCGTAGGACGCGGCCGAAGCAGCACCGATCCACGCCCACATGGCATACAGTTCCCACATGTGACCGAAGTAACCGAGATATGCGTTTCGCACCTTGGAATCTCGCCATGCGATACGGACAGCACCGGGTGTAAACCGAGGTGCGCGCACGTGGAGCGGTCCCAGTCCCGTTCGCAGGGCGACTATTCCGCCGGCAGCGGCGATGATCGAAACAATGACAATCGTTGGACGCCAGGCAACGCCTCCGAGATAGGAAGCCAGGTACGGCATGCTGCTGCCGAGCGTGAGAGCACCAACGATCAGTCCGACCAGAAGGCCGCGGTCACGCGTTCCCCAGCCGACGGCAATCTTCATACCGACCGGGTACACACCTGCGAGCAGCGCGCCGGTAGCGAAACGCATCGTGATCGCGAGATCCCCTCCGATCGGTGCTGCCAGCAGCACAGCATTGGAGGATGCAGCCAAGATCGCCGATGCGGCCAAGACCCGACGCGGATCATATCGATCGGCAATGCCACTGATCGAAACTGCCAGGGCGCCGACGACAAATCCGGCTTGAACGGCGCTGGAAAGCAGCGCCTGCCGCGTCGGCGTTATCGCCGCCTCCCTGACCATGTCGGGAAGAACGGCAGCCGATGCGAACCACAGGCTCATTGCGGCCATTTCCGCGACAAGGAGTACTGAGATCGAGAAACGTTTGGATGAGGTCATCTGGCGCGGACAGTGGACGAGCGAGGCATCCGGTACAAGTGGCGGCTTTCCAACCATGTGCCGGTTCGACGTTCACGACGCGGGGCTCATGCCGAATGCGCCGGGTAGCGCTGCTTTGTCCGCGATGGAGCCTCCGAAGCTGGCTCCCGAGATTAGTCCACGGGCGATCGCCAGTGCGCGAACGTTGAAGTCCAAAGACCCTCTAAAATCAGAGTGTTGATAGCTAATATTCGCGCAGATAAGGTCCTGCAAGGATTGGTAGATGTCGGCCTGGTCCCTAGCGCGCTGCATCGATGGCGCTGATCCGCGTTAGCGCCTGCTGGTAATGGTCAGCGGTCATGTCGTCCTCGGTCCAGCCGAGAGCAGCTTCGATACGGGCTGCAAGCTCTACCAACGTCCCACTCGCAACCGCGACAAAGTCGGTCCCCTCTCCGTTCGACCGCAAGATCACGATTGCACCCGAAGCGTTGTCGCTCAGTTGGACACCAAGTCTGATGGGTTCGAATCCGGGTTCGAGATAGAGAGCAGCGGTGTCGACATCCTCCCGCTCCCGCCCTCGTGGCCCTTCATCGATCTCGCCGGTTTCCCGCGCGTCCGCGAAGTGATCTCCTTCGGCTATACCGGCCCCAGACACAAGCTGAGCGGTAAGCCGGTCAAGGTAGCTGCGTTGGAGCTGACGACGAAGCGGTGGAACGGCCGTCCCAGGCTGATCGACTTCTGCCCAGACGCTGCCCGTGACATCGTCAAGCAGCTCACCGATCGAATAGGCCCCCGGATCCATCATGGCCTGCTGGTGGAGCATTGCGTAGACACGACCGCTCAACAGAGCTTCGAGAATCCTGGCCTGCCCTTCGGCCACCGGTCCCGTTGCATCAGCGACGGCAAAGGCGGCCAGCAATCCAGCGTCCAGGAACAGCTCGGGCGGCTCCAGTCCCTCGTCGAGCAAGTAGGCGACCGCCTGGCGCTGGCGCTCAGCGGGTACAGGTACGAAACGCGGTCCGGTCCCTGCCCTCGCCTCCGCGCGATGTTCGACCACCCCGCCGATCAGCTTGGCAACATCGCGTATCCAACCCGTGCGCGTCTCCAACAGCGCCATATACATCTCAGAGATCTGGTCGCTGTTCTCCACCGGCCGCGAAGCTGCCTGGGCCAGTCGTGACGCGACCCGATCGAGGTTCATGAGCCCAAGCCGCGTTGCGGCAATACGATCACGTCCCACGGTCTCGGTGAGAACGGTCGGATCGAACAAGGCAGCGAGGTCTTCGCCGCCAAAGGCAAGCCACGGATTGTCAAGCTGTGCGTTGGCCCACATGTTCAGGGTTGGCAATTCGGCAAGCGGCGACGGCGCATCGGGGATTGGCTTGTAACCCCAGGCAATCGCGAATGCGTCATAGGGACCCAATTTGGGCAGGAATCTCGTCACGCCGTCGCCAGGCTGCGCAACGAAATTCGTCCGTCCGTACGACATGATCGACGCCACCGGGCCGTGGATGTTGGCAAACGCCGGATCACGCAGCTGATCGATGCCGAACGCCTGGCTGGCTTTGAAGTTGTGGCGTAGTCCCAGGCTATGCCCCACCTCATGGGTGACGAAGGCCCTGAGGACGGCGCCAAGCAGTTCATCGTCAAGCGGCAGGCTGGCAGCACGCTCGTCTGCGCCACCGGCTTGGGTGAAATACCACTGCTCAGCCAGCTTGATGACATCCGCCCAGATGAGGACATGCGTCGACAGGATCTCGCCGCTGCGCGGATCATGAATGTTCGGCCCCATGGCATTCTCAATTGGTTCGGTTACCCACCGGATAACCGACCAGCGAGCATCTTCCTGGTGCCAGTTCGGGTTCTCCTCGCGACCAGGTGCGTCCCGCACGACGATGGCGTTCTTGAAGCCAGCAGCTTCGAATGCCGGCAGCCAGTCCTCAACTCCCGCCTTGATGTAGGGGCGCCACTTTTCGGGTACTTCACGGCCGATATGGTAGATGATCGGCTTCACCGGCTCGGACACCGCCTGGGTCGGGTCCTTCTTCTCAAGGCGCCGTCGCAGAATAATCGACCGGTCGCGCGCACCGGCCGCATCCGCCTCATCATAGTCGACGAACGATGTGGCAAAGAATCCAACCCGGTCGTCGAACAGACGCGACTTCATTGGCACAGCGGGAAGAAGGGCTATCGTATGCCCGACGACCACCGACAGAGGTGCCTCCGAGACGCGGGCGCGCACCTGACTGAGCTGCACCAGCGCGTTCGGCGGCGTAAAGGTCAGGAGGGTCCGGATGTGAATGCTGTTGGGGAACGAAAGCGTCTGATCGATATACGATCGCCGTGTGTCGACTCCGCCCACCAGCAATCGTCCGCCGAGTTCATCGGCTGCAAGAGCCGCGGCCACTGAGAACGCCTCCATGTCGGAGTTGAACAGCTTGGTCACCTCGATGACCGCGCCACCGCCCGGCCCGGTGCCGACCACAGGAAATGCCTCCACGACCGGTGGCAGGTCCGCCGCGTCAAGGGCTCGTCTCACAGGGCTGAGTTTCGCCGTTGATGAAGGCGCAGTTGCAGTGCCGACCGCGCTGCGCAGAAAGTTTGCCCGGGCTCCCGTTCGGTCCGTCAGATCGCGCAGATAGACAACGTTGTCGCGCTGTTCGAATTCTACGACCGCCGTCCCGACGCTGTTGCCGAGGATTCCATCGGTCTCTGGCGGATCCTCGACAACCTCGGCGTACCAGAACATCTCGCGCCCAAACATCTCGTCCGGAATCTCGAAGAACGTGCGGCCGTTGGCCTCGAGAATTGTGAACAGTCCCGGCTTTGTCGTAACCTTCGGCGCCGCGGTTTTGGGTGGAACACCGATGTCCGGGTGGGCCGGATCGGCCGCAACGGATGGCGCCGGCGACTCGGCAGCCGCTGCAGACAGACCCATGACTAAGAACGAAAGCAAGACAAGAAGATCGCGCCGCATTGCACTCTCCCGGACACAGGCGATGCGCGCCCACCGGTCGGGTTCGCGCCAACGCTGTAAACGCTACTTTGTCAATTAGAGCGCGTCGACAGAAAGTCAAAAATACGCTGAACAAAGTGTCGAGCAGAACCCTAGGGCTTTAGAATATTACTCGGATTCCGATGTGTTCTACCGATAGTCGGGATTCGGATGATCGAACCGGCACCCCGCATCCCACTGCGCCCGCTGATTGCCGTGAGCCGGAAAGCCGCCGGCGTCGCGCAACAGCCGCGCCATATGCATCAGGTTCCACGTCATGAAGGTGGTGTTGCGCTGAGTGAAGTCACTTTGCGGACCACCGGAACCCTCGTCGAGATAGGACGGCCCGGGGCCAATCGCGCCAATCCAGCCGGTGTCCGCCTGGGGAGGAACCACATAACCCAGATGTTGCAGGGAATAGAGGATCTCCATGGCGCAGTGCTTGACGCCATCCTCATTGCCGGTGACCACACAGCCGCCAGCCTTGCCGTAAAAGATCCACTGGCCATTGTCGTTCAGTTGTCCAGACATGGCATAGAGCCGCTCGATAATCAGCTTGCATGCGGCCGAGTACTGGCCAAGCCATATCGGTGACCCGATCACCAGAATGTCGGCCGCCAGGATTGTGGGCCACAACTCCGGCCAGGCATCGGCCTTGTAACCATGCTCTTGCATGTCGGGATAGACGCCGTAGGCAATGTCATGATCGACCGCACGGATCGACGTCACGTCGATCCCGTTCTTGCGCATGATCTCCCGGGATACTTCCATCAGCGCATCGGTGTTCGAAACCTCGGGCGATGGCTTGAGTGTGCAGTTGATGAAGACGGCCTTCAGCCCCGAAAAATCAAACGGATTGTCGGCACAGAGTTGCTCCTGCATCGGATTGAGCGGCATCAAAGGCTCCCTCGAGTTTCGGGTGACTGTGAACGGGTCCGGATCATCCCCGCTTGAGTAAAGCCACACCAGTCATATTGATTTGACCACGGCGTCATCGGCCAGTGGATGCGCGGTCGGCTATCGCTTGCCCCGGGATGGGCAGAACCAGGAACACCACGAGGTTGGCGAACACGCCAACCACGAGCCCGGCTATCTGGCCCGGTTGACCGAGAACATTGTCCCAAACCAGGGCTGCAGCGACCCCGGTGGCAGCGCCGGCACCAAACGCCACGACGCCCTTCCGATAGCCGTAAATCGCGGCAATCAGCGGCACGAGGACCACCGGCGCCCAGTACGTGTACGCGTAGATGAGGATATCGAGAATGCTTTCGATAGAAACGGCGAACAGCACCGAGAGTAGCCCGACCACGAAGGTCGCCGCGCGCGCCAGCCGAATGGCCGGCCGCTCGGCCAGCGGTGCGCCGCGCGTCGAGCCCACGACGTCATTGACGAACGCGATCGAAGCGGAGTTCAGGAACGAATCTGCCGATGACATCACGATCGAAATGACCGCCGCGATCACCAGCCCCTTCAGCACCGGCGGCATGACGGTCACCACCACCTGCGGCAGGGCAAGGTTGGAATCGAGCGACGGGTCGATCGCCAGCGCCACCAGGCCGATCAGACCGGTGACAGCAAAGAACGGGATCGAGAATATGCCCGACCAAAGGGTCCCGCGCGCCGCCACCGCAGCCGAACGGCCGGCGCACAGTCGCTGGACGTAAGGCGGCACCAGAGTCTCTCCGAATAGGAAAACAAGAACCAGGGCAAGCAATCCAAGCCAGCTGAACTCGGCGCCCGGGAGCTGAAGCCGATCAGCCGGGATGGCAGCGACCAATGCGTCGACGCCGCCGACATAGTTGATGCCAAAGATCAGAACCAGCGGCATGCCAATGGCGAGTATGCCGAACTGAACGAGATCGGTGGTGACCACGGCGCGCATGCCGCCGAAGGTGGTGTAGAGAATGACAATGCCGCAGCCCAGGGCGATCCCCCAGGAGCGGTCGATGCCGTAGAAGACGTGGAAGACGATGCCGATGGCCCCGACCTGTGCGCCGACGATGCCCGCGCAAAGCGCCATACCGGCGAGCCCGGTGGCCAGCCGACCAACCCGACCGTAGGCCTCGGCCATGAGATCGCCGACAGAGATGGCGTTCGGAAACCGGTCGAGCTTGGGCGCGATGTAGGTCGCAACCAGGATCTCCTTGAGGCTGAACCCCCACAGTCCGACGATATTCGCAATTCCGAACAGAAATACCTTCTCGGCGTTGCCGGTCGAAAAACCACCGCCGATGTAGGAAGCCGACATCGTCGCAAAGATTACCAACGGGCCGTAAACGCGCCCGGCGACCGCGTAGTCACGAATACCCTTCTGTCCCCTGCCCATGTAAAGGCCGAGACCAAGTACAAAAGCCAGGTACAAACCGACCACGATGACATCGATCAAGGCGATTCCCTCATCCGCCGCATGCAATCCCTGCTCCGGTTAGCAGAACCGATCGGTGGGGTCGCGGAAAAACCTGGAAGGACACCCGGCGATCGGGTCGCGCTGCCGAATGGCTATTCATGCTATTGGCCTTTCGCTCGCAAGAAGGACTGCTCCTATGGACGCACCGCGGATACTGGTCGACGGCGACGCATGTCCGGTCAAGGAGGAAGTCCTTCGGGTGGCCGGGCGGCACGCGCTGCCGGTCGTCATCGTTTCGAACGGTGGCTTGCGTCCGTCGCGGAATCCGATGGTTCGGCATGTAATCGTCCCGCGAACCCCCGATGCCGCCGACGACTGGATCGCGGAAAGTGCCCTACCAAACGACATCGTCGTTACTGCGGATATCCCGCTTGCGTCGCGCTGCGTCGACCAGCGGGTCCACGTGATCGGCCCGGATGGACGTCCGTTCACGCCGGACTCGATCGGGATGGCCGTCGCCATGCGCGATCTCAAGCAACAGCTTCGCGAGAGCGGTGAGATCAAGGGATACAATCGCGGCTTCACCCGGGCCGACCGCTCTCGGTTTCTTGGCGAACTCGACCGACTGGCGCGACGAGCAAAGAAGGCGACGCAGACCGCAGGTTCTTGAACAACGACATCGGCAGGACTATGCTATCATGATGATAGCATAGTCCAATCAGGAGATCATCGATGGCACAGATGATTGTGCGGAACATCGACGACGACACAGCCGAACGCTTCAAGGCGACAGCAAAAGCACAAGGCAAGTCGGCCGAGCAGCTCCTCCGGGAGTTGGTCGAACGCGAGGCGCGATCCCACATCGATGAAGCACTCCGCGATCTCGACGCCATCCGGCGCACGACCAGCGGACGGTCGGTCGTTGACCCGGTGAACAGCATTCGCCAGGACCGAGATACGGATCATGGCCGTCTTTGATGCCAACATCCTGGTTGCCCTGATTGTTGATCTTCCGTGGTCTGACCGTGCCCGTCGTTCTGTCACCGATCACCCTTTGCGGATCGCACCATCTCTTGTCGCCGCCGAGGTCGGAAGCGCCGTCTGGCAAAACGTACGCTCCGGCGGCCTCAGTCCTGACCAGGCGCGAACAGGTTGCAAGCGCGCCATTTCAATCGTCGCGCTCGAGCCGATCGAGAACCTGGTAGAGACGGCCCTCCAGTTCGCGATCGACCACGATCATTCGGTATACGACTGTCTGTATCTCGCCCTGGTCGAGCGGGAAGACACCCTGCTTGTCACGGCCGATCGCAAAGTGGCCAATCTCGCTGATCGACTCGGCATGCAGGCGGAAATGCTCCGGTAAGGACGCCAGCCTGAACCAACCGTGGCGACGTCACAATGGGATGTTGTCGTGCTTCTTCCATGGGTTTTCCAACACCTTGCCACGCAGCAGTCGCAGGGCGCGTGCGACCCGACGCCGGGTCGCATGGGGCATGATGACCTCATCGATATAGCCGCGCTCGGCCGCAACGAACGGTGACATGAAGCGGGCTTCATACTCCCGGGTACGGGCCGCGATCTTGTCGGGATCGTCCGCTTCCTTGCGGTAGATGATCTCCACCGCCCCCTTGGCACCCATCACGGCGATCTCGGCGGTCGGCCACGCATAATTGACGTCGCCGCGCAGATGTTTCGACGCCATGACGTCATAGG
This sequence comes from Hyphomicrobiales bacterium, assembly GCA_024222895.1. Taxonomy (GTDB): domain Bacteria; phylum Pseudomonadota; class Alphaproteobacteria; order Rhizobiales; family Kaistiaceae; genus Bauldia. The sequence goes on along the minus strand of JAAEOR010000866.1, from coordinate 11,224 downwards.
CACCGCCATAGGCCTTCCGCGTGATCACCGTGACCTTCGGCACGGTCGCCTCGCCATAGGCGAACAGGAGCTTGGCGCCATGCTTGATCAGACCGCCATACTCCTGCGCCGTTCCCGGCAGGAAACCCGGCACATCGACAAACGTGACGATCGGGATGCCGAAGCAATCGCAGAACCGAACGAAGCGGGCGGCCTTGCGCGAGGCATCGGAATCGAGCACACCGGCGAGCATCATCGGCTGATTGGCGACAAAGCCGACCGTGCGCCCCTCGATCCGGGCAAAGCCGGTGACGATATTGCCGGCGAACGCCTCCTGGATCTCGAAGAAATCACCCTCGTCGGCTACCTTCAGGATTAGTTCCTTGATGTCGTAGGGCTTGTTGGCACTCGCGGGAACGAGGCTGTCGAGCGATGCCTCCTCACGACCGGCGGGATCCGCGGTTTCGATCTCAGGCGCCGATACCCGGTTCGACAGAGGCAGGAAATCGATCAACCGACGCATCTCGGTCAATACCTCGACGTCGTTGTCATAGGCACCATCGGCGATCGCCGAGCGGGTCGTATGGACCGAAGCACCACCGAGTTCTTCCGGCGTGACCGTCTCGTTGGTGACGGTTTTCACGACGTCGGGTCCGGTGACGAACATATAACTCCGGCCCCGCACCATGAAGATGAAGTCGGTCATCGCCGGTGAATAGACATCGCCGCCGGCGCACGGCCCCATGATCACCGAGATCTGCGGGATAACCCCTGACGCCAGCACGTTGCGCTGAAACACTTCGGCGTAACCGCCCAGCGCCGCCACGCCCTCCTGGATCCGGGCGCCGCCGGCGTCGTAGAGACCGATGATGGGCGAGCCGTTCCTCAGCGCCATGTCCTGGATTTTCTGAATCTTCTCGGCGTGCGCCTCGGAAAGCGAGCCGCCAAAAACGGTGAAGTCCTTGGCGAATACGAAGACCGGTCGACCGTTGACTGCGCCCCAGCCGGTGACGACGCCATCCCCGGCGATTTTCTTCTCAGCCATGCCGAAATCGGTGGCCCGATGTTCGACATACATGCCGAACTCTTCGAACGAGCCTTCGTCGAGAAGCACCTCGATGCGTTCGCGTGCCGTCAGCTTGCCGAGCCTGTGCTGCGCGGCGATTCGCGCTTCGCCGCCGCCGGCACGCGCCACCCGCCGCCGCGCCTCAAGTTCCTCAAGAATGTCCTTCATGACTGCCCCGGTTCACCATCCCGATTCCTGGTTGCTGAACAGGCTACATGCCCCGGTGCGGATCCGCCACGGCCAGTGTTCCTTCCGGTGCGGAGGCAAGGTCGACGGCCTGTCGTTGCTTGATTCCGCCGCGGCGGCTCATTAGTCATGGCCCGGCGGCACCCCGCCGGCGTTTGGGCCTCAGCGATGACCAGAGTTTGCGTAACCATTTGCACAGCAGGACGGCCGGGGATGCTGACCGAGTGTCTGCAATCGGTTACCGCCCAGGAACCGGGGCCGGACCTTGATGTCACGCTGGTCGTCATCGACAACAACCCTGCCCCGCAGGTCGACGGGATCGTCGCCCCCGTCCGCGATGCCGCAACCTTCCCGGTCGTGGTGGTCCACGAGCCCGAACCGGGCATTCCCCACGCCCGAAACCGGGGCCTTATCGAAGCACTCGCTCGTTCGGCCGACTGGATCGTGTGTATCGACGACGACGAGATCGCCGATCCGGACTGGCTCGTCAATCTGATCGACGCGGGCGAAACGACCGGAGCCGACGTCGTGCTGGGCAAACTGGTCAAGACCTACCCGGATCACCTGCCACTCTTTGTGCTGCCGACCAACTATCCGGCACGCACTGAAGGCCAGCTGCTCGAGGTTGCCTATACGCACAACGTCGCGTTCCGAGCCTGGCTGGTGGCACCGGACCAGGGCGGTCTGCGGTTCGACGAAGGCCTTCGCTTTGCTGGCGGCAGCGATTCCCATTTCTTTCGGCGGGCCCGCAAGATCGGCGCGCGGATCGTCGCAACCGAAAAGTCGGTCGTGCGCGAGACCCAGGTCGCGGAGCGCCTCAGCCTCAAGTGGCAGCTGCGCCGCGAATACCGGGTCGGCGCTGGAATGGCCCGCTCCGAGAAGACCCTCGACGTGCCTCGCAGCCAGCGCCGCCGCAAGCCCGGTCAGCTGGTTTTTCGCATCCTGCGCATGATCGTCACGATCATTCTGTCACCACTCATGCTGATTTTCGGGTTCAAGCGTTTTGAAGCGACCGTGGCCACCGCAATTCGCAAGCTTGCCGCCTCGTTGGGCGCCCTGTCGGCCCATCTCGGCCGCCTGCCAAACCCCTATCGCAATCTGGACGGCTATTAATCGGGCGGGCGCAAAAGCAGCGCGCCGCGCTGATCGAATAGCGCCGGCACGTATGGTCCAGCTGACCCACGGCGTGGTGCACAGTGATTATGACCGTTCGGATTTCGTCTATCCAGGAAGCCTTCAGAAGCCGGCCGGCCCTCACCAAGCGCGGCTAACCGGCCTTGCCGGAAGCCGCGCTGTCCTCTCCCCGTGGAGGGGAAAGTGTGGCGGTACCGTCACTTTCGGGCGCCAGGACAAGCGCCGCCGCCGCCATCTCCAGCCACCGGGTTGCCCGCGTTTCGAGCGCCATCTCGTCGCGGCCCCATCGTTGCATCTGCCACTCTTCGTCCACATGTGCCGCCTCCCAGGCGTCAGCCGCCAGCAGTCGGCGGCGGGCAACTGCCAGGGCGATGACGGCGGATCCAGTCAGGGTGGTCACCGTGTGAAGCGCTGTGAGCCCCAGCGCATCGAAGCCGACGAGGTGTTGTGCGAATGCATCGAGAGCGGCTTGATCCTGGGCGGCATGGACGATCCCCTCACGCGCTTGCAAATGTACGCCAAGGGCTTCTCCGGCCCAGCCTAGAAGCGGGTCCCAGGCCCCCTTTTCCGCATCCACCAGATCCGGTGGCCCATCGGCCCGGTAGAGAATGAGATCGCTGCCGGCGTGTCGGACAATGTCGGACCGCACTGCCTCGATTTCCGTGCTCACCCGATCAATGGCCGTATTCACCAACCGGGAAAGTGGCATCCGCCCGGGTTCGATGAACGTCTCCTGCGCCTCCCACTCGCGAGCCAGGGCCTCGGCGATCCTTGGGTCGGAAACGGCGACCCGATTGCGCGCCGGGGTCCGGAGTTCGCGGCCGTCGAGGAGCACGACCAGCCCCTCCTCGCACGGCTCCACGGTCACAGCCTCGTAAAAGCGGCGCGGACGCTCAGGCCGCTCGGGCCTCTTGACCGAATCCGCCTCGCCCTCACCCACGACGAGCGACCTACAATTCCAGCATCGGACTGGTGGCGGCGACGACCTCGTACCAGTCCTGCCTGTCGAGCGGGCTGTTGACCGCCTGGATCGCCGCTTCGATCCGCTCGCGCTTGCCGGAGCCGATGATGGGTATGCCCCCGGCGGGGTGGCGAGCGACGAAGGCGATCGCTGCCTCCGCTGGCCCAGCCAGCCCAGTGCGTGCCGCGATGTCGCTGAGGATCGACCGGATCTGGAATTCCTTCGGATCGCCACTGGTCATCAGGCGACCGCCGCCGATTGGCGACCAGATCATCGGGACGTGCCGTTCGATGATCGCCGTGTCGAACACGCCATTGGAAATCGGATCGAGGTGGATTGGCGAAAACTCGACCTGATTGGTAACGATCGGCGCTCTGAGCCTTGACGCCAGCAGATGGTATCGGGACGGCGAGAAGTTGGAGACACCCACGTGACGCGTCTTCCCGTCCGCCACCAGCGCGTCCAACGCCCCGCCGGTCTCGGCCGGGTCCATCAGGTAGTCAGGCCGATGGAGCAGAACCAGGTCGGCGTAGTCGATACCGAGCTTTTCCAGCGATCGCGTGATCGAGCGGCGGATCTCCGTCTCGCTGTAGTCATAGTGGCGGATGCGATTTACGGTCCGATGTGGCGAGATCCGCTGAATCCCGCACTTGGTGACAATCTCAAACCGATCGCGCAATCCAGTCTCCCGCAAGGCTTGACCGAGAAACCCTTCCACCGTGTAGGGATGCGGAAATCCGTAGGTGTTCGCGGTGTCGAGCGTTGTCACTCCCCTATCGAGCAGGAAGCGGAGAAAGTCGGCGAGCTCACTCGGTGAAGAAAACTGCTGTTCGGACCGCATGGACCCCCAGATGATGCTTGAGAATTCGGGCCCTTCGGCATGCATCCTGACCCGAGACACGGTTCCAGCGGCGTCAGTCATCAGTGTCGTCCTCCTGTTGCCGGTCGCCCATCTCAGGATCAAGCCCGAGCAAGCTCCAGCTTTGGTGCATATGCGGCGGTAGCGGCGCCGTGACATCGAGGGTCCCATCCGACGGGTGGGGAATCACGATGCGGCGGGCATGCAGGTGAAGCTTGTTCTGCATGCCACCCGGCAGTTGCCAGTCCTCATTCTCGAAATATTTGGGGTCGCCGATGATCGGATGACCGATATGGGCGGCATGGGCGCGAAGCTGATGGGTTCGGCCGGTTACCGGCCTCATGGTCAACCATGACAGCTTCTGTCCCGCCTGCTCGACAACGGAATAAAGCGACACAGCGTGGCTTGCCTCATCCTGACCGTGAGCAGCGACGCGCATGCGGTCGCCCTCCGGGCCGCCGCCTTTCGCAAGCCAGGTTGAAATCCGCCCCTGGCGCGGCTTTGGCACGCCTCTCACAAGTGCCCAATAAACCTTGCGCGTTGTCCGCCGACGAAATGCCGCCGCCAATTTCTGGGCAGCGAGCCGCGTCCGCGCGACGACCAGGACGCCGGAGGTGTCTCGGTCGAGGCGATGGACAAGTCGCGGCTTTTGGCCCTTGCGATCACGGAACGCCTCCAGCATTCCATCAACATGGCGGGTAACCCCGGAGCCACCCTGGACCGCCAATCCGGGCGGCTTGTTGAAAACGAACACCGCATCGTCCTGGAACAATATCATGGCACGGAGCGCCTCGGTGTCGCTCAAGCGACGACCGTCGACTGGCCGGCTTGAGGCGACCGGACCACCGGTGGACCCTCCCGACGCTCCGGTTGGCGCCGAACCGAACCGCCCGGACGCTCCACCGAGAGGCGGAATACGCACGGTCTGGCCCGGCTCCAGGCGGGTATTGGTTTTCACCCGCCCACCGTCGACGCGGACCTGGCCGGATCGCAGCAGTTTTTGCAGGCGACCAAAGGAAAGCTCCGGAAAATGGGCACGGAACCATCGGTCGAGGCGCATGCCGGCCTCGTCTGGTTCGACGGTCCTGGTTTCAACGTTCGACATGAGCGGGATGCATAAATGTGTCAGACGCGTGATAGCATCAGATGACGCCGCAGGCGAGCGTTGGCCGCGGCCGGCAGCCATGGTGCTCAACTCAGCGACCGCACCAACCAGAGCCCGCCAAACAAACCGCCGATGGACAACACGACGTTGGCGACGACATAGGCTCCGGCATGTCCGATCGCGCCCCGTTCCCAAAGCAGGGCGGCATCGAGAGAAAACGCCGAGAAGGTCGTGAAGCCGCCAAGAAACCCCGTGGTCAGCAACAACCGGGTGTGCTGGGTCCACCCCGCCTCGGTGCGAAAGGCAAGCCATCCGGCGATCAGCCCCATCGCCACCGAACCGACTACGTTGACGATCAGGGTGCCCCACGGGAACCCGATGCCGAGGGCACGTACCGCGGCGAGGTTGACACCGTGCCGCGCGGCCGCGCCAAGGCCGCCGCCGGCAAAAACCAGGAGCCAGACGCTCACGCGGTCTCCAGTGTCGGTAGCTGGCGGAGCATGGCGATGTAATCTCCCGGGAAACGGTGATGGACAGCCCCATCGATCAGATGCGTGACATACACCGTCGATGGATGCCCGGGATCAGGCGATGGATTCGCAACATAGGTTACTGCCTCGATCTGTTTGGCATCCATCCGCATGACACTGACCGTTACGCGATCGTACCGCGAATGCGCCGGGTGGCGGTCAGGAAAATGACCCTCCCGCTGGTCCAGAGCCGCCAGGTCTCTGGTCGTTATCCGGTACAGCGCTCCCCAAACGGTATGCCCCCGGGCCGGCTGCACACTGGCCACCGCACACTGCCGGATCGGCGAGCGGCGAGGAAAATGCAATCGATGCTGATCGAGCCTTGCGACGCCGATCAACGGCGATTGCGGACATCGCTCGGCCCACTGAGCCGGATCAAGGTTTGAACCGTAGGCAAAGTAGATCATGGGTTGGCTCAGCGGTGTTGTCCCGTGCGGCAGTTGAACCTCGCTCAGGTTATTCGCCCCCTCGCTCTTTCCTGAGCTTACCCCAATAGTCGAGTCGCTTGCGGATGTCCCGTTCGAAGCCACGGTCCGGCGGGTCATAGAATTCTTGCCGACCCAGCGCCTCCGGGAAATAGTCCTGCCCGGAAAAGGCATCGGGCTCGTCGTGGTCGTACTGGTAGCCAGTGCCGTACCCCTCCCCCTTCATCAGCTTGGTCGGGGCGTTGAGGATGATCTTCGGCGGCGTCAGCGAACCGCCTTCCTTGGCTGAGCGTGTCGCCGCCTTGAAAGCCGTGTAGACGGCGTTCGATTTCGGCGCCGTGGCGAGATAGACCGTCGCCTCTGCCAGCGCCAGTTCGCCTTCCGGAGAGCCAAGGTAGTCATAGGCGTCCTTGGCGGCCAGCGCGACTACCAGGGCCTGTGGATCGGCAAGACCGATGTCTTCCATCGCCATGCGCACCAGCCGGCGACCGATGTAGAGCGGCTGCTCGCCTGCATCCAGCATGCGAGCGAGGTAGTAGAGACTCGCATCCGGGTCAGAGCCGCGCACCGATTTGTGTAGTGCGGATATCAGATTGTAGTGGCCGTCCTGGCTCTTGTCGTAGAGCGGTGCGCGGCGCTGGACGACGGCCTGCAGCGCTTCCGGATCGAATACTTCGTCCGCTCGCGCTGCCCGCCAGACCTCTTCGGAGAGTGTGAGCAGTGCCCGTCCATCGCGGTCGGCCATTCCAATCAGCATGGCGCGAGCATCGTCATTGACCGGCAGGCGCCTGCCCTCGACCACTTCGGCCCGTTCCAGCAGACTTGCGAGTGCAGAGTCATCAAGTGGGTTGAAGACCAGCACCATTGCCCGAGACAACAACGCGGCGTTCAATTCGAATGACGGGTTCTCGGTCGTCGCACCAACCAGGGTGATGGTGCCGTCCTCCATTACCGGCAGAAACGAGTCCTGCTGGGCGCGATTGAAGCGATGGATCTCGTCGACGAAGAGCAGCGTACCCTGGCCGGTCTCGCGACGGGCACGGGCGGCCTCGAAGACCTTCTTCAGTTCGGCAACCCCCGAGAACACGGCTGAAACCTGCTCGAACAGCAGATCGGTTTCCGTCGCCAGCAGCCGAGCGACCGTCGTCTTCCCGGTCCCCGGTGGACCCCAGAAAATCAGCGAACCGAGGGAGCCCGACGACAGCATTCGGGTGACGGCACCATCTGCACCAAGCAGATGATCCTGACCGACCACATCAGCCAGGCGCTCCGGGCGCAGCCGATCGGCCAGCGGTCGTGGCGCTTCGTTCTGCATCCCAGCCGCCTGGAACAATGTGCTCATCCTGATTCGGTCCCATCTGCGCGTGGATTCGGAGCAGCAGTCACTGCTCCAGTATTGACGGAAAGCCTCCGCAGGGCCAAGCAATGATGGCTTGTTATCCTTGTTATTGCCGCCATGCCGCAGATTGTGCTCCGGGGACATGCCGACGTGTCGTCTCGCCACCTCTACCGCCGATTGGATTGCAGGGTTCCGGCCGCCTTTCTTCTCGTGACCCTAACCGCCGGGCTTACTGCCGAATCGGTGGCCAGAGCCGCCGAACCGGCCGAGACGGAAGTGATATGGAAGGATCGCGTCGTCACGACCGGGTTGCTCAATTTCGACCTTCATTTTCCCGATCCGGAGTTCCGCATCGCGGGAAACGGCGGCGGCCTCGCACTGTCCGCCGACGGTGTCATCATCGCGCGAGATCGAACTGGCCGATTAAATTACTATGATCGCCAGTCCGGGGAGATTCACACCCTTCGGCTGGCGTTGCCGGACAACAACACCAGCGCCCTGCCGGCGACGACCGAGTCGGGGCAGGAAATCACTCGGGTTTGGCATCGATATACCGACATCGCGGTGACCGAGCGTGACGGCGAGGCGACACTGCTCGCCTCCTACACCCATTACCACCAGGAGGAACGATGTTTCACCAACCGGCTGGCGGCACACCCACTAGGGGAGCGATGGATCCGACCGGCGCCTGATGAAGCAGTCGTCGACCGCGACGGCTGGCAGACCGTTTTCGAAACGGCCCCCTGCCTTGGCTACAAGAACGTCGGTCACCCTTACGCCGGCAACCAGGCCGGTGGACGGCTGGCTCTGGACCAAGATGGTCGGGTCTATCTGACGGTCGGCGACTTTCAGTTCGACGGTGTCAATTCAGAAGGGCTCGGTCATTCGCAGCGGCCCGAATCCCATTATGGCAAGATCCTTCGCTTCGATGCGAATGACTGGTCGGTGACGACCGTCTCGATTGGCCACCGGAACCCGCAAGGGATCGTCGTCGACGACAGTGGGAGAATCTGGTCGGTCGAGCATGGCCCGATGGGCGGCGATGAACTCAATCTTGTCGAAGACGGTTTGAACTACGGGTGGCCGCGCGTCACTTTCGGCGTCCACTACACAGAGCCCGAAGACGACGACAAGTCATGGCCGCCGAACAAGGACCAAGGCCGCCATGACGGCTATCAAAAACCGGTCTTCGCGTGGCTGCCGTCGATTGCTCCTTCGAACCTGGAGCAGATTCGCAATCTCGATCCGCGGTGGGACAATGATCTGCTGGTTTCATCGCTCCGCGGTCGATCCCTGTTCCGCATTCGGTTGGACGGCGAACGTGTGATCCTGGTGGAACCGGTGAACCTGCGCGCCCGTGTCCGCTACGTCGAAGTTGGCAACGGTGAACTGTATGTCCTCTTTGACTCCGGGCGGTTTGCGACACTTCGCCCGCGCCTGCCCGTTGCTGAACCGCCGGTTCCGGAGACAAGTGCGGCCGAGGCGACGGACATCTCCCCGGCAGGGGAAACAGATCCCTCGGCGCTGGCCGCAGCAGGATGCGTGGAATGCCACGCGACGCCCGACGCTCCACGCCTGGCAGGGATCTACGAGAGCCGTATCGGCAGGCAAGCCGGGATCGACTATTCCGATGCGCTGACCGGCCGCAAAGGCAAGTGGCCCAAAGCCAACCTGCGCGCCTATCTCAAGGATCCCCAAAAGTTCGCCCCCGGCACAACCATGCCAAATGCCGACTTGTCCAACCGAACCATCAAGCGGCTTATCAGGGAGCTCCGTGCAGAGACGGTGTCCGAAGCGAAACAGCCCTATCCTTACCGCAGCCAAGACGATCACGGGGCCTTCGCGTCCGCCATCGTCTGTCGGATTCCTCACTAAACGTACCCCCCTGCGGACCCGCCAAGGCATGCACATATCTTTGCGCGGCATTGCGCCTGTCGATGTCGCATGGTCGTTGAAGCGACTCACAAACAACGAAACGCTCATAAACGGCATCAATTCGTGGATCACCAGAACAAGTCCGGTCATGACGTTGGAGGATGTCATCGAGCGATGAACAATCTGGAGCGTCCGGAGGATCTTGTTCGCTCCGGTCCAACCGACTGCCTGTGGGGAAAAGAACGTAGGTGGGCCTAAACACACAGGTCGTCATGACCGGACTGAGTTCCGGTCATCCGCGACTTTTCGGATGGAACGGTAAGACCTCGGCATTTGGTGTTGGAAGCCGGCGGTACGGTAGCAACCCACTTCCAAGATCGGTTTCTGGTGCTTCTCCGACATTGCCGGCGGCGGCCAGCAAGTTCGCAGAAATGGAGATACTACACATCGTATCCAAATGAGCGCCCGGTCTCCGCAACGATCGGCAAAACTTGCTCAACCTCTTCGGCCGACAGGTTTTCGCGCCACCGACCAACCCTGACCGAATGGTCGTTTCGGGAATACGGACGCGACGTCATCGCCTCAACGAAGTGTTCGTTGTTCGTGTTCTGAACACGGCGAATCCACCGCTGTGCGCCCTCCTGCAGTTCGGGCCGCTCCAGTTTCAGCACACCGCCAACCGTCTTCACGAATTGCTCGGGCGACCCGATCATGTCCTCGAAAGTCACCACAGATGCGATGCCTGCAACGCTGCCAAAGCCGACAGAGTTCACGTGCGCCCAATGATGGGCACACTGTTCGACCAGCGGTCGGCCTAACCACGACTTCCAATCAGGCGGCTTTGGATGGTGGCCCCAGTCCCTTGAAATCCCCACCCTCAAGGAACAAATCACGTCAAGCGGGTGGCGTACGATCCAGAAGAACTTCATCCCGGGAGCGCGCTGCCTCACAGTGGCTAGCGGAAATGATAGCCCTGGATCAGGAAGGTATCCTTCGCTCTCGCGCGGAACCTTGAAGGCACGCGGGGTTACATAGCTCGCGTCCATGACCTCCGAGAAGGCCGGTTCGCTCTTGTACTGGTAGCCCGCCAGGCTCGCGAACAATTCACCGAATATCGACGTTCCGCTCCGTCCGCAGCCCAATATCATGACCGGCGGAGCGTCCTTTTCAGGCATCGCCAGCGGCCGTTGTTCTGGATACGAGACCCGTGCCCAAAATCAGTTCTGCGCGGATTGGCGTCGCTTCTGACCATTCGCTACACAAAAGAGGCCTCGACTCGTTCCTGCCGGTCTCCGGCATTGGAGATCGAGCGAATGCTACAGCGACGGTCAAGCGGATCATTGAAGAACCTCGCCCAACCCCGACATGAAAGCACATCAGGATCGAAACTGGGTGCGGATGATCCGACCATCCCGTTCAATTGCAACATGCCAGACACGGAGCGGTTCGGAACAGACTTCGGCAAGCCTGCGTGTCGTGTCGATGTCGACGCCGTTGACCTCCAGGACCACGTCGCCGCGGGCAAGGCCGGCTGTGTCAGCCGCCGACCCGGCAACCACCCGGTGGACAATGACACCATTGGGATCGCCGTCATAAGCGAGTTCCTCCGCGACCGCGGGCGACAGGTTGAAGACGCGGGCGCCGGTCAGCGGCGAAACGCCTGCGATCTCCAACTCGTCACGCGGAACGGTCTCGGGCGCTGCCTCAAGCTCCAGGGTCGCGACATAGGCCTTGCCGTCCCGCATGACGCCGATTCTCGCTGAAG
>JAAEOR010000865.1 GCA_024222895.1 Hyphomicrobiales bacterium | reverse complement strand
GGGATTCCGCCAATGCCCGTCACGATTGCGGTCAGGTAAGATTCGGCGGCGGCATGCCAGCGGTAGCCGTCTTCCTCGCGCACATCCGCCGGTACGCCAATCAAAGGTAGTCTGTCCATGATCACAGTATTTCGTCTGCCACCCGACGCGTTCAAGTGCTCATTTGTCGCTTAAGAGCGTCTTGACAGGCCCGAAAAACGCTCCTCTTTAGCGGGCAAGGGGCGAAAACGTCCCGTAGCTCAAAGGAAGGAAACTGCATGGATCGCCGTTCATTTATCAAAAAGGCCGGATTGGCTACCGGGACCGCTGTTGCGGGCTCGACGTTGGCCGCGCCGGCGATTGCCCAATCGATGCCGAAAGTCACTTGGCGACTGACCTCGTCGTTCCCCAAATCGCTCGATACGATCTACGGCGCGGCCGAGACGATGGCGAACTACATCAGCGACGCAACGGACGGAAATTTCACCATTCAGGTGTTTGCCGGTGGCGAAATCGTTCCGGGCTTGCAGGCCGCCGACGCGGCCACTGCTGGAACGGTCGAAATGGCCCATACCGCCAGCTACTATTATTGGGGCAAGGACCCTGTCTACGCGCTCGGTACGGCCATCCCGTTTGGTCTGAACTATCGTCAGCAGAACGCCTGGTTCTACCACGGCAATGGCAACAAGCTGATGAACGACTTCTATGCCACACAGGGTCTGTACGGCCTACCCTGCGGTAACACCGGTGCCCAGATGGGCGGCTGGTTCCGCAAGGAGATCAATACGCTGGAGGACCTGAAAGGCCTCAAGATGCGGATTGGCGGCATGGGCGGCAAGATCATCGAGAAGCTCGGTGTCGTTCCGCAGCAGATCGCCGGCGGGGACATCTATGCGTCGCTGGAAAAGGGAACGATCGACGCCACCGAATGGGTCGGTCCCTATGACGACCTGAAGCTCGGATTCTACAAGGTCGCCAAGTATTACTATTACCCTGGTTGGTGGGAAGGCGGCCCGATTCTGCACGCGCTGGTCAATCTGGAGAAATGGAACGAGCTGCCGAAGTCGTATCAGGCAATCATGACGGCGGCCTGCCAGGCCGCCAATTCGGACATGATGGCGAACTACGACTTCAAGAATCCGACCGCGTTGCGTGAACTGGTGGCAAACGGAACCCAGCTGCGTCCGTTCAGTTCGGAGATTCTGTCGGCCTGCTTCGATGCGGCCAACGAGACCTATGCGGAGATCAATGCGGTCAATCCGACGTTCAAGGCGATCTACGAAGACCTGACCGCATTCCGGAAAGACGCCTATCTGTGGGCACAGCTTTCCGAGTATCAGTACGATACGTTCATGATGCTGCAGCAGCGCGCCGGCAAGCTCTGAGCAGCCCCAACAACCAGACATTCGGACCCGGGGCGGCAACGCTCCGGGTTTTCTTTTGCCTGGGTCCATGATCGAAGAGGCGCACCGGGAACTGCAGCGCTGTTTCGCCCTTGTCATCGAATGATGGCTTTGGGATGAGATCCGATGCCGATGCGCCTTCTACTTGGAATAGTCGTGACCGTCGCCGTCGTTGGGCCTGCCATAGCGCAAGCGCCGTCAATGACCTGCGAAGCCACACCGGCAAGGTATGCCGTCCGCATTCAGGGAACGGACGCCAGCGGCGCGTTGTCGCCGAACGAGCTTCCCTTCGTAGCCGGCGATCAAGATTTCGATCAGGCGCTTGCGAATGGTTGGGTCTTCGCGCTGGTTCGCGCGGAAAACGGCTGGTCGATCCGGCTCTATGAGGGAGAACCCATCGGCGACGCGGTCGACCTTACCGCATTGACCCCGCCTCTGCGCGGTGCGCCGAATCCGCGCGACGTGCTCGGCTGGCATTTCCGCAACGCCGCCAACACCGGCCCCAATGACGGCGACGTCAATGCGCCGCAGGAATTGCGGGCCTTCGTCATATCGCCCGCTCTGGCCGGCACCGGTGGTCACCGTCCTCCCGGCGATAAGTCGTCACCGACGCCGTCTGTCGATGACGGCATCGGTTGGCTGAGAGTGATCGACTACGGTCTGGCCGGGCTGCAGCCCGGCGAACGGGCGCGAATGAACTATCTGCAATTTGACGCATGCCTCGCCTGGCCGCGGAGCGAGGAGGAACGCTTGCGTTTGAGCGATCTGGCGAGCCTGGAATACACGCCCGAAGATCGCGAGACCTTTGGCGGCTGCGGCCTCGATCTCGAATCCATCGATCTTCACGCACGCCACCTGCCGCGGGCGCTGGGCGGCGATCTGGACGGCGATGGGGCCATCGATGAGGTGGCGCAGGTGCTGCGCCGGTTGGATGGCAAGCGCGGCATTGCACTGTGCCGGGCGGGAGCCTGGCTGAGGACGATCGGGCTTGACGTAGGGGTCGGCGATCTTGCGCCGGGCTACCTGGATCAGGTTGAGGCCTGGCAATGGATCGCCCCCGGTGAGGATCTGCCGCGCCATCTGGAGCATATCGATCTTCCGCAATCGGCCGACGGCGATCTCCTCATTCTCGAGCGCCTCGAGAAGGAGGCCATCGCCGTGTTCTGGAGGGATGGTGCGCTGCAGGCCCGACAGCTCTATCGATATGTCGAGCCTTAGCTCCCGGCAATTTCACGCGTTACTGTGCCTGGCCGAGCGGCAATGCTCGGCCGCCGGAGTCACTAATACCAAGGGCGGTTAATATTGACTCCTTTGACCGGCGTTTCCGCTGGGTTTGGCGAGGCGCGATTGGCGACTTGGTACTGGTACCACGAGCCGATCGCAACGACGTCCACAACCCGCGGAAACTCTGGCCTGCGG
>JAAEOR010000864.1 GCA_024222895.1 Hyphomicrobiales bacterium | reverse complement strand
TAAGGGGATCGCTTCCGTCCGTTCTCTCGAGGAGGACAGCAAGATCACCGAAGCGGTGCTGAAGGAAGCTGCCTCCGCATGAAGCTGCCTCGGCCGAAGGCGGATGCCCACGAAAAGGGGGCCATAACTGGCGCACTTCGAGGGCTCGTCTTCCTCGGAGTGGCACAGCAATGACGCCTTTTGCCGAATCGTCGAGCGAGCAAGCTCAGGGGTCACCGAAGCCGCATCCGTGATCTTTCCGGCCCGGCGCTGGATCAGCTATTCTACCGCTGACGTCACTGTCCTTGAGCCGTCGCCGACCACGCTGATAATCACCGCCTGATCGCTCCGCATCTAGCTTGGTATGACAATATATATTGACAGGCCGCCGCAACTGGGTTCTGCTCAGCCCCGTCTGGCTCATAAGGGAATTCGCCAATCCCCAGGGAAAGAATGGAGGAAACAGGAATGCTTTTGAGATTAAGCCTGTCGATTTGTGCACTCGGAGTTGCGTTGGGAGGGACTGCCTCGGCTCAAGACGATGTTGTGATCGGCTACGCCGCACCATCGCTGGACGGAGCCCAGGCCCAAATTCAAGGCGGCTTTGTCGTTGGTGCGGAGCAGCGCGGCTGGAAGGTCATCTCCGTAACCTCAGGCGGAGACGCTCAGAAACAGATCAACGATGTCAATGATTTCATCACCCAAGGCGTGGCCGCCATTGTGGCTGTGCCAGATGACAGTGCCGGCATCTGCGTCGCGGTAGCGGCCGCCAAAGAGGCGGGTATCCCGTTTTACACTATCGACCGCGCGCCTGCAGGTTGCGAAATCGATATGGTCGTTCTGTCGGACAACTATCTCGGCGGGAAGCAGGCCGGCGAGGCAATGGTCGCTCACCTGACCGAGAAATATGGTGCGCCGAAGGGTACTGTTCTGGAGATTACGGGCAATCTTGCACAGAACGTGGCGCAACTGAGAGGTGCAGGCTTTGATGACGTGATCAATCAGTATCCCGACATCGAACTGATCATCAAACCGGGCGACTGGGACGCTGCCAAAGGCGTCGAGATAGTCCGCGACGTTGCATCCGCCCAGCCGGTCGATGGCATCTACATGCACTCTGACTGCGTTTATGCAGCCGGAACCGTTCAGACTCTGAAGGAGATCGAACAGTTCGCACCCGCAGGCGAGGACGGTCATGTCTTCATCGGAGGAATCGATGGCTGCAGTGACAACTTGGATTTGATCCGTGCCGGCGCCACCGATCAGACTTCAGGTCAGCCAATTCCAGACTTTGGCACGCTGGTCGCCGACTTCATGGAGAAGAAGTTCAATGGTGAGGCCATTGAGCCGGGTGAAGTGGTTCAGGAAGGCGCACTTTGGTCTCCGGGTCGGTTGGAAAAGACCGATGTCGGCATGATGCTCTACCTGAGCACCACCTCCATTACCCGCGACAACGTCGAAGTTCCTGGCCTCTGGGGAAATCAATAGCTAGCCTTTGCTGGGCGAAAGAAAGACCAGGGTCTGGGGGGCGCGAGCTACATGGCGCTCCCCAGACATCCCCGAGCCGCCAAAGCATTCGAATTGGAGCGCGGGCCATTGCGGAATCTCGCGAGATGACTTTCAACGGCGTGACAATAATCATGGCGCTCATGAACAGGAACGAACAATACGGGGTGTGTAGAAGAGTATGAGTCTTCTACAGATGAAAGGTATCGTCAAAAACTTTGGGGCGATCAATGCGCTGCAAGGTGTCGACTTCAGCATTGAGGCCGGCGAGGCCGTTGGCCTAATGGGCGACAACGGCGCGGGCAAATCAACGCTCATGAAGATTATCGCCGGCAATTTGCGACCGACCTCGGGTGAGATACTGTTTGGGGGCGAAAGGGCCGAGTTTGCCAATCCGCTGGACGCGAGAAAGCTTGGCATTGAAATCGTCTATCAAGACCTCGCCCTGTGCGACAATTTGAGCGCGGCAGCCAATGTCTTTCTGGGGCGGGAGGTCCAATCCGGGCTGGGCCTCTTTTCCAGGCTTAAGCATGCGGCCATGAATGAGCGCACCGCCGAACTGTTCAGTGAACTAGGATCCGAAACGCGACCCAGGGACTTGGTTGAGTTGATGTCCGGTGGTCAGCGACAGGCCGTGGCATTGGCGCGAACACGTCTCTCCGATCCCAAGCTTGTATTGCTCGATGAACCCACGGCGGCGATTTCGGTGCGGCAGGTCGCCGAGGTGTTGGCGAGAATTGGACAGCTGAGAGATACAGGTCATGCTGTGATTCTGGTCAGTCATCGGATGGGCGACGTATTTGAGGTATGCGACCGCGTCACAGTATTACGGCGCGGAAGGAAGATTGCAGACAAACCGATCGGGAATACTAACCCTGACGAGGTCACCGGTTTGATTACAGGATCTCTTGAGGGTGCTTGAATGACTGAGTTGAGAACGGTTTGCCACGCCAATTCTGCGGATGGTATATTGGAGCCGGTCAATGCTTTCTGACAAAGGCATCGTGTTTCTGGTTGATCATCTGATTTGGATCATACTTATAGTCGTATTTACGTTCTTCGTATTTCAGTCAGAGCACTTTCTCACCGAGCGCAATATTTCGAACATACTGACCGCCGCTGCCGTTCTAGGGGTTCTTGTCGTTGGTCAAACGTTTGTATTGATAAGCGGGAACTTCGATCTTTCGACTGAGTCGACGTTAGGCCTCGCTGCACTGTTGGGTCTTTGGTTGATCGTTCCTGCGGGCGCACCGACGTTTGGCGGGGGTATATTCCTCAATCCCTATCTTTCAATCGCTTCGGTATTGTTGACAGGTGCTGCCATCGGATATGGCATTGGATGTCTTATAACTTTTGGGAGGATGCACAATTTCATTGTGACCTTGGCTGCTCTTCTTATCATCAGGGGCCTTATGCTGGCGTTTTCCGAAGGGGCTCCGGTAAATGGCTTCGGAAATCCAAAGGCGGATGTATTCTATTGGTTGGGACATCAGAAGGCGTTTTCAATTCCTGGGATTGGGACAATAACTGTAGCGGTGATTGCAACCGGGCTAATATTTCTGCTTGGCCATTTTGTTCTACGACACCACAAATTTGGCCGCGAACTTTATGCGATAGGAGGCAATAGAAAGGCGGCCGAGGCGCTGGGTATCAATGCCGAGCGTCGAATACGGCAAGTCTATATGATCAGTGGTTTGCTGGCCGCCTTTGCGGGTTGGATGCTGGCAGGCCGGGTTGTCTCTATTCAATCCAATCTCGGTGAGGGGTTTATCTTCACCGTGTTTGCAGGTGCGGTGATCGGGGGAGTCAGTCTGCAAGGCGGCCGCGGAACGATGCTGGGCGCTCTGGGTGGTGTCTTGCTGCTGTCGACCATAGATCGCGGGCTCAACCTCATGCACGTCTCCGTGTTCTGGGTGAAGGTCATCCAGGGTGCCATCATATTGGCAGCCATGTTCTTCGACGCTCAACGCGTCCGTCTGCGGGAGCTGAGTCTGTCCGTTTCTAGTGTGGCACCGAAGAGAAGTAGATGAGGCCGGGCATGGAATTCACCAGCGTCAAGCGGAGAAAAGTGCACGAGGATGTCGCCGAGCAGATTGAGAACCAGATCATTTCGGGAGCGCTGGAAGTCGGCACGACGCTGCCGTCGGAGCGCAGTCTCATGGAGTCTTTCAACGTGGGGCGGCCGGCTGTTCGCGAGGCACTTCTTCTCCTTCAACGCAGCGGCTTCGTCGCCGTCTCCAGTAACGGGCGG
The DNA here is from genome assembly GCA_024222895.1 of Hyphomicrobiales bacterium. GTDB lineage: Bacteria > Pseudomonadota > Alphaproteobacteria > Rhizobiales > Kaistiaceae > Bauldia. The sequence continues at coordinate 8,212 of JAAEOR010000864.1, read as the reverse complement.
CCGGTCGTCGCCCGGCCCACCGCAAGCAAGATCCTCGAACAGCTGTCCGGCTCCGCTCGCATCCTTCTGTCTTCGAAGGAAGGAGAACACGCACTCCAGGATTCACGCCGACTGTTCGAAGCAGGCATTGCACGCCACGCGGCCGAGGAGGCGACGCCTGAGGACATCGATCAACTCGGCAAGGCACTGGAAGCGAACCGGCAGTCGCTCGACGACCTTGCCGCTTTCGAACGCACGGACCTGGGTTTCCATCGAACCCTGGCAGAGATCGGAGGCAACCCGGTGTTCGGCGCTCTCCATGAGGCAATGTCCGATTGGCTGTCGATGCAGCGGCATGTGGCGCTCAGGGTGAGCGGCGTCGCCGAGAACGCCCTGGCGTCACACCAGAAGATTTTTGATGCTGTCGCGGCGCGCCAGCCCGAACAAGCGTGGCAGGCCATGGACGAACACCTTCGTGAGATCAAGCGTCGCTACCACCAGGGAGAGGACGACGGCGAATGATGAGCGGTTTTGTCATACTCGTCGAGTTCCTGCTCGTCTCGGCGGACTCCTTGAAACCGTTTCGGGCGCTGATCGACGACAACGCGCGCCAGTCGCGGTCGCTCGAGCCGGGCTGCCAACGCTTTGACGTGCTGGTACCGGAAGGCGCCATTGATCGGATCGTGCTCTACGAGATCTACGACGATCACCAAGCGTTCCTGGACCATCTGGCCAGCGAACACTACAAAGCGTTCGAGAGGGAAAGCGCCGCTCTTGTTGAGTCCAAGTCGGTAAGTGAGTTGGCGCTTGTTTATGATGGCGCGCCGGAATGACCGCGGAGAAAGAGAGGTGGGCACTCCGTCAACGACCAAACGAAAACCCGCAGCGAACAATCTTCGGTCAATCGCGGGGCTGGAGGAGATCACCTCGGGCGACATCGTGCTGGGCGGTCGGGCAATTACCAATCTGGCGCCACGCGACCGCAACATCGCGATGGTGTTTCAGAGCTACGCTCTCTACCCGTACCTCTCCGTGTTCGAGAATGTCGCTTTCGGGCTGCGAGCCCGCAAGATGCCTCAGGCGGAGATCGACAAGAAGGTCGGCTGGGCCGCCGAACTGCTGCACATCGGAGATTATCTCAAGCGGTTTCCGCGGGAACTTTCCGGCGGGCAGAGGCAACGGGTCGCCATCGGGCGCGCGATCGGGCGCGACGCGGACCTGTTCTTGTTCGACGAGCCGCTGTCCAATCTCGACGCCAAGCTGCGAGACGGAATGCGTGAGGAAATCAAGCGCCTCCACCAGCAACTCGGAAAGACATTCGTCTACGTCACACATGATCAGATCGAGGCCATGACCCTCGCCGAACGGATCGTTCTCTTGCGAGAGGGGGTCATCGAGCAGCTCGGCTCGCCGCTTGATCTCTTCGAACGGCCGGCCAACACATTCGTCGCCGGGTTCCTTGGCTCGCCCTCCATGAACGTGATCGCGGTAAAGGTCGAGGAAAGTTCGTCGCGCCTGCGTCTTCCCGATGGCAACCTGCTTCCGTTCGATGTGCCCGATCAGATCAGAACGGCCATGCCGGACGGTGACTACATGTGGGGAGTCCGACCAGAGCATTTTTCGCGCGCCGAAGATGGCAAAGGCGCCATATCGGCTAGGATGGAGATCGTGCAGCCGACCGGCTCACGGGCGTTCGGGACTTTCTTCATCGAGGGCACGCATGTGGTGGCCGAGCTTGGCGCTCATGAGGTCCCCCAGGTCGGTGCCAGCATCGCATTATCGGTCGCCATGGAGCGAACGTCGTTTTTTCATCCGGACAGCGGTCAAGCAGTCAAGCCCGCTTAGCGCCGTCCACGTTGCAACGAGAAAGGAGGAGCAATGACTTCGTTCCGCGAGATGACTGAAACGAAGACACTCAAGGTCGGCACATATGTCGGACAGTTCGCGACGCCGGGGCTGGGTCGGATTCTCAAGTCCACCGGTTGCCAGTTTGCATTTGTCGATATGGAACACAGCGGTTTCTCTTTCGAGACCATCAGGGATGTTCTCGGTCAACTTCATGATGTCGGCATCGCCACCGTGACCCGCCCGCCATCCCAGGCGGCGCATCACCTGGCACGGCTGTGTGATGTTGGGGCGCAAGGCCTGGTTCCACCGATGCTGTCAACGGTCGATCAGGCGCGCGCATGCCTCGATGCCATCAAATATGCGCCGCAGGGCCGGCGAGGCTGCGCTTTCGGGATTGCCCATGATGACTACAACCCGCAGGCACCCGCCGACGCGTTGGCCGCCGGCAATGCCCGTACGGCCTTCACACCGCTGATCGAGACCGCAGAGGGCATTGAGAATGTCGACGCAATCGCCGCCCTCGATGGCGTCGATTGCCTGTGGATCGGTCATCTGGATCTCAGCGTTTCGCTCGGTATTCCCGGCGACTACGAATCCCCAACCTTCAAAGAGGCCGTCGCAGCGGTGATGGCCGCGGCGCAGCGCAACGCGAAGAGCGTCGGCAGGTTGATCGGATCTCCAGAGGAAGCCGCCAGGGTACATGGCGAGGGCGTCGACTTCATCTGCTATCTCGGCGACGTTTGGCTGTTGCAGAAGGCGCTTAGCGAAGGCTTTGCCGGTATCCTTGACCGGATCGGTGAAGGCACTGTCGCCGGCGGAGGGTAGCCCGGTCGTTTTACCGGTGCACCGATATAGGCCAATGCCGCGACGTGGATCAGGTCAGGCAACATCGACGAAGCGGATCAGGCGACTTGGCGTCGCGCTCTCCGCGGCCCGCAGGACCGCTTGGGTATCGATGCCGTAGTGGTGGTAGAGGTCGGCGATCGTGCCGGATTGGCCAAAGTGCTCGACACCCAGCGCGCGGGTTTGATGCCCTTGAACGGAACCGATCCAACCGAGTGCGGCCGGGTGCCCGTCAGTCACCGTGACGATCGCACAGTGGTCTGGTACCGCCGCCATCAGCCGTTCGATATGGCTCAAGGCCGAGGTGTGGCCCCGTTCGCGAGCGCGTTGCGCCGCCATCCATCCGGCCTGCAGCCGGTCAGCCGACGTCACGTTGAGAAGGCCCACATCACGACGGTCCTCGGCCATCAGACCGACCGCCTGGATCGCCTCCGGCGCCACCGCGCCGGTGAACGCGACCACGACTTCAGCGTTGGGTCCGGGCACACGCATCCAGTAGGCCCCATCGATGATGTTGCGTTCAAGGGCTTTGTCCATCGTCCTGGCCGGTTGGTCGAGAGGTCGCGTCGACAGACGTAGATAGATTGAGCCGCCGGTTTCATCGCGCAGCCAGGTCCGCTCGTCCGGATCACCTTCACCGTCGCGCTGCATATAGTCGAAACCGAATCGCATGATGACGGCCAGCTCATCGACAAAGGCGGGCTCGAAGGCCGCCAACCCGTCCTGGGCGATGCCGACCAGCGGCGTCCCGATCGACTGATGCGCACCACCCTCCGGCGCCAGCGTGACGCCTGACGGCGTGGCGACCAGCATGAAACGGGCGTCCTGATAGCAAGCGTAGTTCAGCTGGTCGGCGCCGCGATAGATGAACGGATCATAGACCGTCCCGACGGGCAGCAGGCGCTCACCGTTAATGGCGTGCGACAGGCCGAGCGCCGACAGGATGAGGAACAGGTTGGCCTCGGCAATACCGAGTTCAATATGCTGGCCTTCTGGTGAAAACGACCAGGTATAGGTGGAGGGTATTCGTTCCGACTTGAACGTATCGGCCAGACTTTCCCGGGCGAACAGGCCGACGCGATTGACCCAGGCACCGAGGTTCGTCGAGACCGCGACGTCCGGCGCGGTGGTGACGACCCGGTGCGAAAACCCGGAGTCCTGACGCGCGATCTCGTTGAGAATCTGGCCGAAGCCGGTTTGTGTCGAAACGGGTTTCTCCTTCGGGTCGGGGAATTCGAGGCGGTCGGGGACGGCGACGCGCTCGCCGGCCAACCGGCGGGAGCCGCTCTCGAAAAATGGCGCTTCGTCGACCAGACGCTTGAGCCGCTCGGTCGGAAGCCGCACGCCTTCCCAGGGGTCGAACTCGTGCCCGGGACGCACCCCCATCACCGCGCGAAAGTCTTCCATCTGGGCTGGTGTGAGCAGGCCGGCGTGGTTGTCCTTGTGACCGGCAAGGGGCAATCCCTGACCTTTGACCGTGTAACAGACAAACAGGGTTGGCCTGTCGTCGGTCCCGGCTTTTGTGAAGGCCTCCAGAAGCACGTCGATGTCGTGACCGCCCAGGTTGCCCATCAGGGTCGCCAGGTCTTCGTCGCTCCGCCGATCCAGCAGATCGGCCACAACGCCCTGATCTCCGATCTCGTCCATGAGCCGCTGCCGCCACGCCGCACCCCCCCGGAACGTCAGGGCGGAATAGAGCTGGTTGGGGCAGGCGTCGATCCACGCCTTGAGTCTCTCGCCGCCGGATTCGGCGAAGGCTGCTTCCTGCAGGCGTCCGTGTTTGACAATGACGACGTTCCAACCGAAGTCGCCAAAAATCTGCTCGAACTTTTGCCACAGTCCCTCTCGCACGACCGCATCCAGGGACTGGCGGTTGTAGTCCACGACCCACCAGCAGTTTCTCAAGCCCTGCTTCCAGCCCTCCACGAGGGCTTCGTAGATGTTGCCCTCGTCCATCTCGGCGTCGCCGATCAACGCCACCATGCGTCCCTCCGCCCGGTCGCGCATCCAGCCATGGGCGGTCACGTAGTCCTGCACCAGAGACGAGAAGAGGGTCTGGGCCACGCCAAGCCCGACAGAGCCGGTCGAGAAGTCCACGTCGTCCGTATCCTTGGTCCGCGAGGGATAACTCTGCGCTCCCCGAAAACCGCGAAAATTCTGCAGCTTCTCGACCGACTGATTGCCCGCCAGATACTGGATGGCGTGGAACACCGGCGAGGCGTGCGGCTTCACCGCGACCCTGTCCTCCGGTTTCAGGATGCCAAAGTAGAGCGCGGTCATGATCGAGACGAGCGAGGCGGACGAGGCCTGGTGGCCGCCAACCTTGATCTCGTCGGCGGCGCGGACGTGGTTGGCGTGATGGATGGTCCATGTTGCCAGCCACAGGACCCGCCGCTCCAGTTCGCTCAAACCTTCGATATCGTGCGCGCTCACCGTCGTCATTGCCCTCTCCGGATGCGATCGATAGCGACATAGCGCATATCCGCCGCCGAAACCTTGCGAATCCGCCTGATTGTGGCGCATTGTGTGAGATAGACAGCTACTATTCGGGCGATTTATGACGGAATCCGTCAAACTGGATCAGATCGACAGGGCAATCCTTCGCGAGTTGCGAGCCAACGCACGGATGACCGTGCAGGACCTGAGCGAGCGGGTCGGACTGAGCCCTTCGCCATGCGCCCGGCGTATCCGGCTGTTGGAGCAAGCCGGGGTCATCGCTGGCTACCGTACACTCATAGACGAAAGCCGGGCTGGCTTCCCGTTCTCGGTCTTCGTATCCGTCAAGCTGGCTCAGCAAGTCGACGACGCCCTGAACGCCTTCGAAGCAGCGATCAGCAACTATCCGGAAGTTGTCGATTGCTGGTTGATGACAGGCAACCGCGACTACCTGCTGCGCGTCGCGGTACGGGATATCAGCGCATTCGAGGCATTTCTGACCGGCCGGCTGACCAAGATTCCGGCCGTCGCATCGATCGAGTCGTCGATTCCGCTTCGGCGGGTCAAATCGGGGTTGGCTCGCTCGTCTTAACAGCAATTCTCAGACTTGACCCTACGGATTGGGGTGCGCTCTCAAATCGAATGCGCAGCGAGCTAATTCGCTGTTTTCGTCCACAAACTGTATATAGCTGATGTTTTCGACGCTGAGGTAGGCGCCGCTGCCGGCGACCGGCTCCGCGTTTTCGTTTTGTACAATGCACGCCGGTGTCAGGTAGATCGACGCGACGTCGTCCTTTCCATCCCAGTTGATGCTATACCCGACAATGGAGAATTTAGAATCCTTTAGTATTGCATGGACTAGGAAGGTTTTGTGCTGTTCTGGGGGAAACCTATTACCGTTCCGCAAATCTGGAAACGACGCAAATCTGCCATGCGCGTTCAAGAGCAAGTCGTGGAGCAATGGGTTGTTGGTCCGCTTGGTCAACAACCCCGATGCGGGCCCCACGATTTTTTGGGCAGCACGATTGAGCCAGGCGTTCTCATATCCCAAGACCAGAATGAACCCGTTGAGGACTGCAATGAGGAAGACCAGCGTCAGAAAAGTCGCATTCTTTTCTAGGGATTTCAGTTTAACGGAACGCCCCGTCGTGATGAGAAATAGTTGAGTCAGGCCCAGAGAGAGAGCAATGTTGACGAAAGAAAAGAAAAGTAGAAGGACGATCTGCGCGACACCGGAAGAAACGGGAACCTCGCCAAGCAGGTTGGCGATGCCGATCGTAACGACTCCGGGGATCAGTAGCATATAGAGGCGAAGTTGGTCGCTCATCGTGAGCACTCGTCTTTTCTGTCGCCCCTTTCGCACTTGCAAACGTTGTTGTATTTTTTCAGGTATTCGTCATGAGTACAGTCGTCTCCACCGTCAGAAGCGTCAGGAAGAAAGACGGTGACAGGCGTCCGATCGACAAGGTTCCAGCCTGAAGCGTGAAGCTTTTCGAGGCTTTGCGGAAGCTGAGTTTCGAACTTTGCAAGAGTTTCCTTGGATGCCTCGGCGACGGCATCGACGACCGTCTGTTGGAGCTCCGGCGACAATTCGTCAAAAAAATCTCTGCTTATCAGAACAACATCGGCGACAAAGCGATGGTCTAGCCTCGTGACGACTGGGTCGACTTGAGGTTCGTCGAGGTGGAACAGAGGAGCTTCAGCGGCGCTGCCATATTTGACTCCCCTCGTTAAAAGCTCCTGAAGCGGCTCCGATCTTCTCTCGAAATTACTGAATCTTTCGGCGAAATCAGATCGGCCGGAAAGGATACTGACGCTGGAAATATCATTCGGATCAAACTGTTCGGCGCTGACAAGCACCATGACATCCGTGGGAATGATCGCTAGCGCAATTGAACCTTCGTCTTCTGTGCTTTCGAAGGCCTCGAAAAACGGTTTTGCGCTTTCGAAACTCGGAAAAGTAAAAGGGGCGGTCAGGCCGGTAGTGTAGAAGGGGCGACGAGCGGGCAGCAAGGCGGCGTCGACTGCGCCAAAAAGAAGCTGCTCGTAAAGGCCGTCTGAGTTCCCAAGTGTGCCGTTTCCAAATACCTTGGCTTCCAGTTCTCCGCCTGACTTGTTGTTGAGAAGGTCGGCAAATTCCGCGGCGAAAGTGTCGGCGATTGGATCAGGATAGGGCAGGGCTATGCGCACGCTCGTTTCTGCGAGGCTAAGAGGCGCCATCAAACAACAGAGCACTATGGCAAGAAAGAATCGAGAAGCTGAACGAGTCATGGTGCTTCCATTCGTTGTCGAGTGAATCGTCCTGTGAATGGTCGTTTAGGCGGTTAAAGATGTTTGCCCTACCGCGTTGGGCTGGTTCAGCATATACGGCGCACACCCGAACGCGTCGTATAGACCGACATTCACCGGATGACCGCTGTCGAAGTCTCAATTTGGGCAATTTCGGCTTTCCCCGCAAGACTGACAGCCGGCCGCGGTGCAAAAGGCGCTCGGTATGAGCCCGGTGGTTCAGCCGTAAGACCGCGAATGGCAATTTTGCGGTGATCAAGACACACCTCTCCCGTGATTCTTGCTGGAACGCGTGACAACCGAACGCGTCACGCCGGCGCTGGATCCGGCACGGCGGTCGCAGTTCGGCAATCAGCTGCGGGATCTCGGCAAACAGGCCCCTTGGCACCGCGACCTCAGCCATCTGGAACGTGACGTACCGGCCATGCGTGACGATCCTGGCGCCGATCTTGATCAGCTTCTCCTTCAAGCTGGTCAGCGACCAGTGTTTGACGGCCTCCGGCAGAGCCAGGGTGCGCATGAAGTTGGCGAGATTGTAGGCCAGCGCACGAAGCTGAAGTCGAACTTCGTTGTTGCGGAACCTCATGCACGACAGCCGGGTCCACACAATCGCGTTCCTGCCTTCCTTGATGTGCTGCTCAGCCGTACCGCGCTGATTGTAGAAGGCGACAACGCGCTTGGCCGGTCGGGTCAGGTTGGTGACGATGAAGCCAACGCGCGGGACAAGTTTGCCCGGATGCCATTCCACCCCCGCCTTCGCGGGGGCAGGCTCTTGGCGACAACCCGGCGCTTCTTGTCCCATGACCCTGCCTGATAG
>JAAEOR010000863.1 GCA_024222895.1 Hyphomicrobiales bacterium | reverse complement strand
GTCGACTTCGAGGCCCAATCCCTGGGCGTAGATCTGGGCAAGTGCGTATTGCGCGTTCGGATTGCCTGCCTCCGCTGCACGGCTGAGATAGGCAGCTGCCAGTTCCGGATCGAGCGGCCGAACCGTGCCCTCAAGGTGAAAAAGGCCGAGATTATACATGGCGTCAATCTGGCCTTGCCGCGCCGCCTGTTCGAAGAATTCTGCCGCTTTGACGCGATCGCGCTCTACGCCGCGGCCCTCGAGATGCATCATGCCAAGCGCGAATTGAGCCTCTCTATCTCCGGCATTGGCGGCGATCTGGTACCAGCTGAGCGCGTCCGGGAGGCTTTGCGGGACACCGTAGCCACCTTCATAGATGAGGCCGATCAGTGTCTGCGCGGCGGTGTCGCCCTTCTCGGCCAGCGGAATGGCGATGTCGAATGCGGTCAGATAAAGCCCTCGCTGGAAAGCGCCATAGGCCCTGTCCGGACCGTCCGGCGACGGTAGCGGCTCAACAACCGCGAGATCCATCTCGTCGTCTGCGGGTGGCGCGGGCCGGCGGTCTTCGGTGCTGCCAACCTCGGCCGGTGTACCGGGCAGCGCCTCGAAACCGGTGCCCGGCAGGGTTGGCAGGTCGATGACACCCAGCGGCTCCAGCGACCTGCCGACATCGGCGGTCTGTCGGTCTGGCCGCAGGCGCGGCACGGGCACGACCACCGGGGTCGGCTCGGAGAAGATGTTTGCGGACGGTGCAGCCGGTGACGGTTCGGCGGCTGCCGGCGGTGGGGCAGGTATGTCGTCAATACCGGGTGGTGTCAGCACAATCGGCTCCTGCGCCAGGACACCGGACGCCCATACCAAAACAGCTGCCATCGTTCCGACGAACCGGCTCATTGGAGGGATTCCGGGACAGCATCCAGAATGGCGTCGGCTGCAGCAACTGCGGCGGCCGGCCCCTCCGGGAATGTCCAGACCGCGTTGCCCATCGCGACGAACTCCACCTTCGCCCGTGCTGCCTCGGCGACTGATGCCAGATCTCGCCCACCCATGACCATTGCCGGGATGACGAAGATCGACGACCACCAGGCCGCAAGATCCAACGATTCTGGGAAGATCGTATCCTGGACGTCGCCGTCGAGGCGGCCGAAGAAAACGTAGTCGGGATCCGCGTCGCCTGCCAGCATGGCGTCATGGCGGGAACCCAGACCACCGGCGCCGGTGATCCGGTCAGGACGCATTGCGCCGATGGCCACGCGCAGATCGTCAACGCCCGTGTCGACATGGATACCGTCAGCGCCAAGCGCGGTTTTCCGGTCATTGTGGATAATGACGGCAGAGCCATGGGCCTGACCAACCGGCGTCAGCGCCGCGGCAGTTGTCGCCAATGCCTCGCCGGTGCCCGTCACGATCACCGAGGCCACGTCGCCGGCGCCAAGCGCGTCGGCGAGGCTCGGAATAAGCCTGGTGACGTCCATTTCGGCTGGTGTCACCAGGCATAGACGGCACCGATTGTCGTCCGCGTCAGGCATCGGTTTGCTCCGCGGTCACTTCGGTCGCCCGCGGCACCTGCTACCGGTTTAATGGGGCCGAAATTCGAAAAGCGGCCCTGGGCTGGCACCCATTATACGCCGAAGAGGTGCCCTCGCGTCTACGCCGCCTGTTTCTCCGCATCTGCCGTCCATGTGCCGCCGGCGGCAAGGCTGTTCATCCGCGCGCGATGGAGCAAGGCCCGCTGGGCGGCGGCGACGTTCTCAGGCTTGCCGCCCCAGGTCTCGAGGGCGGCGCTTTGAAGTGCCCGGCCGTAGGAGTAGGTGACCGCCCATGGTAGCGGCCCCAGCTGGTTGATCAGGCACAGATGCTCGGTTGCGTTCTCGTTGCTCTGCCCGCCAGACAGGAAGGCGATACCCGGGACGGCGGTCGGGACGCAGTTTTTCAGGAGCCGGACCGTCTTCTCGGCGACTTCGGACGGTGTCGCTTTCACCTTGCTGTTGCTGCCAGGCACGATCATGTTTGGCTTGAGGACCATTCCCTCCAACCGCACCCGGGCGAAATAGAGTTCCTGGAAGACGGTTTTCAGCGCCCGTTCGGTAACGTCGTAGGTCGTGTCGATGTCATGGTCGGCGTCTGGCCCGTCCATCATGACTTCGGGCTCGACGATGGGGACGATGCCGGCTTCCTGGCACAGCGCAGCATAGCGGCCCAGGGCGTGGGCGTTGGCGCTGATGCAGGTATGGCTCGGTCGGCCGGGGCCAATATCGATCACTGCGCGCCATTTGGCGAAGCGAGCGCCGAGCGAATGGTATTCGGCCAGCCGCTCGCGCAGGCCGTCGAGGCCCTCGGTGATCTTTTCCCCCGGCTGCGCGGCAAGCGGCTTGGCGCCGGTGTCGACCTTGATTCCGGGAATGGCGCCGGTCGCCTTGATGAGATCGACCAGAGGTGTACCGTCGGCGGCCGACTGGCGGATCGTCTCATCATAAAGGATCACGCCGGAGACGTAGTTGCGCATCGCCTCGTCGCTACGGAACAGCATCTCGCGGTAGTCGCGCCGGCTATCGGCGGTCGACTCGATTCCGATCGCGTCGAAGCGCTTGGTTATCGTGCCGGTGCTCTCGTCTGCGGCCAGGATGCCTTTGTCCTTGGCGACCATATGTGCGGCGATGTCTTCAAGTGTTTCGGCCATGTCGTTCCTCGCTCAAAGCATTCTTCGATACTGGATGAATCCAGAACGGGCGGCGACCTTGTCGTAGAGCGCCCGCGCTGTGTGATTGTCTTCCTGGGTGAGCCAATAGACCCGGTCGGCGCGGGCCTCAAGAGCCTTGTCCACGACCGCCTCGATCAGCGCCCGGCCGCAGCCGGTGCCGCGGGCAGTTTCCACGACAAACAGATCCTGAAGGTAACAATAATCCGCGATGGTCCAGAACGACCGATGGAACAGGTAGTGGACCATTCCGCACAGGCGCCCGTCGACCCAGGCGCCGAGCCCGAACATTTGCTCGCCGGGGTCGTGCAGGCGCTCCCAGGCTCGGTCTGTTGCCGCAGCCGGCAGCGAAGTCTCATAGAATTTCAGGTAGCCCTGCCACAGCGGCTCCCAGTTGGACCGCTGGTCAGATCGCAGTGGACGAATGGTTGGATCAGGTTGCGGCATTGAGCCTCATCCGGGCCGACGCAGAACGTCCACCCCGGGCAATGCCTTGCCCTCGAGCCATTCCAGGAATGCCCCTCCAGCCGTTGAGACAAACGAGAACCCTTTGGCGGCGCCAGCGTGGTGGAGTGCGGCCACGGTCTCGCCACCGCCCGCCACCGAATTGAGCCCGGCCGTCTGGCTCCGTTCGGCGGCATGGCGAGCCACGGCCACTGTCGCGGCATCGAAGGGCGGTGTCTCGAAGGCACCGAGCGGACCGTTCCAGACCAAGGTTCGGGCCTTGTCGATCCAGGCGTTCACTGCCGCGACCGATTTGGGTCCAATATCCAGGATCATCTGATTGTCCGGCACTGCAGCAATATCGACGGTCTCTGTGGTCGTCCCCGGCTCCAGTGAATCGGCAACCACGGCGTCAACCGGCAGGACAATTGCGCAGCCGGACCGTGCGGCCGCCTCTGAAATCCGCCTGGCGGTATCGACCAGGTCGGGTTCGGCTAGCGATCGGCCAATCGCAACACCATTGGCTAGAAGAAATGTGTTGGCCATGCCACCGCCGATGACAAGCGCATCGACCTTGCCGGTCAGATTCTCCAAAACGTTGATTTTGCTGGAGACCTTGGCACCGCCGACAATCGCCACCACCGGTCGTTGCGGACTGCCCAATGCCGACTTGAGAGATTCGAGTTCGCGCTGCAAGGCGCGGCCGGCGTAGGCAGGCAGGCGCCGTGCCAGGCCCTCGGTGGACGCGTGGGCCCGGTGCGAAGCCGAGAAGGCATCGTCGACATAGATGTCGCCAAGCCGGGCCAGGGCAGCGGCCATATCCGGACTGTTCTTTTCCTCTCCGGCATGGAAGCGGGTGTTTTCCAGCAAGACGATATCGCCGTCGGTCATAGCGGTGATCGCCGCCTCGGCTTTGGGGCCGATGCAGTCGGCGGCGAATGCTACCGGGCGGTCCAGCACGGTCTGCACCGCTTGAACGACCTGTTCCAGCGACATCTCCGGGTTTGGCTTGCCCTTTGGCCGGCCGAAATGGGCAAGCAGGATGACCCGCCCGCCCTTGTCGGCGATTTCGGCGATGGTTGGCGCGACAGCGCGTATGCGGGTATCGTCGCTGACTCTGCCCTCGGCTATCGGTACGTTCAGGTCGACCCGGCACAGCACCCGCTGACCGCCAAGGTCCACATCGTCAAGAGTGCGGAAGGCGGTCATCGCGATCTTTCCTGATCAGACAAGCTTACCCAGGGCAACGGCCGTATCGGCCATGCGGTTGGAGAATCCCCATTCGTTGTCGTACCAGGCGACCACCCGCACGAACGTCCCGTCGATCACCTTGGTCTGATCGACCGCGAAAGTGGAGGAGTGAGGATCGTGGTTGAAGTCGGACGATACCAGCGGCTCTTCGGTGACCGCCAGGATACCGGCCAGGCGATTTGACGCAGCGGCTTCCTTGACCGCATCGTTGACCTCTTCAACCGTCGTCGGGCGTTTGGCGACGAAGTTGAAATCGACCAGCGAGACGTTCGGGGTCGAGACGCGAATGGCCGTTCCGTCGAGCTTGCCATTCAGTTCGGGAAGCACCAGTCCCACTGCCTTTGCCGCCCCGGTGGAGGTGGGGATGATGTTGAGAGCAGCGGCGCGAGCCCGATAGAGGTCCTTGTGGAGGGTATCGAGTGTCGGCTGATCACCGGTATAAGAGTGGATGGTGGTCATGAAGCCGTGGTCGATGCCGACTGCGTTGTGCATGACATGAGCGACCGGCGCGAGGCAGTTGGTCGTACACGATGCGTTGGACACGACGATATCGTCGCTGGTCAGTTGGTCGTCATTGACGCCGTAGACAACCGTCTTGTCAGCGCCACTGGCGGGGGCGGAAACAAGAACACGCTTGGCGCCGGCTTCCAGATGGGCAGACGCCTTCTCCTTGGAGTTGAAGATGCCGGTGCATTCCAGGGCGACGTCGACATCGAGTTCCTTCCACGGCAGTTCAGCCGGGTTGCGAATGGCGGTCACCCTGATGGGACCGCGTCCGGCATCCATGATATCGCCGTCGATCGTAACGGCATGAGGGAACTTGCCGTGAACCGAGTCGTGGCGCAGCAGATGGGCGTTGGTCTCGATCGGGCCGAGGTCATTGACCCCGACGACGACAATGTCCTTACGGTCACTTTCGACGATGGCACGAAGAACCAGCCGGCCAATGCGTCCAAATCCGTTGATGGCAACCCTGACGGTCATTTACATCTCTCCAGTGATATTCAGGACAGCGCGGCCAGGCGATCGAGCGCCACCTGTGCCGCCGCTTCTGCGGTGATGCCGAACCTGGCGTAGAGTTTCTTATATGGGCCGCTGGCGCCAAAACGATCCATGCCAATGAACAGGCCGCGATTACCGATGAACCGATCCCAGCCTTGGCGCACGGCCGCCTCGATGGCGACCTTGACCGGCGCTTCGCCGATCACCGCCGCCCGGTAGTCATCGCTCTGTTCGTCGAAAAGCTCGAAGCAGGGAACCGATACAACCCGGGCGGCGTGTCCGGCCTGCTCAATCAAGTCCTTTGCCGCCAGCGCGATCTCGACTTCGGAGCCAGTGGCAAAAAGCGATACCTCGGCGTCGTCGCCGGCCGGCGACAGCTCGTAAGCGCCACGACCGCAAAGGTTGTCCTCCTCGTACTCGGTCCGCACGGTGGGCAGCGCCTGACGGGTGAGGGCAATGAGGCTCGGACTGTGACGACGTTCAAGGGCAAGCTGCCAGCATTCGGCGGCTTCGACGGCATCGGCCGGCCGGAACACCAGGAGATTCGGCACGGCGCGAAGCGCTGCCAGGTGCTCCACCGGCTGGTGGGTCGGGCCGTCCTCGCCAAGTCCGATCGAATCGTGGGTCATGACAAAGATGACACGATTGCCCATCAGCGCCGCCAGGCGAATGGCCGGTCGCGCATAGTCGCTGAATACGAGAAATGTGCCGGAATAGGGAATGATGCCGCGATGCAGCGCCATGCCGTTCATGGCTGCCGCCATGCCCAGCTCTCGCACCCCCCAGTGGATGTAGCGTCCAGAGAAATCATCGGCGCTGACCGCCTTCATGCCCTTCGAGCGGGTGTTATTGGATCCGGTGAGATCAGCCGAGCCGCCAATCGTCTCGGGCACTGCGGCGTTGATTGCGTCCAGGGCCATTTCCGAGGACTTGCGGGTGGCAACCTTCGGCCGATCGACCGCAAGCTGTTTCCTGTAGTCGAGCATGGCAGCATCAAACCCGGCCGGCAGGTCGCCGCGAATGCGCCGATCGAATTCGGCCCGCTTTTCGGCATCGATCGACGCGAGCCGTTTTTCCCAGTCCTTGCGGAGCTGGCTGGTCTTCAAGCCGGCAATACGCCAGCAATCGCGGACGTCGGCCGGGACCTCGAATGGCTGGCTGTCCCATTCGAGGGCAACCCGCGCCGCTGCCACTTCCGGTTCGCCGAGCGGCGCCCCGTGCGCCGCCGACGTGCCGGCCTTGGCCGGTGCACCAAAGCCGATCGTCGTCCTGCAGGCGATCATCGTCGGACGACTGCCGGCCTGGGCAGCCTCGATCGCAGCCGCGATCTCGTCGGGATTGTGTCCATCGACCCGCGACGCATGCCAGCCGGCTGCCTCGAACCGGGCGACCTGATCGCCCGACTCCGACAGCGACAGCGGTCCGTCAATCGAGATGCCATTGTCATCAAAAAGGAGGATCAGCTTGGAAAGCTGCAGATGTCCGGCAATGGAGATCGCCTCGTGGCTGATCCCCTCCATCAGGTCGCCGTCGGAAACGATTGCATAGGTCCGATGATCGACGATGTCATCGCCGAACTCGGCTGCCAGCAGTCGCTCCGCAAGCGCCATACCGACTGCATTGGCGAGGCCCTGGCCCAGCGGTCCGGTGGTGGTCTCGACACCGGTGGTGGCGAAGTTCTCCGGGTGCCCGGGCGTCTTGGAGCCGAGCTGGCGGAAGTTACGTAGTTCATCGATGGTCATCTCCTCGACGCCGAGGAGATGAAGCACGGCGTAGAGCAGCATCGACCCGTGGCCGGCTGACAGGACAAACCGGTCGCGATCTGGCCAATAGGGCTCAGTCGGATCGAACTTCAGAAAGCGGCTGAAGAGAACCGTGGCGATATCGGCCGCCCCCATGGGCAGTCCCGGGTGGCCGGAATTGGCTTTTTCAACAGCATCCATGGCAAGCACGCGGATCGCGTTCGCCATACGCTGGTGTTTGGCAGGGTCGGTCATGATTGGGCTATCGATCCGGTACCGGGACAGTGCGATGATGTGGTCATGCGGCCCGGTTCGGAATGATTGCAAGCGCCTCGTTGGCCCGGACCGAGCGAGGTCGGGGCGACACATAGCAGGTCGATTCGGTGAGTCAATGCGGCCGGTGTGCCGGCAGCGCGCGAGCGCATGGGCGGCCGCGTCCTCATCGTTGACGTATTCTTCGGGTAATGCCTAATCTCTCCGGTGCAATGCATTGACCCACCTTCGATTCGCGGGCCCTCGAATCGGAGCGCGGCCCGGCCGGAACCGACGATGTAAGGCAGATTGTGGGCCGGGAGGGACATCAGCATGCCTGTTGGTTCGGTTCTCGAAGATGCATTGGTGCGGCTTGAGACCGCCATCGGCCGGGTGGAAGGCGCCGTGGACCAGCGGCTCGAGCACGCCCGACGGATATCCGACATGGAGGACGAAGTGCAGCGTCTGGGGGCGGACCGTTCGAACCTTGCGCAGTCTCTTGACTCCGCGCAGGCCCGAGCCGGTCGGATCGAGGTGGCCAACCAGGATGTTTCGCGCCGACTGGTCGCCGCGATGGAGACGATCCGTGATGTCCTCAGCCGCAATGGCGGCGGTTGACAAGCGTCGGGGCGGATCATGGGACAGGTAAACGTTACAATCAGTGGCAAGACATTCCGCATGGCATGCGGCGATGGCGAAGAGGAACACCTGGCCTCGCTCGGCCAGCGGCTCGACGAGACCATCGAGGAGTTGCGAAGCCAGTTTGGTGAAATCGGCGACCAGCGGCTGACCGTCATGGCAGCGATCACGATGGCGGACCAGTACACCGAGTCCGAGCGGCGGATCGGCGCGCTGGAGAGCGAAATCGCAGGGCTGGAAGAAGCCCGCGCGGCGTTGGTCGAACGTCAGGACGGGGGCGAAACGGAGATCGCCCGATCATTGGAGGTGTTGGCTGACCGGCTCGAGGCAGTGGCAGGTCGCCTCAGTGGCACCGACCCGCTCGAACACAGTGAGTAGACCCGTATCCTGATCGGCGAGGCCCCCGATCGCGGGGCCGACGGGAAAGACATAAAAGGATGGCTCATAGCGTCTGCACGGGCCGGCCATGCGAGCGCGCCCCTCCTTGGAAAAGAGCGACCGGCGCATCGGGGCCATACGGAAATCACGCTTCTCCTGCCCAGTCACGCGCTTGAACCGGGCTAAAGGAGATTGTCGCCTTCTTCGGGCTCCCGCGCCTGTTCGGCCTGGTCCAGCAGGGAATCGGTTTCGCTGGCGAGGCCGCCTTCATCGGCGGTCTCGGCCGCGGTGTCATCGGGCTGGGTAGCGTCTGCCGAGCGATGCGCCGGGGGCGATGACGCTGACTGGGCTTCCGTGCCCTGCAAAATAGGTACTCCGTGCGGGAAGATGATCTCGCGCGCGTCGTCCGGCGCGGAAATCCCCGCCGCGTCCAGGGCCGCCAGCGACTGGCGCAGCAACGCCGATCTCAGCTTGTCCCCGGAGTAGGTCGAAAAGTCGAACCAGTAATAGGCGCGCAGCGATATGCTCGAGGACCCGAGGGCGTCGACAAGAACCCACGGTTCGGGGTCGTCGAGGACCGCCGGGTGGGCGCTCAAAACCCGTCGCACCACATCCTGAGCGCGGCTGATCGAATACTCATAGCCAATACTGACGAGGATTTCCGCCCGGACGTTCCGATTGGCGGTCATGTTGACGATCGTGCTCTTGAAGATCGTTGCATTCGGGATCTGGACGTGATTGCCCTCGGGAGTCATCAGGATCGTACTGCGGGTATTCATCTGACGGACGAGACCGCGGCGGCCGCCAACTTCGATGAAGTCGTTGACCAGAAACGGGCGGCGGATGCTCAACAGGACGCTGGCGAGGAAATTCTCGGCAATGTCGCGAAAGGCAAAGCCGAAGATGATTCCGGCAACGCCGGTGCCGCCGACGATGGTCAGGGCCAGGCGCGTAAGCCCCGCGACCTGAAGCACGATGTAAAGGCCGATCAGAAAGAACGGAATCGCGATCGCCCGTGCGAGGATGCGGGCCAGCAGCGGCGACATGTTGCCGCCCTCGAGCCACCGGCTTGCCAATCGCGAAGCGGCAACGGAAATCAGCCAGGTGATCGGCAGGACCACAATGGCAACCAGGATCAGTGGAATCGCCTGCAGGGCTCGCCGCCACAGGTCCTTCAGTTCCGCCCAGGCGGGCGCGAAGTTCCAGATCGGCCCCGCCTCGACGACAATGCGATTGACCACCGCAACGACGTCCTCGGTCTTTCGGGCGAGTTCGCCCGCCCAGTCCTTTCGCGCGTCGCTCAGTGTTTCCCCGTCAATGAAGACAACCCCGCTGCGCACATCGACGGCGATCTCTTCGAACCAGCCGGTCGCCTCGAGGATCTGTGTCAGTCGCTCGCCGATCTCGGTGTCGGTTGCAACTTGCTGTACGTCCACGCCCGCTGGTGCCAGTTCGCCTGCCTCGTTGTCGGAAAGCGACTCTTCCACCTCGTCGATCGTTTGCGCCCGAAGAGGCAAACACTGGGCAAGTCCGAGACAGACGATGACAGCCAGCCAGCGAACAGCGTATTGCATGCGGTCGTTCCTTCAGGGGGAGATGCCTCAGATAGGCCGCGACCGTCTTGTGTTGCCACTCGGATCGGTCGGGTTGACCAAGGCGTGTTAGCACTTGTTCGATCTGATCCGTAGCGACAACCGGTCTTTCGTCGAACACCTGTCGCACCGACTGCGCGGGTGAGCCTTGAGCCGGAATCAGGTCCTCGTCAAGCAGCCTCGTAGATCGGCGCAGCAACGATTGATCAAGACGTTATGCGCCGGGTACGGTCGAAGCCCAGCCGGCCGGTTCTACTCCTTGGACGCGTCTTCGGGATCCGCATCGGCTCCGGCCTCAGCTTCGGCCGTGCCTTCGGGAGCTACGTTATCCCCCTCGGCTGGTTCTGCCGGATCAAGTTGCTGAGCGGCATCGTCCTGTATGTCCTGAATTCGCTGCTCGAGCGACGCAAGCTCTCCCGCACGGGCTTCCAGAGTCGCGGCCAGTTCGCTGATTTGTGCCTGAAGCTCGGCTCGCTCACGCTCGGCTTCCCCGATATCATGGGCCAGTGCGTCGCGTCTTTCGGTGAGCGCGGGCACGGTCTCTTCCAGTTCCGTCAATGCGCCAAGGAGTTCGTCTCGACGCGCCTCGGCTTGCGCGTTTTGTTGCTCCAAATCTGCCAACTGGCTCCTGCCTTGCTGCACTGCAGTTTCCGATTCAGCCGCTTGCTCAGCCAGTTCTGACGCCTTCGCTGTCAGAACGGCCAGCGTGCTGCGCAGCTCGGCCTCCTGAGAACGCGCGACCTGCAGTCGCTCACCCGTCTGAGCGGCCTCCTCAGTGGCCGCATCGATCTGCTGGTTGACTTCGGTGATGCGATCCTGGGCTATTTGCAGCCTGCTCCGGGCATCCGCCGCACGTTGCTCCAGTGTCGTGGTCGCGTCAGTCTGTTCTGCAACCGTTTGGGTCAGTTCGTCGGCCTGCTGTTGGAGGGCGTCGACCTGGCTCTGAAGATCGCTTTGGCGGCTTTCCAGAGCTGCGGTCTGTTCTTCCAGCGTAGCCCGCTGCTTGTCCAACTCGGTGATACGCTGCTTCAGATCTTCAAGGGTCCCCGAGGCGTCCTGATGTGCGGCCAACTGGTCCTCAGCATCGGCTTTGCCGTCGATCAGCGCATCCCGTTCAGCGAAGAGCGCCTCGCGCTGCGATGCCATGCCATCCCGTTCGGCGGTAAGCGATTCAAGCTCGGACGCCAAGCTGTCCTTTTCACTTGTAAGCGACTCAACCTGCGAGGCCAGACTGTCCCGTTCACTGGAGAGCGCGTCACGATCCGAGGTCAATGCGGCAACAGATGCCTCATGCTCGGTCTGCTGCGACGCGGATGAACTGTAAAAATAGATCGCCAGTACCCAGCCGACGACAGCGGCTGCAATGATGATCAGGCTCGATGACCGTGACATATTTGGTTTCCTCAAAAAGCCTCGTTTGCTGTGCAGCCCGCATCCGAGCACGTCGTCGCCTATCGGACAAGTCAAGCTAGAGTGAATTCGGCAGGCACTCATTTGGGTCAGCAAGACACGACCCGAATGAGCCGACTGTTTTGTCCTTCCTCGCGTCAGGGTTCGCCGATGGTTCTTTGAGTAGATGCCACCGATGAGTTTGCCTTTCACAGGCGCGGGCCCATTGGCGTGAAGGGCATTGACGTGCCGATCCAGCCCTCTTTCTGCGAGAAGGCGCGTTGACAGGAGGGGGTGATCCAGTCGTCGCCATTGACCGGCGACCACGGCGCCGAATCCGATCTCCTGCAATGGCTCTGGCGCGAGGCTTGGACCGTCTCTATATTCCGACCCAGGCGAGGCTGTGGGGCCCGGCAGGAGAAACAATCCCCGGGGCCTTATCGATCCGAACGGGAGCTGTCCCTGCGCCGGCTCGTGGGCTGGTGTATACGGCGCCCACCTACTTTGTAGGTCTCCGGGATCGAACACTCCACCGGCTTTGCGGCCTCGCTTGTCATAGCCCCCTGCACCCGATCCGGTCGTCAATGAACATCCAGCCGACTCTCTCCAAGTCGGACCTTCGGGCCGCGGCGCGGGGTCGTCGCGACGGTCTGGCGGCGGCCGAGCGAGCCGACCGATCCGCGGCGATTGCCGAGAATGCCCACTCCGTCCTGCCCCCGCGCAACCATGGCTGCCTTGCGGGCTTCATGCCGATTGGCAGCGAATGCGATCCGCGGCCGATCATGGCCGAGGCCCGCGCGACCGGCGCTATCATCGCGCTTCCGGCTTTTATCGATCGCAAGACCATGGTGTTCCGGCGGTATGACCCCGATGACGATCTGGTGCCGGCCGGATTCGGAACCCGCGAACCCGCGAGCAATTCACCGATCGTCGTACCGGATGTCCTGCTGGTGCCGCTGCTTGGATTCGACCGGAGCGGCTCGCGCCTCGGCTACGGCAAGGGGCACTATGACCGGACCATTGCGTCCATGCGGGCCGCCGGCCACGACCCGGTGCTCGTCGGTGTCGCCTTCGCGGTCCAGGAGGTTGACCCGATCCCTTCGGAGCCTCATGACATCAGGCTCCATTGGCTGGTTACCGACTCGGAAGTCGTGGACTTCAGGACGGAACATGTATGAGGCGACATGAGGCTTTTGTTTCTTGGCGACATTGTCGGGCGGACAGGCCGAACCGCCCTGATCGAGCGCCTGCCGACACTGATCGAGGAACGCCGGCTGGACTTCGTGGTCGTCAATGGTGAGAACGCCGCCGGCGGTTTCGGCATCACCGAAGACATTCTCAAGGCGCTGCTCGATGCGGGTGCCGACGCGGTCACCACCGGCAACCACGTCTTCGATCAGCGTGAAGCGCTGAGCTTCGCCGACCGCTACGACCAGTTCCTGCGGCCGACTAACTTCCCGGCCGGGACGCCGGGCAACGGCTCCGGCCTGTTCATGGCACGCAACGGTGCCCGGGTGCTGACGATCAATGTCATGGGCCGGGTGTTCATGGACGCATTGGACGATCCCTTCGCAGCGGTTGCGGAAGAGCTGGACGCCTGCCCGCTGGGAGAACAGGCGGATGCGGTGGTGATCGATTTCCATGCCGAGGCATCGAGCGAGAAACAGGCGGCGGCTGCCTTCGTCGACGGTAAGGCCACTTTGTTGATTGGCACCCATACCCATGTGCCGAGCGCCGACTATCGCGTTCTTCCCGCCGGTACGGCGTTTCAGACCGATGTCGGCATGTGCGGCGACTACGACTCGGTGATCGGCATGGACAAGGAGGAGCCACTGCGGCGGTTCCTCACCAAGGTACCGGGCGAGCGTTTCTCACCGGCCCGCGGCCCGGCGACGATTTCCGGATTGGCGGTGGAGGTTGACGATACGACGGGACTTGCGTCCGCGGTGGCGCCGTTGCGCATTGGCGGCGTCCTGGCTGAGACGATCCCGTCGTTCTGGGTCGACTGATGCACGTCTCCAGGCGGGGCAAAGGTCGGAATCGGATCGCGGGTCGCCGACTTTTTCCTTCGGTCTTTCCGGGTGGAAAAGTGCACACACTCTTCCTGAAGAGGCTCTAAGCCGAGTCCACGCCGCCGGTGCTGCGCTGCTCCGCCATCCTTTGATGAAACGATTCGCCGCGATTGGTGTGCGGGAAGGACTCGTCCGGGACCGGGCAGTCGAGGAAACGATAGAGCGGCGCCCAACCGTCGCCCTGGGCAAAGGTCAGCAGGCCCTCATCGTTGAAAGCCGATTGAACATCTGCGGCGTTCCGCTCAAAGACAGTAATCGCATTGTCGCGGTCAAACCTGCCGCCGAACAAGCCCTGGCTGTTCAGTTTGTTGCCAATCGGTTCCGGTTCGGCTGAATCCGGCGCCAAATACCTTCAGACCCACCGGCGATCTCCCCCCTTCAATGCCGGAATCTGTGTCGTCGGCGGACAGCCTGCCAAGGCGACAGGCCCGTGCGACGATGCATGTGAGCAGCCGACCTCAAGGGCAATCCCCAGCCGCGGCCAACGCTGTGGATCATGCCCCGCGCCGAAACGCCGTCGGTCGGCGGCCGGTGTTACACTTGTGTTGTGAAAGGGCGAGTCGCATGAAGCCTCCGGTCCTTATTCTCCACGGCGCCTGCAGCCAGCCGGCGCATTTGGAGCCGTGGCGGTCGTACTTCACGGATGCGGGTCACGAATGCTCGGTGCCGGCCCTGCCGGGCCATGCCCCCGACGATCCGGCGGCGCTCGCCGGCCTGACCATTGACGACTATCACCGGGCCGTCGTAGAGGCATATGGCGCTCTCGACCGGACGCCGATCGTGATCGGCCATTCGCTCGGCGGCCTGCTCGCCCAGCATCTCGCCGCAACGGCTGAATGCGTCGGTCTCGTGCTGGTCGCGTCACTGCCGCCGTGGCGGCTGCCGCTCTCCAGGAGGGCGCTGCCGTTCTTCCTGCCGCTGGCGCCGTGGGTGATGCTCGGCAAGCCGATCCGTCCGAGCCGAACCGGCCTGGAAACACTGACTCTGCACGACCTGTCGGTGGCGGAGCGGGAGGAGCTTCTCCCCGACTTCGGCCACGAATCCGGCCGTGTCTACCGGTCGCTCACGCTGGGCCATGTACGGGTCGACCGCGGTGCTGTGCGCTGCCCGGTGCTGACCATCCAGGGGGGCAAGGATCGGCTGATCCCGCCCTCGACCGGCCGGGCGCTGGCCAGGCACTATGGCGGCAAGCTGGAGATGGTCGCCGGTCACGGCCACTGGCTCGTGGCCGGCTCTTTGCTCCGGCTCGCCGCCGGTCCGGCCAAGCGCTGGGTGGCGGCGCTTTAGAGCGTTTTCAGGAAAAGTGTTTTGCACTTTTCCGTCCGGAAAGAGCGAAGAATTAAAGGAGCGTTTTCAGGAAAAGTGTCTGCACTATTCCGCCCGGAAAGAGCGAAGAATAAAGGAGCGTTTTCAGGAAAAGTGTTTGCACTATTCCGCCCCGGAAAGAGCGAAGAATTAAAGGAGTGTTTTCAGGCAAAGTGTTCGCACTTTTCCGCCCGGAAAGAGTGAAAAGTAAATGTCATTGACCAGCAATGCGGTTCGACAGGACGGATTGCGGCTGTACGGGATCCCCCCGACCAGGCGCCGAACCCTTCCTTTCGCCGGTCGGCGGACGTATAAACCGCGAGAAATCATTCATCTCCACCGTGCCGCCGCCGAACGTTGATGGCGCACTCGCGGCGTGTTCAATCGGAGCTGCCCATGGCCGGCCATTCAAAATTCAAGAACATCATGCACAAGAAAGGTGCCGCCGACGCCCGCCGGTCCAAGGTGTTCTCTAAGCTGGCCCGCGAGGTCACCGTCGCTGCCAAGATGGGGATGCCGGATCCGGCGATGAACCCGCGCCTGCGGCTGGCCGTGCAGAATGCCCGGGCCGAGAACATGCCCAAGGACAATATCGAACGCGCCATCAAGAAGGCGACCGAGGCCGACGGCGAGCACTACGAGGAGGTGCGCTACGAGGGCTATGGTCCCGGCGGCGTCGCAGTCGTCGTCGAGGCGCTGACCGACAACCGCAACCGGACCGCCGGCGCCGTGCGCTCCTGCTTCACCAAATATGGCGGGACCCTCGGCGAGACCGGTTCCGTCGGCTTCATGTTCGATCGGGTCGGCCAGATCACCTACAAGCCGGAAGCCGGTTCGGCCGATGCGGTGCTCGAGGCCGCCATCGAGGCCGGCGCCGAGGATGTCCAGAGTGACGAAGACGGGCATGTGATTATCTGCGCCTTTACCGATCTCGGCGACGTGGCCAAGGCGCTGGAAGCCGCGCTCGGGGAAGCCGATACGGTCAAGCCGATCTGGCGGCCGCAAACGACCACCGAACTCGACGAGGACAAGGCGGGCACCATGCTGAAGCTGGTCTCGGCGCTCGAGGACGATGACGACGTCCAGTCGGTCTACGCCAATTTCGAAGTTGCCGACGATATCCTGGAGCGGCTCACGGCTGCGTAAGGGCGGTGGCGGCCCTCACCCAAACACGCCGTCGAACACCGGCATGCCGATCAACGCCGCCAGGGCGATAGCCGCGTAGGCAAGCCCGCGGTAGGTGCGGATGCCAGATTTACGAAACATGCGTGCGCCGAGATACAGGGCGGCGGCATAGACCGGTGTGACGATCAGCACCAGTTCACCCACCTCCCATGAGAACAGGCCGTTCCAGAAATAGGCGGTGAAGCTGGACAGGCTGATGACCGAGAAGAAACAAATGAGGTTGGCGCGCACCACTGCGGTCGAATACGGCCCGCTGATCCAGTAGGCGATGACCGGTGGCCCGGAGGCCTGGGAGATGCCGCCAAGAAAACCGGCACTGGCGCCGACACCAACCGACGCCACGCCATGCGGTTCGCCGTGGTAGCGCCAGCCCGACATCATCAGGAGGAGAAGGGCGACGACAATCGCCGTGATCGCCCAGCGCAGCGTCAGAGGATCACCGTTGGCCAGAACGTAGGCGCCAACCGGCGCCATGACCATGGCGCCGAGGGCGGCGGGCAGGACCGTGCTCCAGCTCACAAGGCTCAGCGCGCCGATCAGCAGCGGCAGCGTGAGAACAAAGTCGATGACCAGAAAAACCGGCGCTGCCAGTTGCGGTGAGAACGCGGCGCTCACCACCGGCACAAAGATCAGTGCCGAGCCAAAGCCGGTGAAGCCGCGAACGACTCCGGCGATGAAGGCCGCCGCAAGCGGGACCAGAAGAACGGCGTCGAAGGTCATTGGAGCGGTGGGCAGGATTTCGGAGGAGCTGGCTTACCTTAAAGCACGATGCGTTGTTTCGAAACGGATCGTCACTTTTCGGCTCTAATTCCTAACGGATTTAGGGTGAAAGCAAGCACACACTTGTTCTGAAAACGCTCTACCTCAGTGCTCGCCGCGGCTATCGCTGGCT
This sequence comes from Hyphomicrobiales bacterium, assembly GCA_024222895.1. GTDB lineage: Bacteria > Pseudomonadota > Alphaproteobacteria > Rhizobiales > Kaistiaceae > Bauldia. Next base: position 11,229 of record JAAEOR010000863.1, on the reverse strand, counting down.
GGCAGACTCGGCTAGGTCCGGGGGATGACAGCGACGCCGCCATCGGGGGACCGCCGCCAGGGCGAGGTGGAGCCGTCCAGGGCGACCCTGTTGGTCGGTGGGCTGCTGGCCTTCATAACCGTGTCGATCTGGGCGATCTGGATCGTCGGGACCCGCCAGGCAGTCACCCACGACATTCCGCTGGCCTGGATCGGTCTGCTGCGCTTTGCGGTCCCGGCGCTGTTGCTGGCGCCGTACTGGTGGCGGGCCGGGCTGCTGCCCAAAGGGCTCGATCGACGGCTGCTGGCGCTGATGGTGATCGGCTCCGGGGCGCCGTTTTTCGCAGTGACGGCCTTCGGCATGAACTTCGCCAATGCCGCCCAGATTGGCGTTCTGTTGCCGGGGACGATGCCGCTGTTCGTTGCCGTGCTGTCGGCAGCGATCCATGGCGAGCGCTTCGGCCGCTGGCGTCTGATTGGCTTCACCGTCACCACGGTCGCGCTGGTGCTGATCGGTGGGCCGGCACTGCTCGCTGGCCAGGGGATCGGCCTGTTGTTGATCCCCTTCGGCGCGCTCCTCTGGGCTGTCTACACGCTGGCGTTCCGGCAGTCGGGGTTGACCGCGCGAGCCGCGGCCGGGGTGGTCGCCGCGTGGTCGACGCTCATGCTGCTGCCATTCGCCGCTTTCACCAGCCCGCTGCCCTTGCTGAACGCGCCCATTAACATCCTTGCCTGGCAGATCGCCTCCCAGTCCGTGCTGTCGGGTGTGATTGCCGGGGTGTGCTTCGGTGCGGCGGTGCGTCTGGTTGGATCATCGCGGGCATCGATTTTCTCGGCCCTGGCGCCGGCGCTGGCCGCGCTCATTGCGATTCCGGTGCTCGGCGAGGTTCCGTCGCTGACAACGACCATCGGAATCGGCCTGGCGGTTGCCGGCGTGGCGCTGGCCAGCGGTTTCTTCGACCGGCGTCCGGGGGGCAAGTCCTGAGGTTTCGTGACTGAGACGTTTTGTTCGTCTCCGATCTGGCTGCCGAGCGTGAAGGGTGGCCCTGCGTGTTTCGAGGCTCCGCTTACGCGGAGCATCCGCCGATCAAGTCGGAGGACAGACTCTCAACATGAGGGGGAGGTTGGAGGTTTGGCCGGACCAACCTAAGTGACAAAACAGCGACTTCCTCATCCTGAGGCCGCCTGCTCATCCTTTTCGCCGATCGGCGGCACGAGGATTCCGAGGATGAAAGGGGCGTGAGTCTCGTTTGTTTGTCTGTCAGCGATCAGACGCCGGACAACACGATCGACGTCCCGCTGCCGCCAGTGAACAGTCGAGGCTCAACACTTGGCGTTGCGCTCAGATCGTGGCCCGTACGTGCCGCTCGCGGCCATAGAGCGAAACCAGGGCGATGATCACAAGACCGAGCGCTGCCTGAACCAGCGACGGCTGCAGTCCGAGGCCGATCAGCAGCGTGTTGATTTCGGTGAGCACGACAGCGCCGGCCACGGTGCCGAGAAAGGATCCGCGGCCGCCGACCAGCGCGGTTCCGCCGATGACGACGGCGGCGATGGTCTGAAACAGATAGGGCTGGCCGACATCGCCATAGGCGGAACCGGTGAAGCCGAGCAACAGCACGCCGGCCACGGCTGCGAAGAATGCGCTGAGCGCGAAGGTGATCATCCACATGCGCAGCGGATTGATCAGAGCGAGCGAGGCGGCGCGTGGATTGCTGCCGAGCGCGAACAGGCGGCGGCCATAAGGCGTGCGGTTGAGCACCAGGCTGATGAGCGCCGCAAGCACGATGAAGGCGGGGATGAGCCACGGCACGGGGAGAGGTCCGACCGACCCGCCGATCGAGACAAATGTGGTCACCACGTCGGGGGCGGAGCCCGACGGGAAGCCCTTCGTCCACAAGAGCACGCTGCCTTGCACCACCGTGCCGACGCCAAGGGTCACGATCAACGGGTGGAGGTTGAGGCCGGCCGATATGGCTCCGTTGAGGGCGCCGATGGCCAAAGCCAGCACGGCGACGATCAGACAGACGAGGACGAAATTCATCCCGTCGCCATAGAGCTGGGCCGCGACCACATTGGCAAAACCGATGACGAAGGGTATCGACAGATCGATACCGCCGATGATGATCGTCAGGGTCTGGCCGACGCAGGCGACCGCGAGCAGGCAGGCCAGTACCAGCATGGCGCGGATCGAGAAGGGCGACGAGTAGCCTTCGATCAGCAGGGTCCCGGCCAGATGCAGGAGCACCGCGATGACGATGGCACCGGTGACGCGGGCACCGGTGCTGTCGAACGAAAACCTCATCGCTCTCTCTCGCGGGCTTCGATCCTGTCCTGCACGGCGGTCAACGAGATGGCGATGACGAGGACGGCGCCGTAGGCGATCTGCAAGACGAAGGTCGAGACATTGAAAAGGGTCAGGGCGCTCTGCATCAGGAAAATATCGATGGCACCGATGGCGGCGCCGATGAGCCCGCCCCGTCCACCCGCCAGACTGACGCCGCCGAGCGCCACGGCGGAGATGGCGATCAATGTGTAGGTGGGGGCGATGTTGGCGTCGGCCGACCCGATCAGCGCTGTCAGCATCAGACCGGCGATACCGGCGAAGACGCCGGTGATGACGTAGGAAAGGAAGCGAACCAGCGGAACCGGCACCCCGGCGGTATATGCCGCGCGGTCGTCCGAGCCGGTCGCCATCAGCTGGTCGTAATAGGGGAGCCGCCGGATTCCCCACCAGATCAGAAAAATCGCCACAAGCGGTAGGATCGACAAGGACCCCGACAGCGTTTTCAACCATGGCGGTATCGTCCCCATCGGCGCCGGCAGGATGGTCAGGGTTACACCGACGAGAATCAGATAGGTGCCGAGCGTCGCGACGATCGGCTGAATGCGGATATAGGCAGCAAGGAAGCCGTTTACCGCACCGATCGCACCGCCCACCAGCAGTGCCGCCGGTACGATGATGAAGGGCGACGACAGGCCAAGATCGAAGATGAGCACCTTGACGATGATGGCGTTGACGAAGCCCATGGCCGGGCCGACGGAAACGTCGATCCCGCCCCGCCCGCCGAGAATGGCCGGCGTCGAGGCGAGCGCCGCGCCGATCAGTGGCGCCGCGAGGCCGAGCAGGATGCCCCAATTGCCGGGCGCAAAGCGGATCGGATTGAGCCAGACATTGATGATCAACAGGACGACGAGGAGAGCCGGCGCGAATCCGGTGCGCTGCCAGATCGCGCGCACGACTCCGCCTGGTGCCGCAGCCGGTGACGTATGGGAAGCATCAGTCACTGGGACCGGCCAAACATGGCGGCAATCACGTTCTCGCTGGTGAGCGCCTCGCCGGAAAGGGCGGCAAATAGTTCGTCCTCGCGGAATACCAGAACCCGGTGACAGAGCGCGACGATCTCTTCGATCTCGGACGACAGGACAACCAGCGCGACGCCGTCACGGGCGAGATCGTGGAACACCCCGTAGAGTGTCTGGCGCGTGGCGATATCGACGCCGCGGGTCGGGTCGTTGAGAAGCAGGAATCGGGGATTGTGAGCCAGCCAGCGGGCGAGAAGGATCTTCTGCTGGTTGCCGCCGGACAGTGCCGTGATCGGCGCATTACTGTTCGGCGCGACGACGGACAGCTGCTCACGAAACCGCGCATAACGCGCCCGTCGACTGCGGTTGCTGATCAGTCCGGCCCGAACGTCGCGGCCGATGGTGGCGATTGAGAAATTGTCGAGAATGGAAAGGGACGGGAAGATGCCTGTCGCCCGCCGGTCGCGGGGCAGGTAGGCGATCCCGTGGCGCACGGCATTGCGGAACCCCTCGATGCGGGTCATGTCGATGCCATCGCCGACCTCAACCGCGCCGTTGCCAGGCGGGACCAGTCCGGCGAGGGTTTCCAGGAACCGCTCCTGACCCTGGCCATCGAGACCGGACAGGCCAACGATTTCGCCGGCTTTGACCGTCTGGCTGAATGATGCCTTGCCCCGGGCAAGGGCGAGGTCGGTTGCCTGAAGTTCAGCACCGCTTTCAGGCATGGCGCCGTTCTTCGACAATCTCCGGCGCCATGCTGGCAAGCAGTCGCTCTGCCGAGGCATCGGCCCGGTCGAGGGTTTCGACAACGCGGCCACTACGCAGGACGGTGATGCGGTGGGAGAGCCGCAGCACCTCGTCCATCCGGTGCGAAACGAACAACACCAGGGACCCCTCGCGAGCCAGGCCTTCAATCAGTTCGAACACGATTTCGCGGTCGTTGAAATCAAGCGCCGCAGTGGCTTCGTCGAGGATCAGGATGCGCGGTCGCCGAAGCAGCGCGCGGGCTAGCACGACCAGTTGCTGTGTCGCCAGCGGCAGCCATCCGGCATTGATATCGAGGTCGATAGCGGTACGGGCGCAGTGGGCCAAGGTATCGGCTGCGGCCTGCCGACGCCGGTCGCGGGGCATGCGGCGGCGAAACGGCCCGTCATAGCCAAGCAGGATGTTGTCGATGACGTTGCGGTCGGGGGCGATCAGGACTTCCTGGAAGACGGTCGCAAAACCATGCGCTTGAAACGCGGCTGGAGTCCGCCCGACGAACGGAACGGCGTCGACACGTATTTCGCCCCGATCGGGGGCGACGACGCCCGACAGCAGCTTGACCAGGGTGCTCTTGCCCGAACCGTTCTCGCCCATGATCGTGTGGACGGTGCCGGCCGAAAAGGCGATGGACGCATCGTCGAGGGCGACGGTTTCGCCATACCGCTTGGAGAGATTGGCAATCTCGAGCATCGCATCCTGTTCTAGTGGAGCGAATTTGACATTTGAGTCCCGCTCACGGCCAAGCTCTTGCTCAAATGTCAAATTCAGAAAGTGCCACTAAGATCAAAGAGTTGCTAGTGGTCCTGATGACTCCGACATTTGCTCGGGCGGGTGCTGCAGGAGGGTAGCAAATGTCGGAGTCGGACCACTAGTCAAAAAGTGGCCCGTCCGAGCGAACCCGGACGGGCTTTCGTCGGCGCTGGCGAGATTACTGCGGGTCGCAGGCGCCCGGAACCGCCGCATAGTCGAAGCCGATGGACGCGGGGTTCTTGAAGTAGGCACCCATCATATCGACCGGCATCGGATCGGTCGGCGGCACCGGGAAGACCGACACCGAGTCCGGCGTCATGCAGGGCTCATACCAGGACGCGAGGTTATCGCCCTTGACCGTCGGGATCGGGATCAGAAGGACGTTGAGCTTCGGCTTCTGGCCTTCCAGCATGCGTAATCCGACGCGGAACAGGGTCTGGGCGGTCCACCCCGGCAGCACGGCGTTACCCTCGAAGCGGTATTTGTCCGGGTTCTCTTTCCAGTAACCGAGTGCGTCGCCGGTGATCGAGCCGGTGATCAATGGTGCCGGCCGGCCGGCCTCGGCGAAGGACTCGGCGACCACACGCGACTCACTGCCGGTGGTCCACACCGCATTGAGTGGCGCGGGGTTGGTCGCCAGTGTCTGCAGGACGACGGTTTTGGTGACGTTGGCGGTCCAGTTGCCGTTGACCGAACGCGCGACCTTCAGGTCGGGATATTTGGCGAGGACCGTTTCGGCGCCGTCGCGCTGCATCGGGACGATCGGCGCACCGGCGATGCCCTCGACCATCAGCACGTTGCCCTTGCCGTCGAGCTTGTCGGCGATGGCCGCCATCATCTCGTTGCCCCAGCGCCAGAAATTGGAATCGACGTTGATGGCATAGGGGCTGGTCACATAGGCAGACGCAGTGATGAACGGAATGCCGGCATCGTAGGCGGCCTTGATGGCGTCGTTGACGCCAGTCGAGGAGCCGGGGATGCCGGTAATGATCGAGCAGCCGGATTCGATGAAGGCGCGAATCTGGTTAATCTGCTGGCTGACATCGCCGTTCGAATCCGAGATCTCGAAAGAGGTAACGTCGCCGCTTGCGATCAAGCCGTCGACCAGCCGGTGCATTTCCTCGGTGACCGAAACCCGCCACGGATTGCCCTGATAGGACTCGGAGTGGCACCACTTCCAGGGTTTGGCCGGCGGTGTGAAGTCATCATAGGCGGACGGCATCAGCCCTTGCGCGGCATTTTCATAAAGGGCCTTGAGTTCATCAGGCAGCGATCCCGTCAGGTCATCGGCGGCGAGGGCCGTCGTGGCGAATGCTGCCGCCGCAAGAGCGGCGATCGATGTTCGAATGTACGACATATCTTCTCTTCCTCCTTTAATAGTGGATCTACATCGCAGCGAGGCTTTTGCCTCGGGCGAGCTGTTGAAGTAGCGGAAAGGATTCGGCATCTCCGAAGGCTATGGAACTCCATTTCTTGACTCAATCCAACTCACTCTGACAGCTCCGGTCATCTCGCGTCGCGTAAGCTCTACATCAGCAACCGCGGCAGGGTCAGACTTATGGCGGGCACGAGTGTGACCAGAAGAAGAACGATGAAAAGCGCCAAGAGCATCGGCAGTGACTCCTTCACAAATTGGTCTACGCGCACACCGACGATTCCTGTCGTGGTGTAGATCAGCGTACCGACCGGAGGTGTGACACCCGCGATCGTCAGATTGACGACCATGACAATCCCGAAATGTACGGGATCGATACCAACGCCTATCGCCAGAGGCGCAAGCAGCGGCGTTAAAAGAATGAGCGCCGCACTGCCTTCCAGCATCATTCCGACAAACACAAGAAACACATTGATCACTAGCAGCAAAAGCAGCGGATTTTCTGTGATTGCGAGGAGAATCTGGCCCGCCTGCTGAGGAATACGCTCCCACGACATATAGAAACCAAAAGACTGAGCAGCACAGATGATCAGCATCACGACAGACGTGGCGAGCACCGCTTCTGCCAAGACTTTCGGAAGCGCCGAGAGCTTCAACTGTCGATAAACAAACATGCCCACGATCATCGCGTAGAGTACGGCAATAGCCCCGGCCTCGGTCGGCGTGAAGAAGCCGTAGCGTATTCCGCCCACGATGACGATTGGCAGACCGAGCGCCCAGAGACTCTCACCGATCGCGTGCCTACGCTCGCTCCAGCTAGCGCGCGTCGCGCGCACGGGCAGATAACCGCGTCGTCGCGAAACAATGTGGACCACAACCATGAGCGAAACGCACATCAGCACTCCCGGGACTATCCCTGCAAGGAAGAGCCGCCCGATTGACACATCAGCGAGAAAACCGAAGAGGACCAGGCCAATGCCTGGTGGAATGATCGGAGCGATCACCGACGAGGACGCGGTAATTGCCGCAGAAAAGGCCGGCGCATATCCGCGCTCAGTCATTTCCGGGACCATGATCTTGCTTTGAACCGCGGCGTCGGCGTTGGCCGAACCCGACATACCGCCCATCAAAGTGCTGAGCAGGACATTGACCTGCGCTAAACCGCCCGTCATGTGTCCGACCAGTGTGTCAGCGAGCCGCATCAGGCGGTTGGTGATGCCTGCGTGGTTCATCAGGACGCCGGCCAGAATAAAAAAGGGAACAGCCAACAGCGGAAACGAGTGTGTCACACTGACCATCCGCTGGATGTAGACTTCAATCGGAACACCGCGAGCCGTAAGGAAGAAGATTAGGGCTGCGATACCGATCGCAAATGCAACCCGGACATTGGCTGCCAATAGTCCGAGCATTATGAAGGCAGGTACGGCCTCGTTCATGACCCGCCCCGGAACAAGGCCCGGGAGATGGTCAACCCGTGGTTAAGCAACATCGAGCCGAAGCCGAGCACGACCGCGAGGTAGACCCAGGTGAAGCTGATACGCAGCACCGGAGACGGCCTGTGGTAGGCCCCGATGGTGATTAGCACGGCCAGATATGTCGTGTAGGCGAGGAAGACTAAAACCAGAATATTCATGGTCCCGGCAACGAAGCGGGCGACCGATGCTGGTACCAGCCGCGTAACCGCATCGATGCTGACATGCATATTGCGTCGCATGGCGCCGGCCGCACCAAGAAAAACCACCCAGGTGAAGGACAACCCGGCAAGTTCTGTTGTCCAAGTCGCCGGCGTGGCTGTGATGTACCGAGTGATCACACCGTAGCTCACGGCGGTTACCACTACGCAAAGGGCGATGACCGCGAGTGTTTCCTCCCATCGGAAGAGAAGCGAGCGCACGCGACCAATCGGTCCCACGGGCTTGTCAGAAGTCGTATCCATGTACGAAATCTCCCTGTTCGCGGGTTAGAATCGATTGATCGCGCGCCGTTTCTTGCTCAGTTGGCGAGGATCGCGCCCACCTCGTCGACCAGGCCGTCTGACCATTCAGGAAAAGCGCTGTAGACCGGTATCGTAGCCTCGCGCATCCCGGCGCGGTCTACATCCAAGACGAAAGTAACACCTTCACCTTCAAGGGTCTTAACGAACTCGGATTGCTTGTTCTGTACAAGTTCGGTCATAAAGTTGCCCGAATCGACCGCAGCCGTCACGAGTACTTCCTGCAAGTCGGCAGGCATCGAGGCGAAGAGCTCGTCGTTCATTGCCAACCCGATCCAAGAGTAAAAGTGACCGGTCATGGAGATGGTCTTCGCGCTCTCCTGCAATGAGGCGCCGTAGATCGAACCGAGCGGTGCTTCTGCAGCGTCGACAACGCCAGAGGCCAGTGCGCCGTATACCTCGGCCCAAGCAATCTGCTCACCGCGGGCGCCTAGCGCCTCAAAAGTCGCGAGCCACATCGGATTCGGCGGCACGCGGATCGACAACGCCTGGAAGTCCTCCACTGTCTTTACAGGGCGGTTGGAAATGACATTGCGGTCGCCGAAGAACCAGTTCAGCGTGAGGAGTTCAAGGTTAGTGGTGTCACGGAGCTGTCCAACCATGCCGGCGTACCACTCCGACTCGATGATCTTCTGGAAGTCGGACGGAGTATCAAGCAGATAGGGTCCATTCAAGACGCCGAAATCAGGCATGAAATTGGAGAGATATCCCGGATCAGCGAGGATGATAATCTCCGCACCAAGATCGACCTGCTCAAACATTTCGAGATTGGTCCCGAGCTGGCCTCCGGCAAATACCTCGGCTTCTATCCGACCGTCGCTCCGCTCCGTGACCAGTTTGGCGAAATGCTCAAGTGCTTCGTGGACCGGCTCACTGGCCGACGTAACGTGAGGGATGCGGAAGAAATAGTCCGCCGAAAACGCGGACGTCGCAGAAAGCGACACGCCCAGAGCAACGGCAATCACGGCAGCGCGCGATAAACTTGTCGAATTCATAACGGAAGGCCTCCCATTCTGGTTGTTGCGCCCACCCCGTCTCCACGACGTTCAAAGCGCTCCACTGGCTGGCTTGTGCACCAGCGACCTGTCGCTAGTGATCTCGCCCTGCTGTCGGATCCAGCCATAATCCGACCGCCCGGGTTCGCGCCGCATCGCAGCGAAACAACCCGTCGGGTGAGTGAGAAGAACCGCGCTGGACGTCAGCGCTGATGCCAAATCCCAATCGCCAGATACCTGCCGATAGGATAGTGAACCCAATTTGAGACTTACTACGCCTCCCCAACGTCGGTCTTTCGGCAGTGCCGACGTGCGTTGCGCGTTCGTGACCGAAACCTCAGGAGTCGATCTTGGGAGAGTCCGCTTCCGTCGGAAGCCAATCGACAAGGTAGGCGAAAGCGGCGTCACATATGTTTCGCGCGATGACGTCAGCCGGCGTGACCAACGATACCGGAGACCCTCACGAGGTCGCTTCAGAATCTCGTCATGGAGCGTGCTGCGCTCCTTCGCGCCGATGAACTTAAGCCGTCTGATACCTAGTGGATCGACCTGACGCCGCAGTACGAACAGCTCGTTTTCGGACACCGGCTCGACCGGTCGGCAGGCGGGATTGAACAGCACCTTGAAACCGGTGTGTTCGATGATCTCGTCGCGCGTCGCGCCCGGCATGATCTCGACGACGACCAGCCGACTGTGCGCTTCGTCATAGCGGAAAACACAAGGCTTCGTGACCAGCCACACATTGCCGGGCCGGTACCCAGCCGCGATCCGGCTTTCACCGCTCAACACACCTCGACTGGAGCTGACGACTTCCACAGACTGAACCAGCGATCGGCTGGGATGCCTGGGAACGCAAACCACGTAGTAGCGGTGCATGTTGGCAACATCGGACATCCCCCTTGCCATCTCGCGGAACATATCGCCGGCGCCAGTGCGCCCGACTTTGACAATGTCAGCACCCATGTCGTCTAGGAGTTGTGTCGCGAAAGGCCTCTGAAGGAGATGACCGAAGTCAAGAACGGGGACGTCTTGGAGCGCTCTTTCCATTTCTATCTTTCCGGCTTTTGATAGAACTCTACGCTACACTCATCGAAAGCTCTTGCGGAACGCCTGGTTCAGATCGGCAATGACACGATCCGCATCTTCCCCGAGCCGCAACGCCTGTTGCAGGCGCGCCGAGGCCTGCTCCTGAAACGGCAAATAGCCATCGTGACGGGGGCGGAGCCATCCGCCTTCCAGTGTGGCACGGGTGTTGGCGTAGAAGTCGCCCGTGGCGGCATTGACGGCAGGATCCTCCCATCCCGCGGCATGGCCGGGCTGGCCCCCGGCCGCGGCATACGGTCCCTTCTGGACATCGCCGCTGGCGATCCAATAGGCGAAATCGATGGCTGCCTCGGGCGTCTCGGAGAAAGCCGACACGGCGATCCCGGTTCCGCCGACTGCGGAGCCCACAGGCCCATGCGTGCCGGCGATGGGGATATCGTCAAAGGCGATCCGCGCGTCGCGAAAGCCGTCCATGGCGTAGCTCACATAACCATAGATCAGCGGTGCGTCGGCGATTTCGGATTTCTGTTCCGACATCCGTTCGAGCACTTCGATCGGATCCATGGTGAGGCATTCCGGATCCTGAGTCGCGAACAGAGCCTGCATCAGGTCAAGGACGTGGCGCCCTGTCCCTGCGTCGATCAGGTCGCCTCGACCGCCGGCGTTGCGGGGTCTGCCGAGATTGGCGCTCAGCGTGTACAGGATCATCAGGATGTGCGGTGGGCGCATCGGGCAGAGGATCCGCCCGTCGGATGCCAACGCCATGACGTCGTCCCACGTCCGGGCCGGGCCGGCGAGACGGTCCGGTCGCCAGGCCTGGACCTGCGCGGCGGCGTCGATGGGCAGCGCCCACTGCCGGCCGTCCCAGTTGTAGCTCGGATAGGACGGGCCGACGCTGGCGGCGGCCAGCGTTGCAGCCTCTGTTTCGCGTCCTGGCGGGTCAAGCGGCGCCAGGCATGATTCGTTGACGATTTGCCCCACATGGGGATGGTCGATGACGATCAGGTCATACGCGCGGGCCAG
>JAAEOR010000862.1 GCA_024222895.1 Hyphomicrobiales bacterium | reverse complement strand
GCACCGTGTCGATGAACATGCCCCTATCGAATCACATTTCGAAGCCCTTGGGAATCCCCACATGGACACAAATCAGAACTAAATCAGCCGCCCGTCCGCAGAATACCGCCAATAGCGACATTCCAACCGTCCAAACTTCGGCCTAGACGGCCACAAGATTGATTATGTAAAAAACAGGCTCGCATTCGATTTCGAGTGGAACTCAAAGGATCAGACCTTCGATCGAGATTTGTATGCTTTTGCTGCGTTCGCAGATGCCGGTGCGATCGACGCGGCGGTTATCGTCACACGCGACACTTCGCTCAATCCAATCTTCAGAGAACTGGCGACCGCCCTGAACAAAGATGGGACGCCAGCACTCAGGGACGGAAGGCCAGTCCCACTGCCACCTAAGTATGGTGCGAGCACCACATGGTGGAGCAAACTGATTTACCGTCTGAATGCCGGGCGGAACGGGGGGTGCCCGGTGCTCGTGTTAGGAATACGACCGGAGTGCATTTCAGACCTTGAGGACTGGCGCAGAAGTCATTCCGCTGCGACAGAATTGTAGGCATATGTGTTCCAAGTCGGCTGGTACGCATCATCGGCTTCATTGCCCCAATAGGTCCACCCGGGGCGCGTACCGCGCGCAAAAAGTTCCAGATACGGACCGCCCGAACAGCTTTCGATCACTTCGTATTGTTCGTCGGGCTTACGCGAGTGCTCGCGCTTTCGAGAGGAAATGTAATTCACTTGGCTCCGCCCGGGCGGAAGGGTTCGTGCATTCTTGCCGCGCACGCCAAAGAGGATCAACTCAGTCACATTCCTGAAATAGAAGCCGACGCCTCGCCCGTCGGAACCGCCGTCCTTTCGCACTTTGTGCCAAACGATATTGGACTTGTACTCGAACCCCCACGCCGCCATCACCTTCAGCCCGTCAGGCAGAAGCGCGTTTGGAACCCATAAGTAGAGATGGGCTGGTTGAGCAACCAAATCCGAGACAGGAAGCTGACAGATATCGTCTGTCTTCATCGTTTCATAGCGAGCCAGCCTGCGATGCTCCGGGGCAACTTTCCCGGTGCGATTGGTAAACCGCCACGGCGGATCTGCGAGAACCGTGCCGAACCGTTTTCCAGCCGAGCGTTCTGCGAGTGAGATGATTGTGTCGACTAGATCGGCTTGCATCAGCTTATCCCGCTTAAGTTGCAAGGAACAAACATAGAACAAAACTGGCCTTGGGTCAATTAGGCAACCCGATTCGGTGTGAACCGTCGCACATCCTACCTGCCTCGCGCTTAAGGGCACCACCGCATTCCCATTCTTTCAACTACAAACGCCCCGCGTCCTCGTTCTGACAGCGAACGATAAAGGGGGCAGGTTTGGATCGTTGGCGTGGCTGCGATGGTCGTTACGCTGGGGCAGAACCGGTCGCGGAGGGATGGGCGCGGCCAGGAAAAAGGCCAAGGCGATCGGAACCGACCATGCGCCTCCGGGCGAATCTCGACTTCGTCAGTTATCCGGGCTAGTCGGCGAGCAACCCGACCAGCCGGTTGGTAGCCGTCAGCCGGTTGGCGAGCATCCCGGCCATGCCGCGATGGAAGGCGATTGCCGCCTCCGGCGACGCTTTGCACAAGCGCTCGAAACCGTCAGCCGAAAACCGCCACGCCACCAGCGGCGTCTCCGCGAGGACCGATGCCGACCGCGGTTTGTTGAGATAGAAGGCGATTTCGCCGACGATCGAACCCCGGCCGACCGTGGCAATACGAACGGCTTCGCGTCCGTTGCCCGACAGTTCGACCGCCGCTCGCCCCTTCTCGATGAAGAAGACGTCGTCCGACCGCGCATGTTGAGGGATCAGAACTGCACCGGGCTCCAACTCCACGCGATCGAGATAGCCCAGCAGCGTCTCCGCCAGCGTCCGGTCCTTGACGATATCGACGAGGAGATCGATCACGGGCACCGATGCGGCCCCGACGATCTGCGGTGCCACTTCGTTGAGAAGGTCGTTCTCGCACCACTCAAGAGCGTTGTCGAGGTCGCCTTCGAAGCGGGCGATCGTGTCGCTGCCGTCCTCTGAGCCGCCACGTATCAATGCGGCACGAACGTCATCCGAGGCACCGGAGAAGACCAACACAAAGCCACCGGTGGCCGCGACCTGGGCCAGCCGCGTGAAGCTGACGACGGTGGATGAATCGAGGCCGCTGACGCGGTGAAAATCGACAATCAGGTATCGGATCGGCGTGCCGGCGTGGTCTTCGATCCGCCGTTCGATGCGCTTGCGCAGCCCGTCCGCCGTTCCGAAAAACAGAAACCCCTGAAGGCGGACAATGAGAATCGCATCTCCGGTCGCTCTGAGGATCGCGCGGCGCTCCTCGGACGTATCGTTGCCGCTTTGATAGTCCTGCCCGGTCATCACATGACGAACGATCTCGACGCGGCCGTACTCCACCACGAAAAGAATGGCGGCGGCGATGAGGCCGACGAGGATACCCCACGCAAAACTGACACCGACGATGACTGCAAAGATCAGGATGATGACCGCGTATTCCAGTCGCGACACCCGGGTGTAGGCGCGGCCGAGCCACTGGACCAGGAATTGCGCGCCGATCCAGATCAGCAATGCGCCGAGGAGCGGCGTCGGCACCAGCGACAGAATCAGGCCGCCAAATGCGAGTGCGGCGATGCAGCATCCCGAGACAGTGAGGCCGACAACGGGCGTTGGGGCGTGAAGCCGTCCGGAAAGAGACGTCAGGGACATCGACTGAAAGCCCGGTACGCCGCCGCCCAGCCCGGCGACCAGATTTTGCAGACCGACCGACCGGAGCTCCCGGTCGAGGTCAACGTCCCGCCGCGAATCAAGTTCGATCCCGGTCGCGTTCATCAGGACGGCGATGACGGTGAGAACCACGACGGTGGGGAGACTCAAGAGTTGTCCTGCGATCGCCGAAAGATCGACGCTGGTGATGCTCGCAGGGGAAATCGGTGGCCAGAGCGGAGAGCCGCCGGAGATTGCCACCAGCCACCCCTGCGTCCGCAATGTCGCTCGATCGAGATCAGTCGCTAGAACCACAATATTGAACAGGATAATTGCCGCCAGTGCCATGACGGGGAACAACAGGGCCACGGAAAAACGTTGCTGAAGCAGGATAAACGGAATCAGGAAACCGAGCATGGCAGCAAAGCGGAGCAAAGCGTCGGGCTGCAACAACATGGCATGGTCGGCAAGTGTCAGCGTGTGACCGGCGACTATTCCTAGCCCACCAAGAAGGATCAACCAGCCGGTTCCGGCCAGAAATCCCCCGATCACCGGGAAAGGAACGAAGCGAACGAAGCGCCCCAGCTTCAGGCGGCCGAGCAGGAAGGCGGCAATACCGATGGCCATAGTCGTCGCTGCGACGGACACGACGACCGTCGCGGCCAGCACCTCGCTGGCGGCCTCGCGCCCCATCGTCATGATCACCGAAACAATCGGACCGGCGATGGCCGCTATCGACACGCCCTGGGCAATCGAGACCACGCCGGGAATGGAACTCGTCATCGCCGCAAGAGCCGCCACGACGGCAGTTGAGAACAGGGCCATTCCCACCGCGACCGATACGAGCGATTGCTCCTCGCCAACGAGAAGCAGCATGCCAAATCCGGTGGACTGAACGACTGCAAGAAAGCCGCAGATGACTCCCGCGATCAAGCCATTACCCAAATGGAGCGGCGGAAGTCGGTTTGGCTCTGTCTCGGCTTTGGGTTCCATGGCTCAGACTTGATCGGACTCGGTCGAGAGCGAATCCGCCTGCGGTGTGTTTCAACTCCCTTTTAGTTCATATGTGAGAAGGGTGGCCAGCGGTCGCGATTGCTGGCAGCTGTCGGGCGATGGCTTAGCTTTTTTCCGGCGGCCGCCTGGAGAGTAACGAAGCCATTATCCAGTTCCAGCGGGTTCGATTCCGACGTCGCGCCGCATAAACAAGAACCATACACAGATGATTTGCCCAAGCCATTCAATTGGGGGTCGTCGGGTCGCTCCCGCTGATGTTCGTCTATAGTCCTTGTCGGAAACGAATACGCGTCGACGGGAGCGGTCAGGAATGAACCAACGGGTTGGCTATATTGGCCTCGGGGCGATGGGGGCGCCGATGCTTGCCCGCCTTGCGGCGCGTGTTGGACGGGATCAGGCCTTCGGCTTCGATGCCGATCCCGCAGTGAGAAATCACGTTTGCGCCGCCAGCGGCGCCACCCGCTGCGACTCGCTTGGCGCGCTTGCCGCGGCGAGCGATGTCCTGTTCTCGTGCCTGCCCAACGACCGGGCTCTGCGCGCCGTCTATCTCGGGGAAGAGGGTGTGGCGGTCATGATGGATCGCGGCGGTGTGACGGTCGATTGCTCGACGGTTAGCCCTCAGGCCACTCAGGCAGTGCATGGGAGATTGGCCGACCGCGGTATCGATCACCTCGATGCCTCGATGTTGGGATCGGTGCGGCAGGCCAATGAAGGGTCCATCAGCTTCGTTGTCGGGGGCGGCGCTGATGCTCTGGAGCGGGTGCGGCCGCTGTTGGAAACCCTCGGTGGCATGATCGTTCATTGTGGTGGCAGCGGCGCTGGCAATGCAATGAAGTTGCTCCACCAGACCCTGGTCGCGAGTCACGCTGTTGCCGTCGGCGAAGCGGTGGCGCTATGTGAACGGGTTGGCGCAGATCTCGACATTTTCTATGACATTGTGACCAAAGGCACGGGCCTCGCCACCTCGCGTTATTTCGAGCAGCGGGTGCCGCGTATTCGAGCCGGAGAGTTTTCACCGCTGTTCATGCTCAAATTGATGGCCAAAGACGCGCGGCTGGCGCGCGACATGGTGCAGAATTCGGAAGATGGTGACCGCGCGCCGGTTCTGCCGTCACTCGATGCCGTCATCGCCACGTTGACGGAGGCAGAGCGGGAAAGCCTGGGAGACGAAGATTTCTCGGCCGCCTACAAGGTCGCGAAGCGGCGCTTGCGATCCTGAGATTGCCTCAGCGCGCCGGCCGCATGACGACGCCGCGTCGGAGTTGGCCGCGTAAGCCCAGATGCCTCGATTTCGCGTGTTGAGATCGGAACCTAGTCGGCCAGGAACCGCAGGATGCGATTGGTGCCGATCAGCCGCTTTGACAGCATCGCTGCCATCGCCTGATGGAACACGAGTGCATCGTGCGGGGCCTCCGTGTGGAGCCGCGTCACGGCTTCACGCGTGAGTTGCCAGACGATCATGTCCTCTTCGCTGACGACCGTGGCCGTCCGTGGTTCCTGGAGATAGTATGCCAGTTCTCCCACGATTGCGCATGGCCCGACCCGCGCCAGGCGAATTGGCGTGTCCACGTTCGAGCGAATTTCGACGACCGCGTGCCCGGACTCGACGAGGTAGATATCGTCGGAGGCGGAACCTTCTGCGATCAGGATCGTTCCGGCCGTGACGGATCGCTTCTTCAGATATCGGAGAAGCCGCGCGGCGACATCCTCGTCATCGACCATGAGGGTCAGCAGATCGGCAATGGGCCGTGGCCGGCTCCCGGAGAATCCTGGTTCGCGTTCCGCCAGCAGTGCGTCTTCGCACCACTTCAAGGCCGTGTCGACATCCGGCTCAATCCGAACCGCACCACCGATAATGCCGCTGCGCTCGATGGTTCGGCGAAGGTGTGGCGACAGGCCTGACAAGACAATCGTGAAATGGTCCAGTTCCGCCGTCTGGCTCAGACGAACGAAACTCAAGATGGTTGAAGAGTCGATTCCCGTGACGCGGCCGAAATCGATGACGACGTAGTGCGCGCCCGCGCCACCCGCATCGGCTGTCCGTTGTGCGAGATCCTTGCGAAATCGATCAGCTGTTCCGAAAAACAGAAACCCCTGGAGCCGGATGATAAGAATGGCCTCTCCGCTCTGGGCCAAAAGGCGACGGCGTTCCTCCGAAACCGCGCTGCTTTGGAAGTCGACGCCGGTGGCGGAAAATCGAACCGCGTCGACCTGGCCATACTGAAAAACGAACAGCAGTAGTGCCGCTACCAGACCGAACAGCATGCCCTCGCCGAAACCGATGCCGACGATGGCCGCGAAAATCGCCAGGATAATGAAGTATTCCCATCGATCGAGACGCTGAAAGGTTCGCACCAGCCACTCGACGATCAAGCTGCCGCCAAGCCAGATCAACAGACCGCCGAGCAGGAATGTCGGGATGACATCAAGAACCTGGTTGCCGAGAAGCAACGCCGTCAACACGACAACTGCGACGATCAGGCCAACGGACCGGTAGGAGGCATGGAGCCGGAGAGCGAGTAGTGTCAGCGATACGGACGGGAACCCGGCGATCCCACCGCTCACGCTGGCAAGCAGGTTGGCCGATCCAACCGAGCGGAGTTCGCGATCGAGGTCGACGTCCCGGCGGGTCTCGAGTTCGATTCCAGTGTCGTTGAGCAGCAGGGCGATGACCGTCATGACCACCATGATCGGCATGCTGATCATGCCGATCGCGACTGCGCCCCAGTCGACCAGGACCAGCTCGGCAGGAGTTATCGGCGGCCACAGGGTATCGTCCTGGTGAAGCCCCACCAACCATCCCATGTTGTGCAGCGTATCGCTGTCGACCCCGGCAACAAGGATCGCCAGATTGAAGAGAACGAGTGTGGCAAGAACTGTTCCGGGAAGCATCAGGTGATTCGATGTGCGGCCTTCGAGCAACGCCAGAATGACCACCAGCGCGACGGTGAGGCCGAGATTCGCTGCGACGGAAGGATCACTCAGCCGAGTGACGCTGTCCCACCGCAATGGTTCGCCAAGAGCGAGGCCGGCTCCGCCGCCGACAATCAGCCAGCCGGTGCCGGCCAGGAAACCGCCGATGACGGGGTAGGGGACGTAGCGAATTATCGCGCCCAGCTGCAGGTAGCCCAGCACCAGCGCGCAGATCCCGGAGAGCGCGGTTGCCAGGGCGACGGCAACGATGACGGTCGCGATCGTGTGGCTCGGCTCGGCATCGGCGGGGAGGGCAGCCACCACGGCAGCCACAACCGCCGCTAACGCGACGACCGGGACTTCCTGGACCAGGGCCACGGCCCCGCGGATGGAGCTGGTCATGGCGACAACGACAGCGATGATCGCGGTCGATGCGAGAGCCAGCCCAATCGACATCGGCACCGCATCGTGGAGGGAGTTGGAAAACAGCAGGCTGCCAACGCCGATCGACAGGACGACGGCAAGAACGCCGCAGATCACGCCGGAAACGACTATTGCGAACCAACGACCGGCCGATGAGCCGGGTCCCAAGTCCCCAAGGTTGGTCCGGACATCCGGTCTCGTATGCTGCGTCAAGCGCCCCCCGGGGCAAACGAACGTCAATGAGTGTTGCGTTGCATCAGAGTGTCACGGCAATTTCTAATCGTCCACTGCGACGGGCCACTCCGAGATCAAAGCCTTGTGTTCGAGCAGCGACTCGATTGTCGGAACGAGAGGGCGGCAAGCCTCGACGTCATACCTCAACGCTCCAATGCTGTGGTGCCAATCGTCGGCACTGCCAACGTGAGTCATGCTGCCGACACCGATCGACAGTACGACGGCAACGACCCCACAAATGAGGCCAGCCAGATTTGTCGCTAGCCAGCGCCCGACAAGTGAGTTTGGCTTCCCGTCGTCCCCGTCGGTCGAAGCTGATTGTCCTGTCTTCCATGTCAGGCGAGTCCGGGGGGCCATCAGGAGTCAATGGTCACTTCGCGGGAGCATACGTGTCATAGCAGAGCAGGGCGGTCCACCGGGGACACAGGATGGACCGTGACTGAAAGGGGACGTGTCTCGTTTGACCGCTGCCAGACATGGCGCGACAAAGCCGGTTGAGGATGGAGGAAGCTGATGGTTGCCTGGTCTCCTGAGCAATATCTGAAGTTTGAAGACGAGCGGACCCGACCTGCGCTCGATCTGCTATCGCGGGTCCCGCTTGATCGTCCCCGACGAGTGGTCGATGTGGGATGCGGCCCCGGAAACTCTACCGAGCTCCTGACGCAACGCTACCCCGCCGCTTCGGTCATCGGACTGGATAGCTCGGCCGAAATGATTGCCAAGGCGCGACGCCGCTTACCGGACGTCGATTTCGTTGTGACCCGGATTGAGACATGGACGCCGGCCGAGCCTCTCGATCTTGTGTTCGCCAATGCGGTGATGCAGTGGGTGCCCGATCATCTGGAGGTTTTCGCAAGTCTGTTCACCGCGTGTGTACCCGGCGGTGTCGCGGCGATGCAGGTGCCCGACAATCTCCAAGAACCGACCCATCGGCTGATGGGAGACGTCGCCGAAGCCGGGCCATGGCGCGACCGTTTCTCTACTCCGATGGCACGTGAGACTATCCCGCTGCCCACCGCCTATTACGATCGGCTACGGCCTGCTGCGGCCCGGATCGATATCTGGCACACCGCCTACTATCACCCCCTGGAAGATGCGGACGCAATTGTCGAGTGGCTGAAGGGAACCGGTCTTCGGCCATATCTCGACCGCCTGGAGCCCCATCACCGTGAACCGTTTCTGAAAGCCTATCGGGAGCGGATTGCCGCTGCCCATCCGCCTTTGGTCGATACTCGCGTGCTGCTTCGGTTTCCGCGACTGTTTATCGTCGCTGTCAAGGCGTAACCTTGGCCGCTCGAAAACGACGTGTCCGGTCCTGACGGGTCGCTGGGATATCGATTGTTCGGATCATCTGGCGGCGATCCGGCGAGGATCAAGCCAGCGCCCTTGCCAAGACAATCCTTCACGATGGTAGAGTAACAGGGAACAGTGGCTATCACTGACGTGATACAGTCAGATTGAATTTGAAGAATCGCCGGGGGCGATAGTGAGAACGGTACCGCTGCGCCGGGTCTTATCGTTTTTGGGCGTCGTTGGTCCCCTCATTGCGCTGGCGGGCTGCACCTTCGAAAATGCGCCGATCCTTGATCCCAAGGGACCAGTTGGCGAATGGGAGCGCGACATTCTCTTCCGCGCCTTCGGGATCATGATGATCGTCGTCATCCCGGTGTTCGTGATGACGGCGTGGTTTGCTTGGCGGTATCGGTCTACGAATACCAAAGCGCGGTACGATCCCGACTGGATGTCGAACAAGGTTGACGCCGTAACGTGGATTGTTCCGGCGTTGATTGTCACTGCACTAGCGATCCATGTCTGGATCTTCACCCACGCTCTCGACCCCTACAAACCGCTTGAGTCTGACAACGAGCCGATTGAGGTCCAGGTGATCGCCCAGGACTGGAAATGGCTGTTCATCTATCCGGAACAGGGTGTCGCCTCTGTCAACCAACTGGCGTTTCCCAGCAATGTTCCGCTCAGCCTGAAGATCACCTCCGACACTGTGATGAACTCGTTCTTCGTACCGGCGCTGGGGAGCCAGATTTACGCTATGGCGGGCATGCAGACGCAGCTCAACCTGCTTGCCGACGAGCCGGGTACGTTTGTCGGCCGCAACATGCAGTACAGCGGTGACGGATTTGCGGACCAGCATTTTGAAGCGATTGCGATGCCCCGGGCTGATTTTGATGCCTGGGTGGCGACGGTAAAAGGCTCGGCGGCGAAGCTGAGTGACGAGGCCTACGAGGAACTCGCCAAGCCCAGCAGCGCACATCCAGTGATCCATTATTCCGCGGTTTCCGAGGGGCTCTTTGATCGCATCGTCCTGAAATACGACTGCGGCATGACCTGCTCGGCTGAGACCAAATAAGCGAGGGACGGCAGATGCTCGGAAGGCTGACGATCGACGCGCTGCCGTTCTACAGCCCCGTCGCGATGGGCGGAGCCATTATCACGGTTGGCGGCACGCTCGCGGTCGTGGCAGTCATCACCTGGCTCGGAGTGTGGCGATATTTGTGGCGCGAGTGGTTCACTAGCGTCGATCACAAGCGCCTTGGCATCATGTATGTGACCCTGGCTCTGATCATGTTGATGCGCGGCTTCATCGACGCCATCATGATGCGCAGCCAACAGGCCATCGCGCTCAATTCAGACGGCTACCTGTCGCCGGATCACTTCGATCAGATATTCAGTTCTCACGGTACGATCATGGTCTTCTTCATGGCCATGCCGTTTCTGACCGGCCTGGTCAATCTTGTCGTGCCGCAGCAGATCGGCGCTCGCGATGTTGCCTTTCCCTACATCAACGCCTTGAGCCTCTGGCTGACCGCTGCCGGCGCTGCGCTGATCATGGTGTCTCTGGTGATTGGCAAGTTCTCGACCGCCGGGTGGACCGCCTATCCCCCCTACTCGGGCATTCAGTACAGCCCTTATGTCGGGGTCGATTACTGGGTGTGGGCTGTTCTGCTGAGTGGTATCGGGACGACGCTCACCGGCATCAACTTCATCGTGACAATCGTTCGAAAGCGGGCGCCGGGCATGAAGCTGTTGTATATGCCGCTATTCACCTGGACCGCGTTTTGCACCGCCATCCTGATGGCGTTTGCCTTCCCGGCGCTCACAGTCGTTGGCGCATTGCTTGAGCTTGATCGTATCTTTGGCATGCACTTCTTCACGAGCGGCGACGGCGGCAACATGATGAACTACGCCAACCTGCTGTGGATATGGGGGCATCCGGAGGTCTACATACTGATCTTGCCGGCGTTTGGGGTTTTTTCGCATATCGTCACGACCTTCTCCGGCCGGCGGCTGTTCGGGTACACCTCGTTAGTCTACGCCACTTGCGCCATTGCGTTTCTTTCTTTCACCGTTTGGCTGCACCACTTCTTCACCATGGGGTCGAGCGCAAATGTGAATGCGTTTTTTGGCATCACGACGATGATCATCGCGGTGCCGACCGGAGTGAAGGTGTTCGATTGGCTGTTCACCATGTTCCGGGGCCGCATCCGCTTCTCGGTGTCGATGATGTACACGGTCGCCTTCATCGTCACTTTCGTGATCGGAGGGGTCTCAGGCGTTTTGTTGGCCCTGCCGCCGGCCGACTACCTGGTGCACAATTCGACATTTCTGGTCGCCCATTTTCACAACATGCTTATTCCCGGTGCGTTGTTCGGTTACTTCGCCGGGCTGAATTTCTGGTTCCCCAAAGCGTTCGGTTTCCGCCTGGATGAGAAGTGGGGACGGCGGTCGTTCTGGTGCTGGGTGATCGGTTTCTATCTTGCTTTCATGCCGCTTTATGCCCTCGGATTCATGGGAATGCCGCGCCGCATGGAGCACTACGAGACCGCCGCATGGCAGCCCTACCTGATCGTCGCTGCACTTGGCGCCGTGTTCGTTCTGTTCGGGCTGATCTTCCTGGTGGTGCAGATCGTCGTCAGCGTACGCAACCGTGTAGCGCTGCGCGATTACACCGGCGATCCCTGGAATGGCCGGACGTTCGAATGGCTGACCGCGTCACCACCGCCACCCTACAACTTCGCTTTCATTCCGACGGTCCACGGACGCGATGAGTTTTTCGAGATGAAGCAGCGTGGGGTCGCCTATCAGCGACCGGAGCGCTATGAGGCCATCATCATGCCGAAGAACAGCGCGTTCGGCATCATCATTGGCGGAATCGCATTCGTTCTCGGCTTTGCCATGGTGTGGCATATGTGGTGGCTTGCGATCATCTGCGCCGTCGCGGCCGCTATCGTCATTGTCGTCAGAAGCAGCGACGACGATACGGATGTGGTTCTTCCGCCGTTTGCCGTAGAGGCAATCGAGAACAAGCGCTACGAGGATCTTGCGAACGCACCACCGGCGGCCGCCGATGAGCCGCTGGCTGCCCCCGGTGTCGTGCTTCCCGGAGCGGCGACATGAAGACCGCCGGCGCTCAAAAGGCCCTGGCGGTTGCCGCCGCGGAGCGAACCGAAGACAAGGCATTCGGTTTTTGGATCTACCTGATGACCGATGCGGTCATCTTTGCCCTTCTGTTTGCCACCTATGTGGTCATGACAGTCGGGATAGCCGGCGGACCAACCGGCAAGGACCTTTTCAGCTTGCCGCATGCCTTCGGTGAGACGATGCTGCTTCTGTTCAGCAGCGCCACGTTCGGGATGGCGACGCTAGCGGTGTTCGCGCGCAAACGCCGGGCAACCATATTCTGGCTTCTGATCACTATCGTTCTTGGCCTCGGGTTTGTGGCGATGGAGATTTCCGAGTTCGCCGGCATGATTGCACAGGACGCCGGGCCCGATCGTAGCGGGTTCTTGTCGGCATTCTTTGCGCTGGTCGGCACCCATGGCCTTCACGTCAGTGTCGGGATTCTCTGCATCCTGGCAATGGTCGGCCAGCTTGCGTTCAAGGGCCTCACGGATCCGGTTGCCTCACGGCTGTTCCGTTTGGGTCTGTTCTGGCATTTCCTCGACATCGTCTGGATCGGGATCTTCTCGATCGTCTACCTCCCGGGAGTGCTGTGACATGGCAAGCGCGACGCGAGAGCCAAGCCCGGAACTGCAATCGTATCTGATCGGGTTCGTCCTGGCGTTGGTGCTGACCGCGATCCCGTTTGGCCTTGTGTATTTCGATCTTCTGCCCCGGCTCGCGACGCTGGTGGTTATTGCCATCGCGGCAGTTATCCAGGTGTTCGTACACCTACGGTTCTTCCTGCATCTGCGCCTGGGTCAGACGCCACTGGAAAACCTGCTGGTGATGGCTTTCGCCGTTTTCCTGATCTTCATCATGGTCGGCGGCAGCCTGTGGATCATGTTCGATTTGAACTACCGCATGGCGCTCTGAACCTTTCGGGAAAGGTTCAGCAGCAGCTCCAGACCAGCAGACGTCTAAAGGCGTCGAGCGCCGATCCGATTCGGGCAGGGATCGCGCTCACATGTCAGCTGTCGAACTTCATACCCTTGGTATCAGCCGAAATACTGTTCCAGGCAGCTGAATGTCGAGTTCCAGCCCATGCGGTGATTGTCACGCGCATCGACATCGGCGAACAGGCGCTGGACGAGCTTCAGCCTCGTCCCCTGTTCGGCTGGTTCGAAAGAAAGCTCTATCAATGTTTCATGTCCGCGTTCGCCATCCGGCTGCTCCCACGCCCAGGTCATCACCAGACGCTTCGGCGGCGCAATCTCCCTGTAGACGCCCGACGCCGTATGGGCTTCGCCCTTGTCATTCATCATTACGGTCCGCCACGCGCCCCCCTCGCGGACGTCCATCGTGTATTCGGGTGTATGCAGCCCTTCCGGGCCCCACCACCTCACAAGGATTTCAGGGTCGGTCCAGGCGTTGAAAACCTTGTCTGGCGGCGCCTTGAATATCCGTTCGACAACAAGGGTGCGATCGGTCTCGGACCCTTCGCGTACCGCGGTTGCGTTATCGGCTTCAGTCGCTTCTGCCATTCTGGCTCGATCCTTCTTCCGGTCTGGCGAGTATCTTCTCCAGGCGATCGAACGAACCATGCCAGAATTTCTTGTACTCGCTCATCCAGTCGTCGATTACCTGGATCGCTTCGGGGCGCACCCGGCACACCCGCCACTGGCGGTCGACATGCCGCTCGATCAAGCCGGCATCTTCCAGCACCCGCAGATGCTTGGAAATGGCCGGTTTGCTGATCGAAAAGGGCGCGGCGATCTCACCGGCCGACCGTTCTCCCTCGGTCAACAGCCTCTCGACGATGGCTAGTCGCGTGGGATCGGATAAGGCGCCGAACACGGTCGTGACGGCCGGGGCAAGAGGCATGCACGTGTCTCCATAATTTAACCGCACGGTTATTTATTGGAGGCGGCGTGTCAACCCGCCCCCTGACGCACACAATGGCTTCCCCTTAGATATAAAGATATGTATATGTTCGTCTAGTGACGCTGAGGTCGGGATGTACACTATCGAAGCCCTGTTGACTGCCCTGCGCGCGGCAGGAGAGGGAACCCGCCTGCGGGTTCTCGCGCTGCTCCGCGAGGCTGAGCTGTCGGTGAAGGATCTGACCGGCATCCTTGGACAGTCGCAACCGCGCATCTCGCGCCATCTCAAGCTGCTCGCCGACGCGGGCCTGATTGACCGATACCCGGAGGGGGCCTGGGTGTTTTATCGACTGACGGAATCGGGTGTCGGACGTCGTCTGGTTGGCGAGCTTCTCTCCGCCGTCGATAGGAATGAACCAGTGCTTGCGCTGGATCGCGAACGGCTGTCACAGATCAAGACCGAGCACGCCGAGGCCGCCCATCGTTACTTTGCAGCGAACGCCGACGAGTGGGATTCGATCAGGGCGCTTCACGTTGCGGAAGACGTCGTTGAGGCAGCCGTGCGCGAAGCCCTTGGAGCACGGCCATTCGACAGCCTGCTCGATCTGGGGACCGGCACCGGGAGAATGCTGGAGCTGCTCAATCGGCTGTACAGCAGAGCTGTCGGGGTCGACACTTCGCCGAACATGCTGGCGGTCGCGCGCGCCAACCTGGACCGTGCCGGCATCGCTAATGCTCAAATCCGGCTTGGCGACATATACAATCTGCCGCTGCCGCGCGGCGCGTTCGATGTCGTTGTGGTTCATCAGGTTCTGCATTTTCTCGACGACCCACAACGCGCACTTGCCGAGTCGGCGCGGGTTCTTCGCCCGGGAGGCCGGCTGCTGATCGTTGATTTTGCGCCCCACGAGATGGAGTTTCTGCGCCAGGACCATGCTCATCGGCGGCTGGGCTTCAGCCGCGATCAGGTCGGCCAATGGATCACCGCGGCGGGACTCGGGCTGGACAAGGTGGTTGCGCTGCCAGGTGGCACATCCGACAAGCTGACCGTGACTCTGTGGTTGGCGGTAGACAAACGGATCGTTGTTGCTGACGACAAGGGGAGGGACGTTGCATGATGGGCGTCGGTGACGAACGGGCCAGCCGCCTTCCGGATGCAGGCTCGGGACTGAAAATCTCCTTTGAGTTTTTCCCGCCAAAGACGGCGGCGATGGAGGAGAAATTGTGGCACTCGATCAAGCGACTGGCGCCGCTATCTCCGTCATTTGTGTCGGTGACCTATGGCGCCGGCGGATCGACACGCGAGCGGACCCACGCGACCGTCTCTCGGATTCTCAAGGAAACGCCGCTCGATCCGGCCGCGCACCTGACCTGCGTTGCAGCGACCCGCGACGAGGTTGACGGCGTTGTCCGCGGCTATGGCGAGGTAGGTGTTCGCCACATCGTGGCCTTGCGCGGAGATCCGGTCGGCGGGGCAGGATGCGCTTATGCTCCCCATCCAGGCGGCTATGCCGACAGTCCCGCGCTGATCTCCGGCATTCGCGCACTTGGCGACTTCGAGGTTTCTGTTGCTGCCTATCCTGAGAAACATCCGGATAGTCCAAGTAAGGAGGCCGATATCGAGATGCTCAAGCGCAAGGTCGACGCCGGCGCTGATCGGGCGATTACGCAGTTCTTCTTCGACAACGACAGCTTCGAGGCTTATCTGGAGCGGGTGCGTGCGGCCGGGATCACGATTCCGGTGGTTCCTGGAATCGTGCCCGTCCACGACTTCAACCGGATCGCCCGTTTTGCGTCGAACTGCGGCGCGGCAGTGCCGGATTGGCTCGCGCAGCGGTTCGAAGGGCTGGACAAAGACCCGTCGACACGCCAACTCATCGCAGCAGCCGTCGCCGCCGAACAGGTGCTCGACCTGGTTGATCGTGGCATTTCCGATTTTCACTTCTACACTATGAACCGCGCCGATCTTGTGTATGCCATCTGCCATCTGCTGGGCATGCGGCCGGTGAAACCGGCTGCGAAGAAAGCTGCAGCGTGACCTTCGTTGCGATTGATCATGTTCAAGTGGCAATTCCGCCTCAGTCGGAAGACCAAAGCAGGGCGTTCTTTGTGGACATCCTGGGCATGCGCGAGATCGAAAAGCCCGAGGCTCTTAAACCACGGGGTGGGATCTGGCTCTCCGCCGGAGCCCAGGAGCTTCATCTTGGTGTCGACAAGGGGTTCCAGCCGGCACGTAAGGCGCATCCGGCCTTTCGAGTCACCCGCTTCGACGCGTTGGCGGAGCGCCTCGTTGCGGCGGGATCCGATGTCACCTGGGCCGATGCCGGCGAGATTCCCGGTCGGCGGCGTTTCTTTGCCTCCGATGTTTTTGGCAACCGTCTGGAGTTTGTCGAGGAGCGATGACGATGCTTGAGATCAACAACACCGAGTCTGTCCTTGGTTCCGCGGCGGCAAAGCGCATCCTTGTGCTCGACGGTGCCATGGGGACGATGATCCAGTCGCTCAACCTGACTGAGGCCGACTTTCGTGGGGAACGCTTTGCCGACTGGCCGAGTGACCTGCGCGGCAACAACGATCTGCTCAACCTCACCCAGCCGGAGCATCTCAAGCAGATACATCTGACATATCTGCGCGCCGGGGCCGACATCGTCGAGTCGAACACGTTCTCGTCGACCTCGATCGCCCAGGCCGACTACGGCATGGAAGCGCTGGCCTATGAACTCAATTTCGAAGGCGCTCGGATCGCCAAGGCCGCCTGCGCCGAGGTCACCGCCGAAACGCCTGACCGACCGCGCTTCGTCGCCGGAGCAATCGGTCCGACAAATCGCTCGGCGTCGATTTCGCCGGATGTCAACAATCCTGGCTTCCGCAACGTCACATTTGACGATCTGGTTGCGGCCTATGGCGAGGCGGCTGGGGGGCTGATCGACGGTGGTGCCGATCTGATCCTGGTCGAGACGATCTTCGACACGCTCAATGCCAAGGCGGCCATCGTCGCCCTCAATAATGTGTTTGACAAAAAGGGGGGGCATCTGCCGGTGATGATCTCGGGCACAATCACCGATCGGTCGGGACGAACCCTCTCCGGCCAGACGCCAACCGCGTTCTGGTATTCGGTGCGGCACGCCCAGCCCCTTAGCATCGGTCTGAACTGCGCTCTCGGGGCAGAGGAGATGCGTGCGCACATCGATGAGATTTCGCGAGTGGCCGATACGCTGACCTGCGCTTATCCCAACGCCGGGCTGCCGAACGAGTTCGGCGCCTACGACGAGTCGCCCGAGGTCATGTCGGAAATGCTGGGTGAGTTTGCCCGGTCCGGCCTCGTCAACATCGTCGGGGGTTGCTGCGGCACGACTCCGGACCACATCAGTGCCATTGCCGCAGCCGTAGACGGTGTTCCGCCGCGCATCGTGCCTGAAGAAACACCACGGCTCCGGCTGTCCGGGCTCGAGCCTTTCGAAGTTGTTTAGGCCGGTCGGAGGAGACCTGCCCGAAGGCGCCAGGAACCGACCGGTGCAGCAAGAGAGGCGTCAGCGGCGATGAGCAAGTCAACTGCCACATTCATCAATATTGGTGAGCGGACGAATGTCACCGGTTCGGCGCGGTTCCGCAAGCTGATCACCGCCGGCGACTATGACACTGCCCTCGACGTTGCCCGCGATCAGGTCGTCAACGGTGCGCAGATCCTTGACGTCAATATGGACGAGGGGCTGCTCGATTCCGAAGCGGCGATGGTGACCTTCCTCAATCTGATGGCATCGGAGCCAGACATCGCCCGCGTGCCGGTGATGATCGACTCATCGAAATGGTCGGTGATCGAGGCCGGGCTCAAATGCGTCCAGGGCAAGGCAATCGTCAACTCGATCTCGCTGAAGGAGGGTGAGGACAGCTTCCGCGATCAGGCAGCCAAGGTGCTTGCCTATGGCGCCGCCGTCGTGGTGATGGCCTTCGACGAGAAGGGTCAGGCGGATACCTTCAAGCGCAAGACGGAGATCTGCGCCCGTGCCTATCGCATCCTCACCGAGGAGGTCGGCACGGCGCCCGAAGATATTATCTTCGATCCCAATATCTTTGCCGTCGCTACCGGAATCGAGGAACACAACAACTACGCTGTCGATTTCATCGAGGCGACGCGCTGGATTCGCGAGAACCTTCCCCACGCGCATGTGTCCGGCGGTGTCTCAAACCTGTCGTTTTCCTTTCGCGGCAATGAGACCGTCCGCAGCGCCATGCATGCGGTCTTTCTCTATCACGCGATCGCTGCCGGAATGGACATGGGCATCGTCAATGCCGGTGCGCTGCCGGTCTATGACGACATCGATCCGGAGCTGCGGGAACTCGCCGAGGACGTCGTCCTCAACCGTCGGGAGGACTCGACCGAGCGCCTGTTGGAAGTGGCGGAACGCTACAAGGGCGGAGCGTCGGCGCGCAAGGAGATCGACCTCGCGTGGCGTGAATGGCCGGTCGATAAGCGACTGGAGCATGCCTTGGTCAAGGGCATCACCGAGTTCATCGAGCTCGATGCCGAGGAAGCGAGGAGCACGACCGAGCGCACGCTCGATGTAATTGAAGGGCCGCTGATGGCCGGCATGAATGTGGTCGGCGACCTGTTCGGCGTGGGCAAGATGTTTCTGCCCCAGGTGGTCAAGTCGGCCCGGGTGATGAAGCAAGCGGTCGCCTACCTGATGCCCTACATGGAGCAGGAGAAGGCCGACAAGGGGCTTGAAGGCTCGAGTCTCGCCGGGCGCATTCTGCTGGCCACCGTCAAGGGCGACGTGCATGACATTGGCAAGAACATCGTTAGCGTTGTTCTCCAGTGCAACAATTACGAGGTTATCGACCTCGGGGTGATGGTGCCGGCCAACCGAATTCTGGAGACCGCCCGCGACAAGCAGGTCGATATCGTCGGCCTGTCGGGTCTGATCACGCCGTCGCTTGATGAGATGTGCCATGTCGCCGCCGAGATGGAACGTGAAGGATTCGATGTGCCGCTTTTGATTGGGGGAGCGACCACCAGTCGGGTCCATACGGCAGTCAAGATCGAACCCAACTATTCGCGTGGCCAGACTGTCCATGTCCTTGATGCAAGCCGCGCGGTCGGTGTTGCCGGAAACCTGCTGGGCGACGGTCGTAGCGACTACGTGGCGGCCATTCGGGACGAATACCGCGAGGTGGCGGAAGGTCACGCGCGCCGCATGGCGGAGAAACGCCGGGTGTCCCTGACGGCGGCTCGGGCCGATCCGTTTCAGATTGACTGGCAGGGATACGCGCCGCCGCCGCCGAGTTTCGTCGGAACGCAGACCTTCGAGGATTACCCCGTCGGTGATCTGGTTCCCTATATCGACTGGACCCCGTTTTTTTCGGCATGGGAAATCAAGGGAACCTATCCGCTGCTTCTCGATAACCCCAAGATTGGTGAGGCGGCGCGCTCCCTCTTTACCGACGCGCAGGCGATGCTCGATCAGTTGGTCGCCGAGAACTGGTTGTCGGCCCGCGGCGTGGTTGGCTTCTGGCCAGCGAGCCGGGACGGCGATGACATCGTGGTCTACGAGGATGCGGATCGATCAAGCGAGAGGACCCGGCTGCACACGCTTCGTCAGCAGATCGCCCGTTCTGGCGGGAACCGCAAGCACGTCGCGTTGGCTGATTTTGTCGCGCCGGAGGAGGCCAGGATCCCGGATTTCGTTGGCGGTTTCGCGGTGACCGCCGGGATCGGTGAAGAGGCGGTGGCCGCTCGTTTCGATCGCGCCAATGACGATTATTCAAAGATCCTGAGCCAGGCGCTGGCGGACCGGCTGGCGGAGGCCTTTGCCGAGCGGCTGCACCAGCATGTGCGCAAGGCGCTGTGGGGCTACGTGCCGGACGAGAACCTCACCCCTGCCGATCTGATTGCGGAAAGCTATCAGGGTATCCGTCCGGCGCCCGGCTATCCGGCCCAGCCCGACCACACCGAAAAGAAGACGCTTTTCGAACTCCTCGATGCGGAGGCCGCGACCGGAATCCGGCTCACCGAAAGCTACGCTATGTGGCCCGCCTCGTCGGTGTCGGGTCTCTATTTCGCTCACCCCGACAGCCATTATTTTGGCGTTGGCCGGATCGAACGGGATCAGGTGGAGGACTACGCCGTACGCAAAGGCTGGTCGGTCACCGAGGCGGAACGTTGGCTGGCGCCGATTCTCAACTACCAGCCGGGTCGCCGGGATGCGGCATAGCCGACGGCTCCCTCTGGTCGTGGCCTTCGTCCGGAGAGAGCACGATATCCGGGAGCATCATGGCAGGGCTGGTTGAGGATAATTGCCCAAACTCTCCAGAAACCGCGCCTTGAACGCGATGGCGTTTGGCTGCCGGCATAAAGTGATCCATCGGCCGATATCGTAGTCGATTGCCAGCGTGCCGGCGGTTGTGGGATCAAGGGCGCTCCGTTGTTCGCGGCGCCAGTTGGAATCCGGAAATCGCTTCGCCGTGTCACCAAATGACCAGCCCGTGGCGGCACGATCTGCGATGACCCGTATCGGGACCATGGCATAGCCGCATGACGAGCGATCGATGGCGACAACGGTAGCAAGGGCGTCCCACAAATGCGGGCCGCCCGGGTCGTGGATATGCTGGCCGAGGATCGAACTCGTCCACTGTCCGACATGCGAGTCCTGTAACAGGGGCAAAAGTCCTGGCGAAGGGCGCACCTTGTGGTCGGCCCTTGGTGCGACGGAATGACTCGGTGGTGGGATATGGATTCCCGAATCGGTCGTTTTCTGTCTCCCTGGCGGGATGCCGCTAGCGGACATCGATGGCCTTTCTATTACCGCGCTCAGGCGCTTGGTGGTGACGCTGCTGGAACGGGTGGCGGTGCTTGAGCAAACCGTTGCTGCACAACGCGACGAGATTGCGCGTTTGAAGGGCGGGT